>DATAKR010000024.1:0-8757 GCA_036261495.1 Acidimicrobiales bacterium | reverse complement strand
CGCGCCGGCGTTCGCGTTCGGAGGTGTGGCCGGCGTCGAGCGCGTCCTCGTGCTGGTGTGGGCGCTGGCGATGGCGTTCGCCGCGGTGCTCGCCCGCCGGGCGGGCGCGCCCGTGTGGGCCGCGCTCCTCGGCGCCGTCGCCGTCGGCGCCGGCCCGCCGGGCCTCGTCTACGCCAGCCAGATCTATCCCGAAGCGGCGGCCTCGGTGTGCGTCGCCGGGGGCCTGCTCGTCGCGACGGGCCGGCGGGCGCGGCCCGTGCTGCTGGTCGCGGCGATCGTCGTCCTCGAGTGGCTCGGCGTGAAGTACGCGCCGCTCGCCCTGCTCGTCGTCGGCACGTGGGCATGGCGGTTCCGTCGCGAGCGGCGAGCGGTCGCCGGCGCCGCCGCGGCGTTCGCCGTCGCCGGGGTGCACTTCGTGTGGTGGCACCTGCACACCTTCGGCGGGCTGACGCCCTACTCCACCAACGTGATCTGGGCGGGCGAGGGGACGGCCCAGATCGTGCGCGCCCACGTGTCGCTGTCCGACCGCGGCTACCGCGTCTACGGCCTGTTCCTCGACGCCCGCTTCGGCCTCTTGCGCTGGCTGCCGGCGGCGGCGCTCGCGGTCATCGGCGCCCGCCGGCGGCGCGCCTGGGTCCACCTGGGCGCCCTCGCCATCTGCGTCGCGCTGGGCTCGTTCGTGTCGATCACGATCATGGGCTGGTGGTTCCCCGGTCGCATGCTCGTGGCCGCCCTCCCGTCGCTCGCGGTGCTGGTCGCCCTGGGTGCCGCGCGCGTGCCCCGCACCGCGCTCGTCCTCACCGTGTGGGGCCTCGGCATCGGCGCCGCCGTGGCATGGGCGGCCCACCACGGTGGCATCCGCCTCGCCGTCGACCCCTGGACCGTCGGCGTCCCGCTGGCGCCGGCGGCGCTGTTCCCCGACTTCCGGGCCTTCGGCCCTCCCCAGATCCTGAAGAGCCTCGCCTGGGCCGCCGCCCTCGCCCTCCTCGCCGCCCTCACCCTCCGCGCCCCGCGAGCGTCGTGGCGTGTGCCGCGCCCGGCGCGACTCGCGCCGCCGAGTTCGGAGGCGGAGGTGTCGGCGTAACCTCGGAGCGATGTCGACGATCCTCCTGCTCGACGGCAACTCGCTCGCCTACCGGGCCTTCTTCGCGTTGCCCACCGACATGGCGACGGCGTCGGGTCAGGTCACCAACTCGGTGTTCGGGTTCACGTCGATGCTGATCAACCTGCTGAAGGACCACAAGCCCGACGGCATCGCCGTGGCCTTCGACCGCCCCGAGCCGACGTTCCGTCACGAGATGATCGGCGACTACAAGGCCGGCCGGGCCGAGACCCCCGACATCCTCCGCCAGCAGATGGGTCTGGTGCGCCAGGTCGTCGAGACGCTGCACATCCCGCTGCTCGAGCTCGCCGGCTACGAGGCCGACGACATCATCGCCACGCTCGCCACCCAGGCCCGCGACCGCGGCGACGACGTCATCATCGTCACCGGCGACCGCGACGCCTACCAGCTCGTGGAAGACCCGCACGTCAAGGTCCTCTACAACCGGCGGGGCGTCAGCGACTACGTGCTCTACGACGAGGCCGGCATCCACGAGCGCACCGGCGTGTGGCCGAAGGACTACCCGATCTACGCCGCGCTGCGCGGCGACCCGAGCGACAACCTCCCCGGCGTCCCGGGAGTGGGCGAGAAGACCGCGGCCAAGCTCGTCAACGACTACGGCGACCTCGACGGCGTCTTCGCCCACCTCGACAAGTGCACGCCGAAGCTGCGCGAGAACTTGGCCGCGGCCGAGGCGACCGTGCGCCAGAACGCGAAGGCGACGCCGCTGATCCGCGACGTACCCATCGAGTGCGACGTCGACGAACTGAAGATGGGCGGCTTCGACGCCGAGGAGGTGCGCAAGCTCTTCGCCTTCCTCGAGTTCCGCACCCTGTGGGACCGCCTGGTGGAGGCGCTCGGCACCACCGCGCTGAGCGGCGCCGCCGCCCCCGAGGTCGCCGACGTGGCGCCGCTCGAGGTCGAGGTGACGCGGGCCCACGACGGCGCCGGAGCCGTCGCTGCCATCGAGGCGCTCGTCGCGGAGCCGGGCGGCGAGCCCGTCGCGGTGGCGGCCGTGTGGCGCGGCCCCGAAGGGCGTTCGCCGCTCGACGGACTCGCGGTCACGGGCGACGGCGACGCCGTGCAGTGGATCGACGGCGATCTCCTCCGCGACGCCGGCGTGGTCGCCGCGCTCGGCCGGCTGTTCGACACGCACCCGTTCCACACCCACAACGCCAAGCCGCTGATGCGCTCGCTGATCCCGCTCGGCGTCGACGCCCGCCGGCTGGGTCTCGACACCGCGCTGGCGGCCTACCTGGTCGAGCCGAGTGAGGCGCAGTACCAGCTCGACGAGCTGGCGTCGCGCTACACCGGGCTCGAGGTGCGCTCGCCCGACGCGCCGCCGGAGGGCCAGCTCGACCTCACCGGCGAGGCCGCCGATCCGGCCGAGCAGCCCGCTCGCGAGGCGGGCGCCATCTTCCGGCTCGCCCCGGTGCTCGCCGGCGTGCTCGAGGCCCGGGGGCTGCAGGCGCTCTACGACGACGTCGAGCGGCCGCTCGTGCGCGCCCTGGCGCGCATGGAGATCGCCGGCGTCCGCGTCGACGTCGACTACCTCCGTGAGCTCATCGACGAGCTCACCGACGAGACCCAGCGCCTCGATGCCGAGATCCAGGAGATCGCCGGCCACCCGTTCGTCGTCAACAGCACCAAGCAGCTCCGCACCGTGCTCTTCGACGAGCTCGGCCTCGCTCCCCAGAAGAAGACCAAGACCGGCTTCTCCACCGACGCCGCCAGCCTCGAGAAGCTCCTCGGCCAGCACCCGATCATCGAGAAGCTGCTCCGCTACCGGGAGGTCGAGAAGCTGCGGTCGACCTACGGCGAGGGTCTCCTGATGCACGTCGCCGGCGACGGTCGGATCCACGCCACGTTCCAGCAGACGGTCGCGCGCACGGGCCGGCTCTCGTCCGACCAGCCCAACCTCCACAACATCCCCATCCGCACCGAGGAGGGCCGCCGCTTCCGGCGGGCGTTCATCCCGGCCGACGGCTGCCGCCTGCTCGTCGCCGACTACAACCAGATCGAGCTCCGCGTGATCGCCCACCTGGCGGAGGACCCCGGTCTCGTCGAGGCGTTCACCTCGGGGCACGACATCCACAACGCCACCGCGGCGCGCGTGTTCGGCGTCGACCCGAAGGACGTGACGATCGCCCAGCGGTCGAAGGCGAAGATGGTCTCCTACGGGCTTGCCTACGGCATGGAGTCGTACGGGCTCTCGCAGCGCCTCAACATCCCGGTGGAGGAGGCGTCCGAGATCCTCAACGCCTACTTCGTCGCCTTCCCGCGCGTGAAGGCGTACATGACGCGCGTCGTCGCCGAGGCGCGCGACCGCGGCTACACCGAGACGCTGTTCGGCCGGCGCCGGCAGATCCCCGAGCTGTCGTCGAGCAACTTCCGCGTGCGCCAGGCCGGCGAGCGCCAGGCCATGAACGCCGGCATCCAGGGGCTCGCCGCCGACATCTTCAAGGTCGCCATCGTGAAGCTCGACGCCGCCCTCGAGGAGCAGGGGATGGCCAGCCGCCTGATCCTGCAGGTCCACGACGAGGTGATCCTCGAGGTGCCGCCCGACGAGGAGGACGAGGCCGCCCGGCTCACGCTCGACGCCATGGAGGGCGCGGCCGAGCTCAACGTGCCGCTCGCCGTGAACCTGTCGTGGGGCGACAGCTGGGCCGACGCCAAGGTGTGAGCCGGCTCGACGACGACGGTGAGGTGATCGCCGACTGGGCCGGCGCCGGCGAGCACATGGGCGCGGCGTACCTGCGCTATTCGTTCACGAAGGGCACCGAGCAGGAGGTCGCGTTCCTCCTCGACGCCCTGCGGCTCGAGCCGGGCATGCGAGTCCTCGACGTCGGCTGCGGACCGGGCCGCCACGCCGCCGCGCTCGCTCGCCACGGCGTCGACGTGGTCGGCGTCGACCTGTCGCCGCGGTTCGTCGAGGTGGCGGTCGAGCACGCGGGGCCGAGGTTCGCCGTCGGGGACGCTCGCGACCTCCCGGTGCGGCCGGCGTCGTTCGACGCCGCCATCTCGCTGTGCCAGGGCGGGTTCGGCCTCGTCGGCGACGACGACGGCACCGTGCTCGACGAGATCCGCCGGGCGCTGAAGCCGGGCGGGCGCGCCGCCCTGACCGCGTTCTCGGCCTACTTCCAGGTGCGTCACCTCGAAGACGGCGACGAGTTCGACGCCGGCGCGGGCGCCAACACCGAGGTCACGTTCGTCAAGGGGGAGGACGGCGCGGACCGGCCGTTTCGCATGCGCGCCACCGTGTTCACGCCGCGCGAGCTCCGGCTCCTCTGTGCCGGCGCCGGCCTCGCCGTCGAGCACCTCTGGTCGGTGTCTCCCGGTCGCTATCACGCCGCTCCGCCGTCGCTCGAGACGCCGGAGTACCTGGTAGTGGCGGTGCGGTAGCCTGAACTGGTCGGCACCACGCCGGCGCCGCGCCCGCGCACCGGCGGCCGCCGCACGATCCTCTCCCCCACTCCAAGAAGGTCCCTACCACCTCCATGTCCGACATCACCGAGACCACCACGACCGAGCCCGTCGACGCGACGGAGTCCTTCGAGGACACGCCTGTGGTGGATTACGACCTCGGGGGCCTGTCCCTCGAAGAGGCGATCGCCAACACCATCGTCGAGTTCGACGATGGCGACATCGTCAAGGGCACGATCGTCAAGGTCGACAAGGACGAGGTCCTCCTCGACATCGGCTTCAAGTCCGAGGGCGTCATCCCCGCCCGCGAGCTCTCGATCCGCAACGACGTCAACCCGAGCGAGATCGTGTCGCTGGGCGACGAGATCGAGGCGCTCGTCCTCCAGAAGGAGGACAAGGAGGGCCGGCTGGTCCTCTCGAAGAAGCGGGCCCAGTACGAGCGGGCGTGGGGCACCATCGAGCAGATCAAGGAGCAGGACGGCACCGTCCGCGGCCCGGTGATCGAGGTCGTCAAGGGCGGCCTCATCCTCGACATCGGGCTGCGCGGCTTCCTGCCGGCGTCGCTCGTCGAGCTGCGACGCGTGCGCGACCTCCAGCCCTACGTCGGCAAGGAGCTCGAGGCCAAGATCATCGAGCTCGACAAGAACCGCAACAACGTGGTGCTGAGCCGCCGGGCCTGGCTCGAGGAGACGCAGAAGGAGCAGCGCGACGAGTTCCTCGCCAACCTCAAGGTCGGCGAGGTTCGGCGCGGTGTCGTCAGCTCGATCGTCAACTTCGGTGCGTTCGTCGACATCGGCGGCATGGACGGCCTCATCCACGTGTCGGAGCTGTCGTGGAAGCACGTCGACCACCCGAGCTCGGTCGTGCAGGTCGGCGACGAGGTCGAGGTCAAGGTGATCGACGTCGACATGGACCGCGAGCGCATCGCCCTGTCGCTCAAGGCCACCCAGCAGGACCCGTGGAACGAGTTCGCCTCGAGCCACCGGGTCGGCGAGCTGGTGTACGGCCGGGTCACCAAGCTCGTGCCGTTCGGCGCCTTCGTGCAGGTCGGCGAGGGCATCGAGGGACTCGTCCACATCTCGGAGATGGCGTCGCACCACGTCGACCTCCCCGAGCAGGTCGTCACCCCCGGCGAGGAGCTGTGGGTGAAGATCATCGACCTCGACCTGCAGCGCCGCCGCATCAGCCTGTCGATCAAGCAGGCGGCCGAGGGTGGCGAGGTGGCGGCCGAGTACCGCGAGCACTTCGGCGAGCACGCCTTCGACGAGTCGGGCAACTACGTGGGCAACATCGACTACACGTTCGACCCCGACAACGAGTCGCAGGCCGCGTGGGCCGACTTCGCCGAGGGCCTCGCCGGCTCGGGCGAGGAGGGCGACGCGCCGGCCGACGGCGAGGCCCAGGCGCCGAGCGAAGGCGAGGCCGAGGGCGGGGCTCCGGCCGAGGGCTGACCCGCTCGCTTCCGATCTGGAGGGGATCGTGCACCGCGTGCGGTGCAGGGTCCCCTCCAGCTTCGCGTCAGGGGATCCGAGCGCGGCCGGCCCGCTGCTACGTTCGTCCGCCGTGCGGTTGGTCGGGCTCACCGGGGGCATCGGATCGGGCAAGTCGACGGTGGCATCGTTGCTCGCGGCACGGGGCGCGGTGATCGTCGACGCCGACGCGATCGTGCGCGAGATCCAGGCGCCCGGCGGGCTCGCCTACCAGGGCATCGTCGACCGGTTCGGGCCCGGCGTGGTCGCCGCCGACGGGACGCTCGACCGGCCCGCGCTCGCCGCCATCGTCTTCAACGACGAGGCGGCTCGTCGCGACCTCAACGCGCTCACCCATCCGCTCGTCGGCCGGGTGATGTTCGAGCGCATCGCCGCCAACGCGGGCACCGACAAGGTCGTCGTCCTCGACATCCCGCTCCTCGCCGAGCGCGGAGGCAAGGGCGCGTATCCGGTCGCCGGCGTGATCGTCGTCGACACGCCGGTCGACGTCGCGGTGGAGCGCCTCGTGCGCCACCGCGGGTTCGACGAGGACGATGCCCGGGCTCGCGTCGCCTCGCAGATCTCGCGCGACGAACGCCTTGCCATCGCCGACTTCGTGGTCGACAACGGCGGCGCCCCCGACGCCCTCGACGAGCAGATCGACCGCTGCTGGGCGTGGATCGCCACGCTCCCCGAGGCCGAGATCCCCGCCGCGACCTGACCGTTCGTCCCTGTCGCCGCAATGGTTCGGGTGGAACCATTGCCGGTGGGGGCGAAAGGCGGAAGTCATGGCCATGGCGGCTCCCCGACCCGCCGAAGGGCTCCGTGAGGCCTACGCCCGGATCCCGATCGGCGTCGTCACCGCACTGTTCGTCGGAATCGTCGTGTTGTCCGCCGGCACACTCGCGGTCGCGTGGCGGCTCGTCAACGCGGTCACCGTCCCGACGTCGATCCCGGTGCTCTTGCAGACCGACTTCTCGTCGGGGCCGTGGCCGTTCCCCGACGACGACCTGGCCGGCTCCACCGTGGCCGCGGGCAACGGGGTCTACGTGCTCACCGCCGGCGACGCGACGGCCACGCCGGTGCTGCGCTTCGCGCCGTTCCTCGGCAAGCCGTCGGCGCGTTCGGTCGAGGTGGCCGTCACCGTGTCGTCCACCCCTGTCACCACCGGCGTCGTCGCCATCGGCGGCATCGCGTGCACCGACGCGGCCGGCTCGAACGGGTACGCGTTCCTCGGCAGCACGTCGGGCGAGTACTCGCTGGTGGCGATCGTCGACGGCCGGCTGACCACCCTCGCCTCCGCGACGGGCGACTCGATCGGCGACGGGCAGCGCCTCGACCTGGTGTGCACCGATGACCACGCGGCGGGCGGCGTCGCGGGGGAGAGCCTCGTCACCGCGGCCGCGCCGGCGGCCGTGGCCCGGGCTCTGCCGCTCCGCGACGGCTTCACGGCGGCCGGTCTCGTCCTCGTCGGCCAGGAGCCCGGCGCCCGGGCCGCCTTCGACGACGTGGTCGCCCTCGTGCTCTGAGGCGGCGCCCGCGGCGGAATCGCTCGCGGGACTCGCGCCCGTCCGCCGGACGTGCCGGACGGGGCCGACCGGGCCGGACGCGCCGGACCGGGCCGATCGGGCCGATCGGCCTCGGCGACCGGGGCATCGTCCTCTGCCCCCTAGCCGCGGCGTGGGGTCAGGCTCCCCGTGCGGCGATGCCTCGGAGGTCGGGTGCCATGCGGAGATGGGCGATCGTGGTCGGAGCTCTCGGTGCGGTGCTGTTGCTCGGCGCCGCCACCTTGCGGTTCGTGGTCGTGCCGCGGTCGAAGGTCCTGCCCGCCGACACCAACCAGGTGGTGGTCTACGCCGGCACGATGACCGCACTCAACGCGTCGGCCCTCCAGGCCGGCGACCTGGCCAACGCCTTCGTCCGCGACCTGCCCGTGAGGGTCGAGCGCACCGTCAAGGTGCTCAGCACCTCGGGCGGCAAGGCTCGGGTGAGCGACGCCTCGGTCGTGAAGTCGGCGGCGACGGGCGAGACGCTCACGACCTCGGCGAACGTGTACACGCTCGACCGCGGGTCGATGGCGCCGGTGGCGAACTTCATGGACCAGCCCGCGGAGGCGGCCTCCGGCGACGTGGTCGTCGGGTTCCCGATCGGCACCGGGAAGCACACCTACCAGGGGTGGGTCCAGGAGACCGGGAAGACGACCCCGCTGGCCTTCGACGGCACCACGAAGCGGCAGGGACTCGACGTGTACAGCTTCTCCGGCCAGCACACCGCTCCGCTCGCCGACCCCGGGGCGATGGGCCTGCCGGCGTCGATCCCGAAGTCGCAGCTCGGCACGCTCGCCCTCGCCGGCAACGTGTCGCAGGATCAGGCGGCGGCCCTGCTGCCCGCGCTGGCGACGCTGCCCGACGACGTCCCGCTCACCTACACCTTCGCCACCAAGGGCGGGTACTGGGTGGAGCCGGCGACCGGGATCGTCGTCGACATGAAGCGGGCCGACACGATCAACGTCGCCATCAAGGGCCTCGAGTCGGTGACGATGCCCGTCCTCAACCTCGACATCGCCTACACGCCCGACAACGTCACGTCGATGGTCGGCGACGCCAAGGACGCCAGGGCCCAGCTGGCGCTGTTCGGCACGACCGTTCCCCTCGCGCTCTCGGTGCTCGGCATCATCGGCCTGAGCCTCTCGGTCGAGCTGTTCCACGTGCAGCGCCGGCGGGGCGCCGTGCGCGAGCCGCTCGGCCGGCCGGTCGCGGCGCA
>DATAKR010000017.1:0-15009 GCA_036261495.1 Acidimicrobiales bacterium | reverse complement strand
GGCGAGGCGGCCGGCCGCCCGCTCGCCGGCCCGCCGGGCGACGTCCGAGGCGCGGCCGGCGAGGGCGTCGAGGTCGGCGGTGAGCCGCGCCAGATCCGGCACGACCGCCGCGGCGGCGAGCGACGGCGTGCCGCAGCGGAGGTCGGCCACCTCGTCGCAGAGAGGCCGGTCCTGCTCGTGGCCGATGGCCGAGACGACCGGGGTCGTCGACCGGCACACCGCCCGGCACAGGTCCTCGTCGCTGAACGGGAGCAGCTGGGTGGCGTCACCCCCGCCGCGCGCCAGCACGATCACCTCCACCTCCGGCACGCCATCGAGGTCGCTGAGCGCCCCGGCGATGGCGTCGGCGGCCCCCGGCCCCGAGACCGTGACCTCGCGGAACACGAGCGGATAGCCGGGGAAGCGCGCCGCGACGACGGACTCGATGTCGTGGCGGACGGCCGCGTCGCTGCCGCACACCACGCCGATCGCGGCGGGCAGGCGGGGGATGCGCCGGCGCGGCCGGTCGAGCAACCCCTCGGCGGCAAGCCGGGCGCGGGCCTCGGCGATCATCGCCGCGACGGCCCCTTCACCGACGGGCACGACCTCGTCGGCCACGAGCTGCACGGCGCCGCCGCCCGCGAACCAGTCGAGGGTGCCGGTGACGCGCACCCGCTCGCCGCCGACGGCGCGGGCCTTGCGCGCCCGCGTCGCCGGCACGGTGACCGTGATCTGGGCGGCGCGGTCCTTGAGAACGAAGTAGATGCGCCCGCCCGGCCGCGTCGAAGGTCGGTGGACCTCGCCTTCGACGGCGATCCTCCCGATGGCCGCCAGGCCGCGATGGATCTCCGCGCTCAACCGGACGAGGCTGACCCGGCGGGTGTCGTCACCGCGTCCGGATGGCTCGATCGAGAACAGGGTCATGGCGCGGCGCCACCGTACCGCCCACCGGTAGGTTGCCGGTATGGAGACGCGACGGATCGGGAGCCTCACCGTGTCGGTGGTCGGGCTCGGGTGCAACAACTTCGGCATGCGGATCGACGAGGACCGCACGCGGGCGGTGGTCGATGCCGCCATCGACGCCGGGATCACGCTGTTCGACACCGCCGACGTCTACGGCGGCACCAAGTCCGAGGAGTTCCTCGGGCGCGCCCTCGGCGGTCGTCGCGACCAGGTCGTCGTCGCCACCAAGTTCGGCGCCCCGTTGTCGGGCGAGGGCAGCGGTGGGGCCTCGCCGGCCTACGTGAAGTCGGCGTGCGAGGCCAGCCTGCGGCGCCTCGGCACCGACCGCATCGACCTGTACCAGCTCCACTTCCCCGACCAGAACACGCCGGTCGACGACACCTTGGGCGCGCTCGACGAGCTGGTCCGCGAGGGGAAGGTGCGAGAGGTCGGTTGCTCCAACTTCACGCCGGCGATGATCGACGCGGCCGGCCAGTCCGCCTCCGAGAAGAACACCGTGAGCTTCGCGTCGGTGCAGAACCAGCTGAGCCTGCTCGAGCGCCGGCACCTCCACGACCTCCTCGACGCGTGCCAGCGCAACGGGCTCGCCGTCCTCCCCTACTTCCCGCTGGCGAGCGGGATGCTCACCGGCAAGTACCGGCGCAACGAGGCGCCGCCCGAGGGCACCCGGCTTGCGAACGTGCCCGCCGAGCGCCGCGATCGCGTGTTCAGCGACCGCAACTTCGACATCGTCGAGCGTCTCGAGAAGCTGGCGGCCGAGCGGGGCCACACGCTCCTCGAGCTGGCCATGTCGTGGCTCGCCGGACTCCCGTCGATGGGCTCGGTGATCGCCGGCGCCACGTCACCCGAGCAGGTGCGCGCCAACGCCGCGTCCGTCGACTGGACCCTCACCGCCGACGAGCGGGCCGAGGTCGACGCGATCAGCGCCCCGGAGGCGTAACCGGCCCGCACACCTCCGAGCGGGGGTTCAGCCGTGGACGAGCCTCCACCACGTCGACGGCGGCGGCACCCTCTGCTGCGCCGCCGCCGTCGTCGTGGCCGTCGCCCCGGACGGCGCCGACGCGGTGACGCGGCCGACGACGCCGCCGGCCACCGGCGTGCGCACCGGCCGGGTGTCGAGCGAGACGCGCACGCGGTCGCCGGGTCGCGCGAGCAGGGAGACGTCGCCCTGGGCCTCGACCGCGGTCGCCCGACCCCACGCCGTCCGGAGGTCGCCGACCCGCTCGCCCTGGTGCACCACCGTCACGCGGACCGGCACCGCGGCGGCAGCCTTGGCGAGCGCCGCTCCGGTGTTGACGCCGGCGGCGATCAGGTCGGGCCCCCGCTGGCCGAGGACGGCCGCGTACGCGGTCACGTCGACCCCGCCCACCGAGCGGCGTACGGCGGCGACGAAGCACCCGCCGGCGGCGTAGGTGGATCCGGTCTTCACGCCGACGACGCCGTCCTGGCCCGCCTGGAAGTTGTAGTTGGGGATCCTCCCGGCGAGGGGCAGCGTGGTCGCGGGCTGCGCGACGACAGCGGCGAAGGCAGGCGAGGCCATGGCCGCCTCGGCCAGGAGGACCTGGTCGGCCGCCGTGCTCACCGTCGCGGCGTCGAACCCGCTCGGATCGGTGTACTTCGTGTGCGACATGCCGAGCTTCTCGGCGGTGGCGTTCATCCGGTCGACGAAGGACGCGACGGATCCGGCATCCCACACGGCGAGGGCGCGGGCGATGTTGTTCGCCGACGCGATGAGCAGGGCTTCGAGCGCCTGGCGCTGCGTGAGGGTGCCGCCGGCGGCGACGGCGACCTCGGAGCGGTTCGCGGCGATGCCCTGGCGGTACTCGTCGACGTCAGCCTGCGTCATCGTGATCGCCGGCCCCGGGTCGGCCGCACCGAGCGGATGGTCGTTCAGCACGACGTACGCGGTCATCATCTTGGCGACCGACGCGATGGGCGCCGGCGTCGCCGCCGGTCCGGAGCTGGCTCGCCACCCGACGGCCGGCACCGAGATGGCCGCCTGCCCCGCGGCGGGCCAGGCGATCGGGGGCGGCGCGCCCGGTACCGTCGTGTCGAGCGTGGCGGCGCGAAAGATCGCGGTCGGGACCGGACCCGACAGGCGGAACGCGGCCGCCGCCGACAACGCGAGCAGCGCGGCGAGCAGGGCGGCGACCACGACGGCGACGACGCGCCACCGCGTCCACCCTCCGGACTCTGCTCGACGACGCCACGACCACATCCCGAGCAGCGTGCCATCGCCCGGACGCTCTGACGGGCACCCCGCCTCAAACGCGCGTCAGCAGGACGCGCCGGCGGTGGGCCCCGCCGCGATCCTGGTCGCCGGCGGCGCCGGCGACCGGACGATCACGGTCACCTCGTCGCCGGCACGGATGAACCCGGGACGTTCACAGGCGGGGCTCCCGTCCAGGTAGGTGCGGGTCTCGACCTCCCCGGTGGCGCGCCGGATCGAGATCGACCAGTGGCCGGTGGCCTCGTACCCGCCGGCCTGGGCCGCGTCGTACTGGCAGGACCAGGTGGCGCCGGTCGAGTCGACCACGCACGACGGCGGCGCCGTCGAGGCGGCCTCGACGCCCGCGGGGAGCGGCCGGTAGTGCGGGAGGTTCTGCGCCGAGGGGAGCTCGATCGGGTCGTGGCCCGCCCACGGCGTGGGCACGACGACCGCGACGGCCCGGCGGGTGGTCGACGATGACGGCGCCCCGCCGCGGCCGAGCACGAGCGCACCGACGCCCGCCACGCCGACGAGGGCGAGGACGCCGATGGCGGCGACCGGCGAGCGCCACCGCCCGCGATCCGAACCTCTCTCCCCGTCCATTCCCGCCCCCCAGCCGGATGCCGTCACGCTCATTGTGCCGGGTTTGTGCCGGCGTCGTCCCCGGGACCGCGGTGCCGGGGCAGGCGAGGCACAAGAATGAGCGGCGTGAGCGCCCGGCCGACTCCCGCCAACGACGACGGCCGCGGCGACGGCGCCGGGGGCGAGCCGGTACGCCTCGCCCGCGACCAGCGCCGCGAGGCCCTGCTCGCCGCCGCGGTCGAGATCGCGTCGAGCGGCGACCTCGAGGCTCTGTCGATGGAGGCCGTCGCCGAGCGGGCGGGCGTCAGCCGGCCGCTCGTCTACAAGCACTTCGCCAACCGCGACGAGCTCCTCGGCGCGGTCTACCGCCGTGAAGCGAGCGCGCTCCATGCGGAGCTGGCCCGCCAGGTGCTCGCCGCCGACACGCTCGAGGAGATGTTCGCCGCGCTGGTCCACGGCGCGCTCGACGCCGCGGCCACGCGCGGCCCCCTGTTCGCGGCGCTCCGCGCCGCCGGCGCGTGGAGCCCGGAGGTCCGCCGCGAGCAACGCGTGCGCGACGTCGACACCTCCCGGCTGTTCGCCTCGCGCGCCACGAGCGAGCTCGGTGTCGAACGGCGCCGGGCGACGGCCGCCACGGGGATGCTGCTGACCCTCATCGACGCCGTGCTGACGCAGTGGCGGGCCAAGCCGACCAAGGAGCACGCGGCCCTGCTCGAGGACACCTACCTCACCATCGTGCGCGCGTCGCTCGCCGAGCTGGCTCGCGGCTGAGGGCCTTGCGCCGGCGGCGGGCGTCGGTGAATACTCTGCGGCGCTGGTGACAAGTTGTCACCAACCGAGCGGGGCACGACCAGGGGGACCCAGAAGATGACCGCGACGTATGCCGGCGGACGCCGGATCCTCGACGCCGACAGCCACGTCATGGAGCTCGCCGACTTCCTCGACGACCACATCGACCCGGCCTTCCGCGACCGCCTCCGGCGCCGCGGCATGGAGGCGCTCCAGCCCGTGCTCGACGGCGCCGTGCGCCGCGCCGAGGAGCGCCGGGCGGACGAGGAGAAGGCGGCCGAGGCCGAGGCCAGGCTGCTCCACGACAAGGGCTGGACCGCCATGGGCGCCTTCGACCCGGCCGAGCGCAGCCGGGTGCTCGACCTGTTCGGCTTCGAGGGCCAGCTCGTGTTCGCCACGTTCGCGACGTCGATGTTCGCCGGGCGCGACGTCGACCGGCTCTACGCCGGCGCCGCGGCCCAGAACAAGGCGGTCGCCGCCTTCTGCAGCTCCGACCCCCGGCTCCTCGCCGTGGCCTACGTGCCGCTCGTCGATCCGGCTCGCGCCGCGAAGGAGGTCGCCGACGCCATCGACGTGGGATGCCAGGCCGTGATGGTGCCGTCGACGGCGGCCGGCGACCGCGCGCCGACGCACCCCGACCTCGACGGCGTGTGGGACACCCTGGCCGAAGCGAACGTGCCGTTCGTGCTGCACGTCGGCGGCGGAGGACGGCTCCTCGACCCCGCGTTCCACAACAACGACATGCCGGTGACCGACCACCTCGGTGGCGGCGAGAACATCCGCTCGAAGGACTTCCTCGCGATCCACCATTCGCCGGAGCTGTTCCTCGGCGCGCTCGTCTACGACGGGATCTTCGACCGCTTCCCGAAGCTGCGGGGCGGCTGCATCGAGCAGGGCGCGGGCTGGGTGCCGTCGTGGATGCGCCATCTCGACTACGGCCTGCGCGCCTTCAAGCGCACGGAGGAGCCGCTGCGCCGGCTGCAGGACCGGCCGAGCGAGTACGTCCGCCGGCACCTCAAGTTCACGCCCTTCCCCGGCGAGGACGTCGGCTGGATGATCGAGCAGGCCGGACCGGAGATGTTCATGTTCTCGACCGACTTCCCCCACCCCGAGGGCGGCAAGGACCCGCTGGCCAAGTTCGAGGAGGCGATGGGCGACACCGACGACGACGCCCGCGATCGCTTCTACTACCGCAACATGGCCGAGCTCCTGCACGGCGCGGTGGTGCCCGCCTGAGACCGCCCACCGGTGCGGCGCCGCGGCTGCGGCGCCGTGCCGGTCAGCCGACGACGACCACGCCGTCGGGTGGCACCGTCACGTGGCCGCCGGCGACGGCGAGCCCCGTCGGCGACGAGAGCAGCACCGACCGGTCGTCGCCGGCAGCGAGCGTGCGGTCGCCGGGGCCGAGGTTCACGCCGACCGTGATGCCGCCGCGGTGGAGCACCAGCCACGTGCCGTCGCACTCCACGCCGACGGACGCGAAGTCGCCGTCGACGAGGTCGGGCCGCGCGCGGCGCAACGCGAGTAGCGACCGGTGCCAGTCGAGGACCTCGCGGTGCATGCCCTCGTCGACCTCGCGCCAGTCGAGCGTCGACCGCTGGAACGTGGCCGGGTCCTGGGGGTCGGGCACGTCGTCGGGCGGCCAGCCGAACGCCGCGAACTCGGCTCGCCGGCCCTTGCTGACGGCGTCGCCGAGGCCGGCGTCCTCATGGTCGGTGAAGTACTGGAAGGGCGTGCTCGCGGCCCACTCCTCACCCATGAACAGCATCGGCGTGAACGGGGCGAGGAGCACGAGCACGGCGGCGATCTTCAACCGCGCCGGCGCCAGCAGCATGCTCGACCGGTCGCCCTGCGCGCGGTTGCCGACCTGGTCGTGGTTCTGCAGGTACCCGAGCAACCGCCACGCGGGCGCGCCGGCGAGCGGGCGGCCGTGGCGCCGTCGCCGGTGGGGCGAGTATTCGCCGGCGTACACGAAGCCGGCGCACAGGGCGACGGCCACCTGCTCGAGCGACCCGAAGTCCTCGTAGTAGCCCGACCGCTCGCCGGTGAGCGCCGAGTGGAGGGCGTGGTGGAAGTCGTCGCTCCACTGCGCGTCGATGCCGTAGCCGCCTGACTCGCGGCGCCGCACCACGCGGGGGTCGTTCAGATCGCTTTCGGCGATGAGGAACATGGTGCGTCCGGCCGCCGCCGACAGCGCCTCCACCTCGATCGCCATCTCCTCGAGCAGGTGCAGGGCGGAGGTGTCGACGATGGCGTGGACGGCATCGATCCGCAGCCCGTCGACGTGGTAGTCGCGCAGCCACATCAGCGCGTTGTCGAGGAAGAAGCGGCGCACCTCGTCGCTGTCGGGTCCGTCGAGGTTGACGGCCTCGCCCCAGGGCGTGCGGTAGCGATCGGTGAAGTAGGGCCCGAACTGCCCGAGGTAGTTGCCGGCCGGGCCGAGGTGGTTGTAGACGACGTCGATCACCACGCCGAGGCCGGCGGCGTGGGCGGCGTCGACCAGCCGCTTGAGCCCCTCGGGCCCGCCGTAGGCGTGGTGGGGCGCGTACAGGTCGACGCCGTCGTAGCCCCATCCGCGGCCGCCCGGGAACTCGTTCACGGGCAGGAGCTCGACGACCGACACGCCGAGGCCGACGAGGTGGGGCAGCTTCGAGATCACGCCGTCGAACGTCCCCTCCGGCGTGAACGTTCCGACGTGGAGCTCGTAGAACGTCGAGCCGTGGAGGGGCAGGCCGCGCCAGCCGCCGTCGGTCCACGAGAACGACGAGTGGTCGATCACCTCGGAGAACGCGTGCACGCCGGCGGGTTGGGACGGCGACCGCGGATCAGGGCGCGGATCGCCGCCGTCGACCGAGAAGGCGTACCGCGTGCCCACGCCGGCACCGGGGACCTCGGCTTCCCACCAGCCGCGACGGCCGTCGACGCGCGACATCGGGCGGCGCGGGCCGGCGGCGTCGCCGACCACCACGTCGACCCGCGCCGCGTACGGCGACCACACGCGGAACACCTGGCTCATGGGCGACCTCCTCCTAGGGCTCGGCGACGAGGACCTCGACCGGGAGGCCCGGCACGAACGCCGCCACGTCGAGGCGGTCCCCTCCTACCCGCCGCCCCGTGAGCGCCGAAACCCACGATCCCTGCGGCAGGGCCACCGACGTCGAGCCCATCTTGGGCCACGAGAGCGGGAAGCGGGTGACCGCCACGACCAGCCGCCCGGCACGGCAGAAGGCCACCACTCGCTCGCTGGCGGAGCCGTCGACGGCAAGGCGCTCGTAGCCGGCGTCGGGAGCGAACAGCTCCGGCCGCTCGGCGCGGAGCCGCAGGAGCCGGTGCACGAGCCACAGCTTCGGGGCGCCCTCGTCCATCCGGGTGAGCACGTCCTCCAACGTGGCGTCGCGAACCTCGCGGAGTAGGTTGCGGCGGGCGTCGAAGTCGACCGGGCGCCGGTTGTCGGGGTCGACCAGGCTCAGGTCCCAGAGCTCGCATCCCTGGTAGATGTCGGGAAGGCCGGGGCAGGTGAGCTTGAGTGCGACCTGGGCGAGCGAGTTGCGACGCCCCGCCTCGACGATGCCGTTCTCGGCGAGGAACGCCTCGAGGTCGGCGACGAACTCCTCGTCGGTGACGACCGCCCCGACGAAGCTGCGCAGGGCGTCGTCGTACGCGGGCACCGGATCGATCCAGGACGTGTGGACCTTGGCCTCCTTGGCCGCCTTCTCCATGTAGGCGACGGCCCGATCCGCGGTCAGCGGCCACGCCCCGACGAGCGTCTGGTACAGCAGGTACTCGGCGTTGCGGTCGGGAAGGCTCACGCCCGCGGTCGCGTCGATCGAGCGGTGCCGGTCGTTGTGGTGCGCCCACCGCCACACCGCCTCCTCCCAGGCCCCCGGCAGCTCGGCGAGGACGGCGAGCCGAGCCCGCACGTCCTCGCTGCGCTTGGTGTCGTGGGTCGACGTGGCGAGCAACGACACGGCGCCGGTGTCGCCGGCGCGGCGCTCGTGCCACTCGGCGGCGGTCATCCCCACGCGACCGGGATCGCCGCCGACCTCGTTGAGCGCAACCATCCGGTTGTAGCGGTAGAACGCCGTGTCCTCGACGCCCTTGGCCATCACCGGGGCGCTCGTCTGCTGGAACCGGATGGCGAGCTCGGCTTCGATGTCGCCGTCGCTCCGGAGGAGAAGCACGTCGCGCAGGAAGTGGAACAGGTCAGGGTCGAGGTCGGGGCGCCGCTCCGCGCCGGCCGCGGTCGCGCGCTCGACGATGTGCACGTCGACCTCGCGCGGCGGGTCGCCCGGACGGACGTAGGTGCGGTAGACGTCGAAGCCCGCGATGGTCTCGCGCAGCGCGTCACGGAGCTCGGAACGGGTGAAGTCGCGATAGCGGCGGTGCCGCTCGGCGACGAGGGCGAAGAGCTGGGTGAGGCGCTCGACGTCGGCTGCCAGGCCCCCGCGCATGATCTCCTGCTTGGCCCGCAACGCCAGCTCGGCGAACGCCGCCGTCTCGCCGGCGAACCGGGCATAGACCGCGGTGAGGTCGTCCTCGCCGCCGGGATCGACGAGCAGCGTGTTGACCTCGACGAGGAAGTCGTAGCCGGACGTGCCCTGCACCGGCCACGCCTCCGGCAGCCGCTCGTCGCCCTCGAGGATCTTCTCGACCACGACGATCGCATCGTCGCCCGCGGCGGCGCGGAGGCGGTCGAGGTACCCCTGCGGGTCGCGCAGGCCGTCGACGTGATCGATGCGGAGCCCCTCGACGTCGCCGCGTGCGACCAGGTCGAGGAGCAGCTCGTGGGTGTCGTCGAACACCACGGGGTCCTCCATCCGGAGCGCCACCAGGGTGTTGATGTCGAAGAAACGCCGGTAGTCGAGCTCGCGACCGGCCACGCGCCAGTACGCGAGCCGGTAGTTCTGCCGTTCGAGCAGGGCGTCGAGGCTGTCGGGATCGCGGTTGACGGCGTCGACCTCGGCATCGAGCGCGTCCGCGATCGCGGGATCGTCGCCGGCCAGCTGCGCGAGCCGGGCCCGGAGCACCTCCTTGTCTCGGTGGCGCTCGAGCACGCTCCGGCGGTCGGTGAGGAGCGCGTGGGGCAGCCGGCCCAGTGCCGTCGCCACCGACGCCAGCTCGTCGGAGCCGACGCGATCAGCGGCCCGCGCCACCAGATCGTCGATCGACCGGGGCGACACGGGGAGCTCGTTCTCGAAGTAGTGGATCGTGAACGACCCCCCGTCGCGCGCCAGCCGGATCTCGCCGGCTTCGAGCACGCGCCCGTAGTGACCGCCGAGGATCGGGACGAGCACCTGGGCGATCAGCTTGCGCTCGGGCGGGTCCCAGTCGATGTCGAAGTAGGCGGCGTACTGGCTGGCGGGCCCGTTCTCGAGCACGTCCCACCACCAGGCGTTGTGCCGGCCGGCCGTGGCCATGTGATTGGGAACGATGTCGAGCACCTGCGCCATCCCGTGCTCGCGTAGGGCGGCCGCCATCCGGCGGTACCCCTCGTCGCCGCCGAGCTCCGCGTTGAGCCGGTGATGGTCGACGACGTCGTAGCCGTGGGTGCTGCCCGGTGCGGCCTGGAGGTAGGGCGAGCAGTAGAGGTGCGAGACGCCGAGCTCGGCGAGGTAGCCGACGATGCCGGCGGCGTCGTCGAAGGTGAACGCCGGCTGGAGCTGCACCCGATACGTCGCTCGGACGGGGAGGGTCACGGCGTCACTTGGCGGCGCCCTCGGGCGACCGCCGCCGCGCGAGCACGATGACCGAGCGCCCGCCGAGCGGCACCGGGTCACCGGCCTTGTACGACCGGTCGCCCTCGAGCTCGTCCGGGCGCGCCGTGTCGAAGAGGACGTCCCACCGCCCGGCGCAGGGGTCCGCAGGGATCGCGAAGTCGGCATCGTCGTGGTCGGCGGAGAACAGCAGCAGCATCGAATCGTCGACGATGTGCTCGCCGCGTGGGCCGCGAGACGGGATGGCGTCGCCGTTGAGGAACACGCCGAGGATCTTGGCGAAACCGTTGTCCCAGTCGTCCTCGGTCATCTCCGACCCATCGGGGCGGAGCCACACGATGTCCTTCTCGTCGCTACCTCGCACCGACCGGCCCTGGAACCACCTCCGGCGGCGGAGCACCGGATGGGCGCGGCGCAGGTCCATCAGCCGGCGGGTGAACCCGAGAAGGCGGAGCTGGTCGGTGTTGCCCTGCCAGTCGTACCACGAGGTCTCGTTGTCCTGGCAGTAGGCGTTGTTGTTGCCCCCCTGGGTTCGCATGAGCTCGTCGCCGCCGAGGAGCATCGGAACGCCCTGCGACAAGAAGAGCGTGGCGAGCATGTTGCGCACCTGACGGCGGCGCAGCTCTACGACCTCGGGGTCGTCGGTCGGCCCCTCGACACCGCAGTTCCACGACCGGTTGTGGCTCTCGCCGTCCTGGTTGTCCTCGCCGTTGGCCTCGTTGTGCTTCTCGTTGTACGAGACGAGGTCGTGCAGCGTGAAGCCGTCGTGAGCGGTGATGAAGTTGATCGACGCGTACGGCTTGCGGTCGTCGCCGTAGAGGTCGGAGCTGCCCGTCAGCCGGTAGGCGAACTCCGACAGGCCGGCCTCCTGGCCCCGCCAGTAGTCGCGCATGGTGTCGCGGTACTTGCCGTTCCACTCCGACCAGAGGGGCGGGAAGTTGCCGACCTGGTAGCCGCCCTCACCCACGTCCCACGGCTCGGCGATCAGCTTCACGCGGCTGATGATCGGGTCCTGCTGGATGATGTCGAAGAACGCCGACAGCCGGTCGACGTCGTGGAGCTCCCGGGCGAGCGTGGCCGCCAGGTCGAAGCGGAAGCCGTCGACGTGCATCTCCGTCACCCAGTAGCGCAGCGAGTCCATGATGAGCTGCAGTGCGCTCGGGTGGCGCATGTTGAGGCTGTTGCCGGTCCCCGTGTAGTCCATGTAGTAGCGCGCGTCACCATCGACGAGGCGGTAGTACGAGGCGTTGTCGATGCCGCGGAACGACAGCGTCGGGCCCATCTGGTTGCCCTCGGCGGTGTGGTTGTAGACGACGTCGAGGATCACCTCGATCCCGGCCGCGTGCAGCCGCTTCACCATGTCCTTGAACTCGCTCACCTGCTGGCCGTCCTCGCCGCTCGCGCTGTAGGCGGAGTGCGGCGCGAAGTAGCCGATCGAGTTGTAGCCCCAGTAGTTGTGCAGGCCGCGGTCGACGAGGATGTGGTCGTCGACGAAGTGGTGCACCGGGAGCAGCTCCACGGCGGTGACCCCGAGGAGCAGCAGGTGCTCGATGGCCGGGTCGGTGGCGAGACCGGCGTAGGTGCCGCGCAGCGCCTCGGGCACCCCGAGGTGGCGCGCCGTGAACCCCTTCACGTGGACCTCGTAGATCATCGACTCGTGCAACGGCGTCCGCGGTGGCACATCGCCCTGCCAGTCGAAGTCGTCGGCGACGACCACCGACTTCGGCACGTACGGTGCGCTGTCGGCGTCGTTGCGGTCGAGGTCGTCGTGCCCGAAGTGGTAGCCGTAAACCGCCTCGTTCCACTTCACCTGTCCGTCGATCGCTCGGGCGTAGGGGTCGAGAAGCACCTTGTGGGCGTTGAAGCGGTGCCCGTTGCCGGGCTCGAACGGCCCGTGGACGCGGAACCCGTAGCGCTGGCCGGCCCGCAGTCCGGGCACGAACCCGTGGAACCGGTGGGCCGTCACCTCCTCGAGCCGGAGGCGGGTCTCGCTCCCGTCCTCGTCGAACAGGCACAGCTCGACGCCGTCCGCGTTCTGCGAGAACAACGAGAAGTTGCAGCCCTCGGCAGTGAGGGTCGCGCCGAGCGGGTACGAACGTCCGGGCCAGACGGGGGGCACCTGCCGACCGTACCCAACGCCGCGGCGGTCCGACCCGGGACGAGTCGACGGCACGGCGAGATCAGAGCTCCCGATCCGTACACTCGGCGGTCATGCAGGAGCGCGCGGCCGCCGTCGAGCTGCGGGCCCTGCGCAAGCGCTACGACGCCAAGCTCGCCGTCGACGGCGTCGACCTCTCGGTGCCCGCGGGCTCGTTCTTCGGTCTGGTCGGCCCCAACGGCGCAGGGAAGACGACGACGCTCAAGATGGCCACCGGCCTGCTCCGGCCCGACGAGGGCACGGCGGTGGTGGCCGGGATCGACGTGTGGGCCGACCCGGTTGCCGCCAAGGCGCGCATGGGGGTGCTCCCGGAGGACCTGCGGTTGTTCGACCGGCTCACCGGCACCGAGCTGCTGATGTACAACGGGTTGCTGCGCTCGATGCCGAAGCCGACGATCGAGTCCCGCACGGGCGATCTGCTCGATGTGCTCGGGCTCTCCGACGCCGGCGGAACCATGGTCGTCGACTACAGCCAGGGGATGCGGAAGAAGATCGCGCTCGCCGCCTCGCTGCTGCACGCGCCGGCGGTGCTGTTCCTCGACGAGCCGTTCGAGTCGGTCGACCCGGTGTCGGCCCGGACGATCCGCGAGGTGCTTCAGCGGTTCACTTCGGGGGGCGGCACCGTGGTGTTCTCGAGCCACGTGATGGAGACCGTCGAGCGCCTGTGCGACCGGGTGGCCATCCTCCACGCCGGCCGGGTCGTGGCCGCCGGCGCGGTCGACGCCGTGCGCCGCGGCCGGTCGCTCGAGGACGTGTTCGTGGAGCTCGTCGGTGCCGGCCAGGTGGTAGGAGGACGTCTCGGGTGGCTCTCGTCCTCGTCCGGCTGAAGCTCACGCTGCTGCGGCACGGCATCGCGGCGTCGGGCACCCGCGGCGTCGTCGGTGCGGTGCTCGCCGCGCTCGCCGCGGTCGGAACGGGCGTCACCGCCGGCCTGCTCCTCCTCTTCCTCCGCGCCATGCGGCCCGGCGACGCCACCGACGCCCTCGCGGCCGCCTACGCCATCGTCCTCGTGGTGTGGGTGTTCGGCCCGATCGTGGCGGCCGGCAGCGAGGGGACCCTCGAGCCCGACCGCCTCGCGCTGTTCCCGCTCGGCATCGGCCGGCTCATGCCCGGCCTGCTCCTCGCCGCGCTGCTCGGATTCGGAGGAGTGGCGACGGTGCTGGTGCTCGCCGGCTCGGTGGCTGGCATGGCGCCGGCATCGCCGCTCGTCGCCGTCACCGTGGCGGCGGCAGCCCTCGAGCTGTGCATCTGCGTGACCGCCGGCCGCCTCGTGGCGACGCTCGTGTCGGCGGCGGCCCGGACGCGCCGGTGGCGTGACCTCGCCCTGCTCCTCGGCCCCGTGGTGGCGCTCGGGTTGAACGTCGCGCTCCAGGTCGTCGTCCGCCAGGTCGACCCCCGCGCTGCCGACTTCCGCACCACGCGCACCTACGCGGTCGTGCGGACGCTCACGCGCGTCCTCCCGTCCGGTCCTCCCGCCATGGCCATCGGGTTCGCCCGCGAGGGCAACGTGGTCGCGGCCCTGCTCGCACTCGCCGCCGGCGGCGGCGTCCTGTTCGTGGGGATCGACCTGTGGCACGCCGCGCTCCAGCGGGTGCTCACGTCCGGCGGCGGCAGCGGGGCCGCACCGCCCGGCCGGCGCGGCGCCGACCTGTTCCCGGCGGCGTTGCGGTTCCTCCCCCGCACCCGCGTCGGCGCGGTGGCGGCGAAGGAGCTGCGGCTGACGTGGCGAGACCCGCGGCAGCGGGCCGCCTTCTTCGGCGTGGTGTTCGCGTCGGTCGTCCCGCTGCTGAGCCTGCGCGTGCTCGGCTCGACGGATCCGCACTCGGTGCTCTTCGCGGCGATGCCGGCCTACGTCGTCGGCAGCACCGCGACCAACCTCTACGGGTTCGACGGCGCCGCCCTCTGGACCAACGTGGCGGCCGGCGACGACGCCCGTCGCGATCTGCTCGGCAAGTGCGTCGCCCGAGCGCTTCTCGCGGTGCCGCTCGTGACCGTCGCCCTCGTCGGCTTGGTCGCGCGCACGCACGCGCCGGGCGAGATCGTTCCCACGATCGGGTTGGCGGTCGCCGCGCTCGGCGTGGGGCTCGGGGCGGGAACGGTCGCAAGTGTGGTCGCCCCGTTCCCCGTGTCCGACACGCGGTCGAACGTGTTCTCGTCGGGCAACGCCGGCCAGGGGCTGTCGGCCGCGCTGCCGTCGCTCGGCGTGCTCGCCGCCGGCGCCGTCGTGCTCGGCCCCGTCGTGGCCGCGCTCGTCGCGCTTCGCGACCCGGTGGCACGCGCCGCGCTCGGCGTCGCGGGCGCGGCGGCGGGAGCGATCGTGTTCATCGTCGGATTCGGGATCGCGGTGCGCCGATCGGCACCGCGTCAGCCCGAGCTGCTCGACGCCCTCGGGCCGCGGCGGACGGCCTGATGCTCGGGGCCGTCACTGCCCCGGGTTCGGCGGCTGCGGGGCCGGCGCGATCGTCGGGAACGCGTCGCGCGTGACCGGGCCCGTCGTCGATCCGGCCGGCGTCGGAACCTCGATCGGCGAACCGGCCAACGTGAACTGGACGCGGGCGACGTCGGGGATCTCCGAAAGGGTGAACACGATCTGGGCCAGCGCGAGCACCTGCTCC
>DATAKR010000014.1:0-19865 GCA_036261495.1 Acidimicrobiales bacterium | reverse complement strand
GGAGCATGAGGGCCAGCGAGGCCACGAGCTGCTCGGCCTCCTGCTCGTTGGGCTCCTTGTCGCCGAGGAGCGGCTCCCGCACGTACTGGAAGAACAGGTCGACCGCCCCCTGGGCGACCTCCTCGGACGCCTGGAGCTGCGTACGGGCGACCTGCATGAACTCCTCGATCGGGAGCCCACCGCTGATGAGCGACAGCAGCATGCGCACGGCGCGCACGTCGGCGAGGGTGTAGTTGCGGTCGTCGTCGAGGTGGCGGGGCTGGAGGATCCCGGATGCTTCGAGCGACCGCAGCAT
The DNA here is from genome assembly GCA_036261495.1 of Acidimicrobiales bacterium. Classification (GTDB taxonomy): domain Bacteria; phylum Actinomycetota; class Acidimicrobiia; order Acidimicrobiales; family CADCTF01; genus DATAKR01. Next base: position 19,570 of record DATAKR010000014.1, on the reverse strand, counting down.
CGAGGGCGGCACGCGGGTGCGGGCCGCGACCTCGCGCAGCGTGAGGCGCTCGTCCTGGGCCTCGTTGAACGCGTCGGCCAGGACCGGCGTGCCCGCGGAGACGGGATGCTCGAGAAGGTGCGAGATCATCCGCAGCGAGTAGCCCTGCTGCTTCAGATCGAGGATCTCGCGGAGCCGCTCGAGGTGCTCGTCGCCGTAGACCGCGATCCGGCCCTCGTGCCGAGGCGCCGGCAGCAGCCCCTTCGACTGGTAGGAGCGGAGCGACTCGACGGAGATGCCCGCCTCCACCGCCAGCTCGTCCACCCGATACTCAGCCAATCGCCCTCCACTCGCCGTCGGGTCCGCAGCCTCGACCGCCGTCCCTCGCCGCCGGCCGCACGTCCACTAACGTTTTAACCAATCTTTATACAGAATCGTCGAAAGGTTCGCGGATTCTGTGTAACCCTGGTCGGCGCCGGCGGGTCGGACGACGGAATGAACGGGTGGAGGAGCTGTTGACGGGCATCGCCGTGATCTTCCCGGGGCAGGGCGCGCAAGCGCCCCAGCTCGGGGCACCCTGGGCCGACACGCCCGGCTGGTCGCTCGTCGAGCGGGCCGAGAAGGCGACCGGCGAGCGCCTCGCTCCCCTCCTCCTCGATGCCCCCGCCGACGACCTGGCCCGCACCCGTGAGGCCCAGCTCGTCGTCTTCCTGGCGTCGCTGCTCGCCTGGGACGCGGCCGAGGCCGCCGTCCGCAGCGCCGGCGACGTGGTCGCGTTCGCCGGCCACTCCCTCGGTCAGATCACCGCGCTCGTCGCCGCCGGCGCCCTGCCGTTCGACGACGGGTGCCGCCTTGCGGTCGCCCGGGCCCGCCACACCCAGGACGCCGCCGACGCCCGCCCGGGACGGCTCGCCGCGCTCCTCGGTGCCACGGTCGAGCAGGCCGAGGACGCGTGCTCGGCCGCGCCCGACGGCTGCTGGGTCGCGAACGACAACGCCCCCGGCCAGGTGGTGATCGGCGGCACGCCTGAAGGCCTCGAGGCCGGCACCGCCCGCGCCCGCGAGATCGGCATCCGCAAGGTGCTGGCCCTCAACGTCGGCGGCGCCTTCCACACCCCGCTCATGCAGCCGGCGGCCGATGCCTTCGCCACCGACCTGGCCGCGGCGCCCTTCGCCGACACCGCCACACCGGTCCTCTCGAACCCCGACGCCCGGCCGTACCACGACGCCGCCGGGTGGCCGGGGCGCCTCGCCGACCAGCTCGTCCGGCCGGTCCGCTGGCGCGACACCATGCCGGCGCTCGTCGCCCTCGGCGCCCGCACCTTCGTCGAGGTCGGCCCCGGCAGCACGCTCACCGGGATGGCCAAGCGGGCCGTCCCCGACGTCCGTCTCGTCAACGTCGCCCTCCCCGGCGATGTCGCCGGGGTCGCGGCCGCCCCCGAGTCCTCGGAGAACGCTCATGGCTGACACCCTCGTACTCGTCCCGGGCGAGGACCTCATGGTCCTCGAGCGGGTGATCGTCGCCCCCGCGCTCGGCGTCTTCCGGCCGTACCCGCCGGAGACCGTCACCAGCGAAGGCGAGGTCGTCGCGGCCGGTCAGGTGGTGGGTGTCGTGGAGGGATCGGGTACCTCGACGCCCGTCCGCTCCGCGTTCACCGGCTTCCTGATGGGCCTGCTCGCCCACGAGGGCGAGCGGGTCCGCGAGGGCGAGCCGGTTGCGTGGCTGCGGGTGGTCGCCGCATGAGCGGGGGCGCGGTCGAACGGCGAACCGGCGCCGGGGTCGAGCGCGGGGAGCGGGAGGCGTGACCGCGTCGGTGGCGCTCGCCGGGTTCGGCGCGTACGCACCCGAGCGGGCCATGACCAACGCCGACCTCGAGAAGATCCTCGACACCAACGACCAGTGGATCGTCGAGCGCACCGGCATCCGCGAGCGCCGCATCGCCGGCGAGGGCGAGACGACCGCCTCGATGGCGATCGCCGCCGGCGCGGCCGCGATCAAGGACGCCGGCCTCGCGCCCGGCGACATCGACGTCCTCGTCGTCGCCACCACGACGCCCGACCAGATCGTGCCGGCGTGCAGCGCGTTCGTCTCCGACGGCCTCGGCCTCCGCTGCGGCTCGTTCGACCTCAACGCCGCCTGCGCCGGGTTCGCATACGCGCTGGTCGTCGGCTCGTCCCTGGTGTCGACGGGCGCGAACAACGTCCTCGTGATCGGCGCCGAGACGCTGTCGCGGTTCACCAACTACGACGACCGCGGCACCGCGATCCTGTTCGGCGACGGCGCCGGCGCGGCGGTGCTCCGGCCGTCCACCAACGGCGCCGGCCTGCTCGGCTGGGACCTCGGCTGCGACGGGTCGGCGGCGTCGCTCATCGAGGTGCCCGCCGGCGGCAGCCGGCTGCCGACCACCGCCGGCACCGTCGCCGATCCCGGCGCGCTCCACCTCATCCACATGCAGGGCAACGAGGTGTTCCGCCGCGCCGTGCGCGCCGTGGTCGACTCCGCGAGCGCGACGCTCGAGCGCGCCGGCGTCACCGCCGACCAGGTCGATGTCTTCGTGCCCCACCAGGCCAACGTGCGCATCGTGCAGGCCGTCAACGACCGCCTCGGCATCCCGATGGACAAGACCGTGGTCAACATCGACCGCTACGGCAACACCTCGGCGGCGTCGATCCCGCTGGCGCTGGTGGAGGCCGCGCAGGCGGGCCGCATCGCCGACGGTGATCTCGTGCTCGTGGCCGGGTTCGGCGCGGGGATGACGTGGGCGTCGGTGCTGCTCCGCTGGGGGCGCTCGTGAGTGGTCGCGTCGCGCTCGTCACCGGCGCGTCGGGCGGCATCGGCCAGGCGATCGCGGCCGCGCTCGCGCAGAGCGGCGGCCGCGTCGCGCTCGGGTACAGCGGCAACGAGGAGGGCGCGCGGGTCGCGGCCAAGGCGTGCGGCGACGACGCCCTGGTCGTGCGCATCGACGTCGCCGACACCGCCTCGGTCGACGCCGCGTTCGGCCGGATCGAGGAGCAGCTCGGCCCGGTCGAGATCCTCGTCAACAACGCCGGCGTCAACGCGGACGGGCTCCTCATGCGGATGACCGACGACCAGTGGCACCGGGTGCTGCGCACCAACCTCGACGGCGCCTTCCACACCATGCGCCGGGCCGCACCGAAGATGGTGCGCGCCCGGTTCGGCCGGATCGTGAACGTGGGCTCGGTCGCCGGCCTCCTCGGCGGCCCCGGTCAGGCCAACTACTCGGCGGCCAAGGCCGGCCTCGTCGGGCTCACCCGCGCCACCGCAAGGGAGCTGGCGACCCGCAACATCACGTGCAACGTGGTGGCACCTGGTCCCATCGCGACGGCGATGATCGACGCGCTCACCGACGACCAGCGGTCGACGATCCTCGCCTCGGTGCCCGCCGGCCGGTTCGGCACCCCCGACGAGGTCGCCGCCGCCGTAGCGTTCCTCTGCTCCGATGCCGCGGCGTACGTCACCGGCGCGGTCGTGCCCGTCGACGGCGGCATGGGCATGGGCCACTAGAACTACGAGACCCCACTTTCTCAAGGAGAACTTCCACATGGATCGCGACGCCGTCTTCGCAACGCTCAAGTCGTCGGCCGCCGAGGTGCTCGGCGTCGACGAGAGCGCCGTCACCGAGGACGCCCGCTTCAAGGACGACCTCGACGCCGACAGCCTCGATCTCGTCGAGCTGGTCATGGCCCTCGAGGAGAAGCTCGACATCTCGGTGCCCGAAGAGGAGCTCGAGGGCATCGAGACGGTCGGCCAGGCCCTCGACCTCGTCGCCGGCAAGGTGGGCGCAGGCGCGTGAGCACCGAGCACCTCGACCACCGTGGGCGACCGCGCGTCGCCATCACCGGCATGGGCGTCAAGACCCCGGCCGGCAACGACCTCGACACGTTCTGGGCGGGGCTGGTCGAGGCGCGCTCGATGGCCGCACCGTTCACGATCATCGACCCCGACTCGGTGCCGGTGAAGTTCGGGTGCGAGGTCCGCGACTTCGACCCGACCCAGTACCTCGACGTCAAGGAGGCCCGCCGTCAGGACCGGGTCGCCCACCTCGGCTTCGGGGCCGCCTCCGACGCCCTCGCGTCGACCGGCGACCTCGGCGCCGATCCGGCCCGGTGCGCCGTCGTGGTCGGCACCGGCATCGGCGGCCTCACCACCCTCGAGGCCCAGGTCGGCATCTACAACTCGAAGGGCGCCGACCGCGTCAGCCCCTTCCTGGTGCCGATGATGATGGCCAACGCCACCGCGGGCCTCGTCTCGATCCAGCTGGGCTGGACCGGTCCGAGCCTCTGCATCTCCACGGCCTGCGCGGCCGGCTCCAACGCCATCGGTGAGGCGGCTCGGCTCATCCGCGAGGGCTCCTCCGACGTGGTGATGGCCGGCGGCGTCGAGAGCTCGATCACCCCGACGTCGGTCTCGGCGTTCTCGCGGATGCAGGCGCTGTCGAAGCGCAACGACGACCCCGAGCACGCGTCCCGGCCGTTCGACGCCGACCGCGACGGGTTCGTGTTCGGCGAGGGCGCCGGGTTCCTCGTGCTCGAGCGGTGGGACCGGGCCGTCGGGCGCGGCGCCACCATCTACGGCGAGCTGCTCGGGTACGGGCGAAACTGCGATGCGCACCACATCACCGCACCGTCGCCCGGCGGAGCGGGCGCCGTCGCCTGCATGGTGGCCGCCATCGACGACGCCGGCATCGACCTCTCGGCGATCAACCATGTCAACGCCCACGGCACGTCCACGCCGCTCAACGACGCGGCCGAGTCGGAGGCCATCTCCAAGGTGTTCGGCGGGTCGCCGCCGCCCGTCACCTCGATCAAGGGTGTGACCGGGCACCTCATCGGCGCGGCCGGCGCCGTCGAGGCGGTCGCGTCGGTCCTCTCGCTGCAGAAGCGGCTGGTGCCGCCGACCGCCAACTACACGACGCCCGATCCCGAGCTCTCGGTCGACGTGGTCGCCGGTTCACCGCGGGAGATCGGCGACGGCGTGGCGCTGTCGAACTCGTTCGGGTTCGGCGGTCACAACGCCACGCTCGTGATCGGCATGCCCGCCTGACCATGGCCATGACCCGGGCCGTGCCCGCGCTGCCGGTCGCAGCGCGGCGCGGTGCCGCGGTCGACGCGGCCATCCGGCCGGTGATCCCGCCGGCGTCGCCCGACGAGCATCCGCTCCTCGCCGGCGTGTTCCGCCTCGAGGGCGGGAAGCGGCGCGGCGCCATCGGGCCGGCGGAAGGCCAGACCGTCGCCGCGCTCGTCGCGGAGTCGGTCGACGCCGGCGTCCCGGTCGTCGGCGTGCTGTCGACGTCCGGGGCCGACGTGTCCGAAGGCGTGGCCTCCCTCCACGCGTGGGGCGGCATCGCCGCCGCGCTCGCGGCCGCGTCCGGCGTCGTGCCGATCGTGCTGTGCGTCACCGGCCCGTGCGTGTCGGGGCCGGCGCTGCTCCTCGGCCTCGCCGACGTGGTGATCCTCACGTCCGACGCCTTCGCCTACGTGAGCGGTCCCGGCGCGGTCGAGCGCTTCACGGGCGTGCCGACCTCGCACGACGCTCTCGGCGGCGCCGGCGTCCACGAGCTCCGCAGCGGGGTGGCGGCCCTCGTCGCCGCTGACGAGGAGGATGCACTGCACCTCGCCGTCGAGGTGCTCTCGTTCCTGCCGCCCAACAACGCCGAAGCTCCGTTCGTCGCCGCCAACGACGACCCGGTCGATCGTCCGTGCCGCGTCGCCGCCGCGACGGTTCCCTCCTCGACCACGGCGTCCTACGACGTCCGCACGGTGATCGAGGATCTCGTCGACGGTGGCTGGTACCTCGAGCTCAAGGCCCGTCACGCGCCGAACGTCGTGACCGCGCTGGCGCGCATCGGCGGACACGCGGTCGGGTTCATCGCCAACCAGCCGTCGCAGCTCGCCGGCACCCTCGACATCGAGGCGTCCCAGAAGGCCGCCCGATTCGTCCAGTGGTGCGACGCCTTCGGCCTGCCGCTGGTCAGCCTGGTCGACACGCCCGGGTTCCAGCCGGGCAAAGACATCGAGTGGCGGGGGATGATCCGCCACGGGGCCGAGCTCGTCCACGCCTACGCCGCCGCCTCGGTGCCCCGGCTGTGCGTGATCCTTCGCAAGGCCTACGGCGGCGCCTACATCGTCATGGACTCGAAGACCCTGGGCAACGACCTCTGCGTCTCGTGGCCGGACGCCGAGATCGCCGTGATGGGCGCTCCTGGCGCGGTGCAGATCCTCCACGGCCGGCGGCTCGCCGTCATCGACGACCCGGAGCGACGCGACGCCGAGCGCATCGAGCTCGAGGCCGACTACGCCTCGCGCTACTGCACGCCGGAGATCGCCGCCGCCCGCGGGTTCGTCGACGAGGTGATCGATCCCGTCACCACCCGGCATGTCCTCGCCGGGGCGCTCGAGGCGCTCCTGCACAAGCGCGACCGCTCACCCCGGCGCCGGCACTCCAACACCCCGCTCTAGTCGGGACCTCCCCGACCTTCTCTCCAGGAGACCTCCGATGGGCCTGCTCGACGGCAAGAAGCTCCTCGTGACCGGCGTCCTCACCGACGACTCGATCGCGTTCTCGGTCGCACGGCTCGCCCAGGAGGAAGGCGCCGAGCTGGTGCTCACGTCGTTCGGCCGGGTGATGCGGCTCACCGAGCGCGTCGCCAGGAAGCTCCCGACCACACCCGACGTGCTCGAGCTCGACGTCACCGACCCGGGCCACGTCGCCGCCCTCACCGGCATGCTCGCCGACCGCTGGGGCCGCCTCGACGGCGTGCTCCACGCCATCGCCAACGCCAACCCGGAGACGTGCCTGGGCGGCGACATCATGAAGGCGTCGTGGGACGACGTCGGCGCGGCGATCCACATCTCGGCCTACTCGCTCAAGGCGCTCGCAGAGATCGCGCTGCCGCTCATGAAGGACGGCGGCGGATCGATCGTCGGGCTCGACTTCGACGCCACCCAGGCGTTCCCGGTCTACGACTGGATGGGAGTGGCCAAGGCGGCTCTCGAGTCGGCGGCTCGCTACCTGGCCCGCGACCTCGGCCCGTCCGGGATCCGCGTGAACCTGGTCGCGGCCGGGCCGCTCCGCACGATGTCGGCCAAGTCGATCCCCGGCTTCTCGCAGTTCGAGGACGTCTGGACCGCCCGGGCGCCGCTCGGCTGGGACCTGCGGGATCCTGAGCCCGTGGCCCGGGCATGCGTGGCGCTCCTCTCCGACTGGTTCCCCGCCACCACGGGGGAGATCGTCCACGTCGACGGCGGGTTCCACGCCGTCGGCGCGTGACGGTTGGTCTCGCTCGTCTCCGCGCCCCTCTCGCCCTAACGTCGGGGCATCCTCGACGGCCCCCTCGAGACGCTCTACGACGTGCTCGGCGTGGCGCCCGACGCCCCGCACGAGGAGGTGCGCGCGGCCTACCGCCGGTCGGTGCGCGAGCTGCACCCCGACTCCCGTGACCCCTCCTTGCCGGCGGCGGACGCCGACGCCGCGCTCCGTCTCGTGCAGGGCGCGTGGGAGGTGCTGGGCGACGAGCGGCTCCGCCGCGCCTACGACGAGCGTCTGGCCCGGTGGCAGGCCGAGCCGCCGACATCGGGCGACGCGTCCGTCGACCTCACGCCGTGGCACCGGCCGCGATTCCCCTGGTGGGTCGTGGTGGTCGCCGTGCTGCTCGTGATCTTCGTGTTCACCGCGTACGCCGGCGCGCCACCAACCCCGTGACGGTGCGGGGCGCCGCCTCTCGTAGTGACTAGCCCGAACGCGCCATGTCGGAATGAGTCACCTAGGCGGTGGTGCCGTTGGCCTCCGATCCGTACGGTGAGGGGCGAATGGGCCTACTCCACCCCAATCCGACGACGAGCCGCGCCGTGGTCGGCTCCCTCGTGGGCGTCATCTCGATCACGCTCATCGGCGCCGGCGTGCGCCTGTCGACGTGGCACGGGGCGCCGGAGCAGCGCCCGACCATGCCCGTGGTCCTGCAGCCCGCGGCCGTCGCCATCGAAGAGGTCGTCGTGACGGTTCCGGCCGTCGTCGCCGACGTCGCTGCCTCCGAGGCGGCGCCGGCAAGCTCGGGTGGAGCCTCCGGCGCATCGACGCCCGGCGGCTCACCCGCGACCTCGACATCCGCGTCGTCGCCGGCGAGCCCGGCCGCGCCACTGCCACTGCCGGCGCCGGCACCGGCACCTACGTCACCGGTTCCGTCGCTCCCCGGCGCGCCCGCCCCTACCACCACGCTGCCGTCGTCACCGCTGCCGCCGTCACCGGTGCCGTCCGATCCGGGAACGTCGACCGTCATCGCGCCCGTCACGGGCACCGTCGACACCCTCACCGGCGGGCTCAGCTCGGTCCTGACGACGACGTCGTCGACCACCCTCCTGTCGACGCCGACGACGCTGCTCGGCGGCTGACGCCCGCGCCCGCCGCGGCTACGACTGCTGCACCTCGGAGAGGCGCTTCGACGTGATCACCTGGTCGACGAAGCCGTAGTCCTTCGCCTCCTCGGCCGTGAACCACCGGTCGCGGTCGGAGTCCTCCTCGATGCGCTCCACCGGCTGGCCGGTGTGGAACGAGATGCGCTCGGCCATCATCCGCTTCATGTAGATGATCTGCTCGGCCTGGATGGCGATGTCGGCCGCCTGCCCCTGGAACTGCCCGAGGGGCTGGTGCATCATCACTCGGCTGTGCGGAAGGGCGAACCGCTTGCCCTTGGTGCCGGCGCACAGCAGGAACTGGCCCATCGACGCCGCCAGCCCGAGGCACACCGTCGACACGTCGCACGGCACGAACTGCATCGTGTCGTAGATCGCCAGGCCGGCCGTGACCGAGCCACCCGGGGAGTTGACGTAGACCGCGATGTCGCGGTCGGAGTCCTCCGCCAGCAGAAGGAGCTGGGCGCACACCAGGTTCGCGAGCTTGTCGTCGATCACATCGCCGAGGAAGACGATGCGCTGGCGCAGGAGCTGCTGGAACAGATCGAAGCCGCCTCCGTCGCCAAGGCCGGCCATCGAGGGGACGCTCAGGGAGGACATGCTTCCGAGGCTACCCCTCGCCACGTGCAACCGCTCGGTTTCGCGGTCAGATCGGTCCGGACGTTTCCGTCGGTACAGGGGGTGGGCAGATTTTGCGCCGTTCACCCCAGATGTGACCCGTTCCCCTGCCGATAGGAACGACGACGGAAGGAAGACGGCGTGTTCGACGAGGTACGCACCGACGGGCTCGGCCGGCAGGGACTCTCGGCCTTCGCCGACGATCGACCCGCCGACGCGCCCGCACCGTCCCCGAGCGCGGGCAGCACCGGCGAGCGCATCAGCGCCGGTCGGCCCCGCTCCCCCGCGGTCGACGCATTCGTCCAGTCGCTCCTCGGCACCGAAGACGACGCCGACCGGATCCGCGCCGCCGGCTGACGCCACACCGCCGTAACCTCGTCGGCGTCCCTCCCGCGGTCGTGGTGGAACAGGCAGACACGCAGGATTTAGGTTCCTGTGCCGAAAGGCGTGGGGGTTCGACTCCCCCCGACCGCACTGTGCTGACGGTCTCGCTCCGCGGTGCGGCGGCCTGCGGCCGCGCCGGCTTGCCGCTCGACTGGCGGCTGCTCGCTGGCGCTCCCGACGCCGACCGACGCTGACGGTCTCGCTCCGCGGTGCGGCGGCCTGCGGCGGCGATGTGACCGCGTACCCTGGAGCTGCGATGCGCACCAGCGTCACCCGCTCCTTCTCGTTCGAGGCCGCCCACCAGCTGCCGTGGCACGACGGGAAGTGCCGGCACCTCCACGGTCACAGCTACCGCCTCGAGGTGACCGTCGAGGGTCCCGTCGGCGACGACGGCATCGTCGTCGACTTCGCCGACATCCGCCGGGTGGTCGAGCGCGATGTCATCGACGCCTACGACCACCGCTACCTCAACGACCTGCTCGACAACCCCACGGCGGAGCTGCTCGCCGCAGAGATCTGGAAGACGGTCGAGGCCGCCGGGTTGGGCGTGGCGCGCATCCGCCTCTGGGAGACCGGCGACAGCTTCGTCGAGATCGTCGCCTGAGGCCCGGCGCATGGGCGCGAACCTCGTCATCCTCTCAGGCGGCCTCGACTCGACGGTGTGCATGGCGGCGGCCGATCGCGACGGGGGCGCCGATGTCGCGCTCTCGTTCGCGTACGGCCAGCGCCACGCGGTGGAGCTCGAACGAGCCGCCGCCGTCGCGCACCACTACGGCGCCGAGCACCTGGTCGTCGCGCTCGACGCGTCGCAGTGGGGTGGGTCCGCCCTCACCGACTCGTCGATCGACGTTCCCGACTTCGTCGGCGCCGGCGACGGCCCCGGTCCGATCCCGGTCACCTACGTCCCGGCCCGCAACCTCATCTTCCTCGCGGTGGCCATGGGCGTGGCCGAGGCACGCGACCTCGACGCCGTGTACCTCGGCGTGAACGCCCTCGACTACAGCGGCTACCCCGACTGCCGACCCGAGTTCGTCGCCTCGTTCGCCGAGACGGCGCGGCTCGCGCTGAAGCGGGGCGTCGAAGGCCGGCCCGTCGAGGTCCGCACACCGCTCATCGACCTGTCGAAGGCCGCCATCGTGCGGCTCGGCGTCGAGCTCGGCGCCCCGCTCGAGCTGACCTGGTCGTGCTACCGCGGCGGCTCGACCCCGTGCGGCACGTGCGACTCCTGCGTGCTGCGTGCGCGGGGGTTCGCCGACGCCGGCATCGCCGACCCCGCGCTCGCGCCGTGACCGACCCGGACCCACTCGCCGGCGAGCTCGTCGTCGCCGAGGTCTTCGGGCCCACCTGGCAGGGCGAGGGACCCTCGCTCGGCCGGCGGGCCGGCTTCGTGCGGCTCGGCCGGTGCGACCTGGCGTGCTCGTTCTGCGACACGCCCTACACGTGGGACTGGTCGCGGTTCGACCCGGCCGTCGAGCTGCACCGCCGCACCGTGAGCGACGTCGCCGGGGCCATCGAAGAGATGGATGTCGGCCTCGTCGTCGTCACCGGCGGGGAACCGCTCCTCCAGCAGCGCACGCTCATCGCGTTGCTCGACGTCCTCCACGCTCGCTCGTTCGAGATCGAGATCGAGACCGCCGGGCACCACGCGCCTGCGCCCGAGGTGGTGGCACTCGTCCACCGCTTCAACGTCAGCCCGAAGCTCGAGAGCTCCGGCAACCCCCGCGACCGTCGCTACAAGCCCGACGTGCTCCGCGGCCTCGTGGCGACGGGCAAGGCGGCGTTCAAGTTCGTGGCCACGGCCGAGCGCGATCTCGACGAGATCAACGAGATCGTGGAGGCGTGCGCCCTTCCACCCGCGGCGGTGTGGGTGATGCCCGAGGGCACCGACGCCACGACGGTCGTCGAGCGCGGTCGCGCCCTGGCCGAGCCGGTGCTCGCCCGCGGCTGGAACCTCACGACGCGCCTGCACGTGCTGCTGTGGGGGGACGAGCGCGGCCGGTAGGTGGCGTCCCCGGTAGGGTCCGCGCCATGTCACAACGCCAGCGCATCTCCTCGGGCTCGCCCTTCGAGCGCACGATCGGGTTCAGCCGCGCGCTCCGGGTCGGTGACCGCGTGCTCGTGAGCGGCACCGCGCCGATCTGGCCCGACGGCTCCTGCGATCCCGACGCCGGGGGGCAGGCGCACCGCTGCCTCGAGATCATCGAGGAGGCGCTGACGGCGGCCGGCGCGAGTGCGTCCGACGTCGTTCGCACCCGGATGTTCCTCACCGGCCGCGAGCACGGTGACGCCGTCGGGCGCGCCCATGGCGCGTTCTTCGGCGACGTGCGGCCGGCGGCCACGATGGTGGTCGTGGCCGCTCTGCTCGACGAGCGTTGGAAGGTCGAGATCGAAGCGGAGGCGGTCGTCGCCGGCGAGGCGGCGGCATGACCGCACTCGACGACCTCCAGACGCCGGCGCTGCTGGTCGACGCCGACGCGCTCGAGCACAACCTCACGACGATGGCGGCCGCGCTGCCCGGGTCGAGGATGCGCCCGCACGTGAAGGCCCACAAGTGCAGTGCGCTCGCCCGCCGCCAGTACGACGTCGGCCACCACTCCTTCACCTGCGCCACGATCCGCGAGGTCGAGGTGCTCGCGGCGGCGGGGCTCGGCGACGACCTCCTGCTCGCCAACGAGGTGGTGCACGCCGAACGGCTGGGCGCGGCCGCGGCCGCCCACGAGGCGCGGATCACCGTGGCGGTCGACAGCGAGGCGACGATCGAGGCCGCCGCGCGCGGCGGTGTGAACGAGGTGCTCATCGACGTCAACGTCGGGCTCCCGAGGTGCGGGTGCGACCCGTCGGACGCCGGGCGCCTGGCCGAGATCGCTCGCGCCAAGGGGCTCGTCGTGCGCGGTGTCATGGGCTACGAGGGCCACGTCGTCGGGCTGCCCGACCGGGCTGAGCGGGTCACGAAGGTCGAGGAGTGCATGACGCTCCTGCTGCAGGCCGCGCAGCTCGTCGGCGGTGACGTCATCTCCGCCGGGGGGACCGGCACCTACGACATCAACACGTGGGCCAACGAGATCCAGGCCGGGTCGTACGCGCTGATGGACACGGCCTACGCCAAGCTCGAGCTCCCGTTCCGCCAGGCGCTCACCGTGCTCGCCACGGTCATCTCGGTGTCGAAGGACTGGGTGGTCGCCGACTGCGGCCTGAAGGCACTCGGCATGGACCACGGAAACCCGACGATCCCGGGGGCGACGGTGTGGTTCTGCAGCGACGAGCACGTGACGTTCTCGACCGACCGCGAGCTCCACGTCGGCGACCGCATCGAGGTGGTGCCGGCCCACGTCGACCCGACCGTCGCGTACCACGACACCCTGCACGTCGTCCGCGACGGCGAGGTGCTCGACGCCTGGCCGGTCGACATGCGGGGCTGGTGACGCCCATCAGCGCGGCGCGACCGACTCCGCGAGACTCGCCGCCATGGAACGCATCGGAGTCATGGGCGCCGGCGTCATGGGGTCGGGCATCGCGCAGGTGATGGCCATCGCCGGCCACGAGGTGGTCTGCTACGACATCGCCGAGGAAGCCCTCGAGAAGGGCCGGGCGACCGTCGACACCGGCCGGTTCGGCGTCAGGAGCGCCGTCGACCGGGGCAAGCTCTCGGCGGATGAGGCCGACGCCGCGCTCGAGCGGCTGACGTTCACGACCGATCTCGACGCCCTCGCCGCGTCCGACGTCGTGATCGAAGCGGTGCCCGAGCGCCTCGACCTGAAGATCAAGGTGTTCCGCGACCTCGACCATCGAGCGGGCCCGACGACGATCCTGGCATCGAACTCGAGCGGGTTCCCGATCGCCGCCCTCTCGGCCGCCACCGACCGGCCCGACCGGGTGATCGGCTGGCACTGGGCGTCGCCGGCGCCGGTGATGAAGCTGGCCGAGATCGTCCGGGCGCCCGATACCTCGGACGAGACCGTGGAGATCGTCACCCGGCTCGCGGCCGGCGCCGGCAAGAACCCGATCGTGGTCAAGGACCAGCCCCGCACCTGGGGCTACGTGGCCAACCGCGTCTACTCCGCGATGTCGCGCGAGGCGCGCCGGGTGGTGGAGGAGGGCATCGCCACACGCGAGGAGGTCGACCAGCTGATGGTCGACTGCTTCCGCTGGCCCACCGGTCCCTTCGGGATGGGGCGGGGCGCCGGCTCGGGGTGGGCCTAGCGGGGTGTCGAGGAGCCGCCGCCGGCGAGCCTGCCGGCGAGGGCGCGAAAGGCCCGGCCCCGGTGTGAGATGGCGTGCTTCTCGTCCGCCGACATCTCGGCGAAGGTCCGCCCGCCGCCCTCGTCGGGCGCGAACACCGGGTCGTAGCCGAACCCACCGTCGCCACGGGCCTGGCGGGTGATGGCGCCCTCGACCACACCGTCGGCGATCACCTCGCGCCCGTCGGGGAACCGCGCCACCGCCACCGTGCGGAACCGGGCCCGGCGCTCGGCGCCATCGCCGAGCTCGCGGAGGAGCTTGGCGACGTTGTCCGCGTAGCTCGCGCCCTCGCCGGCGTAGCGCGACGAGTACACCCCGGGCTCCCCGCCGAGCGCGTCGACCTCGAGGCCGGTGTCGTCGGCGATGGCGGCCTCTCCCGTCCACTCCACGAGCGCCACCGCCTTCAGCCGGGCGTTGTCCTCCAGCGTGTGCCCCGACTCGACCACGTCGGGCGCGGTGTGCGGACGCGGGACGAGATCGATCCCGGCGCCGAGGATCGCCTGGATCTCGGCCGCCTTGTCGGGGTTGGCGGTGGCGAGGACGAACCGCATCAGGTGCGAGAGGCGACGGGCGTGGCGAGCGCCTCCTGCTGCAGATCGAGGATCTGGGCGATGCCGTGCTCGGCCAGGCCCAGCAGGTCGTCGAGCTCGGTCCGCGTGAACGGCAGGCCCTCCGCGGTGCCCTGGACCTCGATGAACCGGCCGCTCGACGTCATCACGACGTTCATGTCGACCTCGGCACGGACGTCCTCGGTGTACTCGAGGTCGAGCATGGCGACCGCCTCGATGATGCCGACGGACACCGCCGCGCAGGCCTCGGTGAGCGGATGCGTCCGGATGAGGTTGCGCTGCAGCATCCGCGAGCACGCGTCGTGGAGTGCGACGTAGGCGCCACAGATCGACGCCGTGCGCGTGCCCCCGTCGGCCTGGAGCACGTCGCAGTCGAGGACGATCTGCTGCTCCCCCAGCGCGACGAGATCGGTGACGGCGCGCAGCGAACGCCCGATGAGGCGCTGGATCTCCTGGGTGCGCCCCGACAGCTTGCCGCGGGCTGCCTCGCGCTCGACACGCTCGGCCGACGACCCCGGCAGCATCGAGTACTCGGCCGTGACCCATCCACGGCCCTTGCCCCGCAGCCAGGGCGGGACCCGCTCGTCGAGCGACGCCGTGCACAGCACCTTGGTGCGGCCCATCTCGACGAGGACCGACCCCGTCGCCATCTCGGTGTAGTCGCGGTGGAAGCGGACCGGCCGCAGCTCGTCGGGTTGGCGTCCGTCTCGCCTCACAGGTGGTACTCCTCGTTCTCGGTGGCCACGACGACGTCGCGGCCATAGCTGGCGTGGGCCTCCGCCCGGCAGGCCTCGCGGTCGAGCCCCGGCTGGAGGTGGGTGACGACGAGCCGCTGGGCGGCCGCGTCGCGGGCGAACCGTCCGGCGATGTCGGCCGAGAGGTGGTGTGGGACGTCGTCGCCGCTCGCGAGGAACGTCGCCTCCGACAGCAGCAGATCGACGCCGCGCCCGAAGCGGGCCGGCTCCCACCCGGGGCCGGTGTCGGCGGTGTACACGATCGAGCGACCGTCGCCGTCGACCCGGGTCGCGAGCGTCTCGGGCGGGTGGTCGGTCCGCGAGAACGTGAGGCGGAGGTCGCCGATCTCGACGGTGTCGGCATCGGTGACGACGCGCCAGTCGAGCGGAGCGTCGTGGTAGTAGGCGTGATCGCGGAGGCTCTCGGGGGCGTACACGGGCACGGCGTCGCGGGGCATGTAGTACTTGGTCGCGATGTAGTAGCCGAGCAGGTCGGTCCAGTGGTCGGGATGCTCGTGGGTGAGCACGATGGCGTCGACGTCGCCGATCGCCACGTGGCGCTGCAGGTTGGCGAGGGTGCCGGACCCGGCGTCGAGCCACACCGTCGTCGAGGAGCTCCTGACGAGGTACCCCGAGCACGCGCTCCCAGGCCCCGGGTAGCTGCCGGACGCGCCGAGCACGGTGAGGCTCAGCCCCACGTGTGCCCCTCGACGACCGCCACCTCGGGGCCGAGCAGGCGCGCACCGAGCTCGCGGAACCAGCAGGTGTCACCGGAGGAGATGAACCGGTGGGACCCCTTGCCGCGCCGGCGACACACCGACCCGGTCTCCTCGAGCAGGGCACGCACCTCGAACGCGGTCTCGTCGGCCGACGACACGAGCACGACCTCGCGTCCCATCACCTCGCCGATCACCCGAGCCAGGAACGGATAGTGCGTGCACCCGAGGAGGAGCGTGTCGACTCGCGCCTCCTTGACCGGGGCGAGCAGGCGCTCGGCGAGCACGCGCACCTGGTCGCTGTAGGTCTCGCCCCGCTCGACGAACTCGACGAAGCCGGGGCAGGCGGCGCAGGTGAGCTCGACGTTGCCGCGGTGGGCGCGGACAGCGCGTTGGTAGGCACCCGAGGAGATGGTGCCCACGGTGCCGATCACGCCGACGCGGTGGTTGCTGGTGACGGCGAGCGAGGCACGCACGCCGGGGTTGATGACCCCGACGACCGGCACGTCGAACTCGAACTGCAGCAGCTCGAGCGCGGCGGCGGCCGCGGTGTTGCACGCCACGACGACCATCTTCACGTCGAACCGCTCGACGAGGAGCCTGGTGATCTGCCGGGCGAACTCGCGGACCTCGTCGAGGTCGCGCGGGCCGTAGGGGTAGCGACCGGTGTCGCCGAAGTAGACGACGTCCTCGTCGGGCAGCAGATCGATCAGCGCACGGGCGACGGTCAGCCCGCCGAACCCGCTGTCGAACACGCCGATCGGACGATCATCCACGGCGCCGCACGCTACTTCGCGGCACCACGGCGGTCGCGACGACGCGACCGGGGATCAGAAGTAGATGATCCCCTTGGCCCGCTCTTCGACCTTGTCGATGTCGTCGGTCCACGCGCCGGTCGACACGTACTTCCACCCGCCGTCGGCGATGACGACCACGATGGTGCCCTCGTCGATCTCGGCCGCGCACTTGACGGCGCCGGCCACGGCCGCTCCCGACGAGATGCCGGCGAACACCCCGATGTCGCGCAGGCGCCGGGTCCACTCGATCGACTCGCGCGGCCGCACGATCTTCTTCCGCGACAACAGGTCCGCACCGCCACCCTCGACGAAGACCGGCGGTACGAACCCCTCGTCGAAGTTCTTCAGACCGTCGACCATCTCGCCCACCGGCGGTTCGATGGCCCAGATCTGCACCTGCGGGTCCTGCTCCTTCAGGAAGCGCCCGACGCCGACCAGCGTCCCGCTCGTGCCGAGGCCGGCGACGAAGTGCGTCACCTCCGGACAGTCGCGCCAGATCTCCGGACCCGTGCCCTCGTAGTGGGCCTTCGGGTTGGCCGGGTTGCCGTACTGGTACGGGAACCACCAGTCGGGGTGCTCCTCGGCGAGCTTGCGGGCGCGGCGCATGGCGCCGTTGGATCCTTCGCCGCCCGGCGACCAGATGATCTCGGCGCCCCACACCTCGAGCAGCTGGCGCCGCTCGATCGACACGTTCTCGGGCAGCACGATCTTGATCGGGTAGCCCTTGACCTGGGCGATCATGGCCAGGCCGATGCCGGTGTTGCCCGACGACGACTCGAGGATCGTCTGCCCGGGTGACAGGTCGCCGTTCTTCTCGGCCTCCTCCACCATCGACAGCGCCACGCGGTCCTTCACCGACCCGCCGGGGTTCTGGCCCTCGAGCTTGGCGAAGATGCGGACGCGGGGGTTGGGCGAGAGCTGGCTGATGTCGACCATCGGCGTGTTGCCGATCAGGTCGAGGACGCTGTCGTAGCGGGCCATGGCGGCTCCGAGGTCGGAGGCGGGATCGAGCCGTCAGCCGCCGGCGACGGCCGGGAGGATGGAGATCGTCTCGTCGCCCGACAGCTTCGTGTCGAGCTTGTCGAGGAAGCGGATGTCGTCGTCGTTCACGTAGACGTTGACGAACTTGTGGAGGACGCCCTCCTCGGTGACGACCTGGCCGGCCATCTGCGGGAACTGGACGACGAGGTCGTCGAACACGGCGCGGACCGTGTCGCCGTTCGCCTTCACCGTGGACTGACCACCGGCGTATTGGCGCAGGACGGTGGGCAGGCGAACTTCGACGGGCACAGGGATCCTCCGAGAAAGGTGACCGGTTCTGTAGGGAATCCTACCGACGGACGAGAACAACCGGCTCTTCGGCGATCTTCCCGTCGATGATCCGATACGACCGGGTGGTGGGAGCCTCGTCGCGGAGCGACACCAGCACGTAGTGCCACGAGGGGTCGGGCGCCTGGGCCACGTCGGTCGGCGACGGGTACGGGTCGGTGTGGGTGTGGGAGTGGAACACGCCGAGGATCTCGAGGCCGGCGGCCTCGGCGTCGCGGTCGGCGCGGAGGTGGTCGCGGGGGTCGACCGTGTAGACGCGGCTCGACTCGGCGGCGTTGCGGGTGAGGTAGACGCGGTGCACGTCGGCCGAGCCGGACGGGCCGGCGAGCAGCCCGCACGCCTCGAGGGGGAACCCGTCGTAGCAGTGCGCCACCATGCGCGCGTACTCGGCGGCGTCGATGCGCAGCGGACGGGCGGTGGCGAGCACGGCGGCCGACGCTAATCCCGGCGAACTCGGTCGGAGGCGACCGCCGCCACCTGGCACGATGTTCCGCCTATGGCAAAGGGCGCGACCAAGAAGCCGCACGGGCCGCGCGCTGTCGCGCAGAACCGCAAGGCCCGGCACGACTACGACATCCTCGACACCTTCGAGTGCGGCATCCAGCTCGTCGGCAGCGAGGTGAAGTCGCTTCGCGACGCCCAGGTGCAGATGCGGGACGCCTTCGCCCGCGTCGAGAACGACGAGGTCTGGATGTACGGCGTCCACATCGCGCCGTACGCCTTCGCCCAGACGCACACCGGGCACGACCCCGACCGGCGCCGGAAGCTCCTCCTGCACCGCCGGGAGATCGAGGAGCTCCGCGTGCGGACCCAGCAGGAGGGCCTCACCCTCGTGCCGCTCTCGATCTACTTCCGTGAGGGAAAGGCCAAGGTCGACCTCGGCGTGGGCCGGGGGCGCAAGCTGTACGACAAGCGGGCCGCCATCGCGAAGCGCGATGCCGAGCGAGAGGCCGACCGCGGTGTCGCCCGGCGCCGGCGGGGCGAGGAATAGCCCGGCGCGGGCGCTTGTAGAATGGAAGGGTCCACTACGAGGGGGTGCCTGGTTTCGACCTTGGTCGTCTGCGTCGGGAGAAGCGAGCCGTGGTTGTCGGAGTCCACGTTAAAGAGCCGGCACCAAAACAAACGCCAGCGATCATGCTGAGCTCGCACTCGCTGCCTAAGCAGTAGAGGCGACGTCCAACCGGCCTCAGCCCTACGGGTCGGGTTCGGGCGTCATCCAGTAGGGCTCACCTGAGCGGCCTCGTCAGCGGGCCGCCCGGGGACATCTTCGCTGACTGGGGTCCCGCATCGTTGCCGGTGAAGGCGCGGGGCCCGAGATCCTCCCACCGGCTGCGCTCGGAGAAGGCCCGGCAAGGAGCCGAGGGACGGGGGTTCGATTCCCCCCACCTCCACGAAACGAACGAACGAAGGGGTCTGCGTAGATCTCGCCCAGACCCTCCGCAGAGTTGGCGTGCCCCGGGCTGCGGACCCGGGGCCCGTTCGCGTCGCGACGGCGGTCAGCCGCCCATGCCGGGCATGCTGTGGTCGCTCGTCTGCCTGTCGAACCAGGCGTGGAGCGCGTCGATGAGCGCCGGCTCCGAGGTCGAGTAGGTGACTTGGCCACCGTTGGGCGCGTCTGCGTACACGACATCGATTCGCGACGCGCCCTGTTCGAGCTCCTTCACCCCGGGCATGTCCATCCCGTGGATCTTGGCGGGGTCGCTGTAGTTGCCGGCGCGGAACTGTTCAGCTTCGTCGCGGAGGTGCGCGCGGATCAGCGAGAGGTCGTGGGTGTCG
>DATAKR010000011.1:0-19597 GCA_036261495.1 Acidimicrobiales bacterium | reverse complement strand
TGCCGGTGGTGATCCCGGCGAGGTACACGTGCTCCTGGAGGAGGGAGGTGAGGCCGGCGCGCAGCGTCGAGGCGCCGGAGGAGGCCGGCATCGCCTCGGCGGCCGCGGCCGCGTCGCGGGGGAGGGCCGACGGCGTGCCGGCGGACTTCGAGCCGCCGCACGCAGCGGCGGTGATGGCGAGGGACGCGGCGAGTGCCGCGGCGCGCAACGGGGCGCGGTTCATGAAGGGCTCCTTGCGGGGTCGGGTTCGGGGGACGAGCGATCAGGCGGTCACGACCGCCGGGCGGTCATGGTTCGACGACGATCGAGGCGTCCATGCCGGGGTGCCGGCTGCAGTGGTACTGGTAGGTGCCGGGGGTGGTGAGGCGCACCGAGAACGATGACCCGACGCCGTCGAGCCGGCCGTCGAAGCGGCCATCGGGATGGTCACGGGTCCCGGACGTCACCGTGTGGAGGATCTGATCGGTGTTGGTCCACGTGATCCGTGTGCCCGCCTTGACGGTGAGCGGGCTCGGGTCGTAGTGGAAGACCGCGATCTTGACGGCGGCGCCGGCGACCGGTGGGGTTGTCGTCGCGCCGGACGATCCGCACGCCGCCGTCGCAGCGATCAGGGTCGCCGCTGCGGCGATGGCGAGGGCGAGTCTCCCGGTGTGCATCGTCCTTCAATAAGGAGCGGTGGGGCTTCGCGGATGACGAGAATCCCGTCGATCGCGGCGAGGGCGTCAGCCCGGCGGCGCCTCCGGGCCGACGATCGGGAGGGCGTCGGGCCACCCGAACTCGAGGTACCCGGTGGTCTGCGCCCGCGCGTGTCCGACGGCCTCCCGAACCCGCCGGACCATGCCAGGGCCGAGGTAGCCGCCGGCCTCGCCGAGGTCGACGAACGCGCACTCGCTCAGCTCGTCGGGCGGCAACGTGACCGACTCGAGGAACGAGTCGTCGACGACGCCGCCGTCGAAGATGAAGAGGACGCGGTCACCGCGACCGGCGAGGTCGGGCAGCCAGTCGACCACCAGCAACCGCCCGAGCGGGCCGTCGTAGCCCAGCTCCTCAGCGAGCTCGCGGGAGCAGCACTGACGCGGGCTCTCGCCCTCCTCGACGATGCCGCCGGGGATCTCCCACGGTGGCTTGTAGGTGGGGTTGACGAGCAGCACGTGACCGGCTTCGTTCCGGAACAGCGCGCCCGCGCCGATCAACCGCATCGGCCTACGGTACGGCGATGGCAGGACCAGAGCGCATCGACTACGACGAGTTCGGGCTGTTCCACGAGAACGCCGCCGAGTACGGGCTCCCCTTCGACGAGCCACCGACCGTGCGCCGCGAGCAGGTCGACGTCGGCGGCGGCCGGCGGCTGAGCGCGCTGGTGTGGGGCGAGGGGCACCCGGAGATCGTGCTCCTCCACGGCGGCGCCCAGAACGCCCACACCTGGGACACCGTCGCGTTGGCGCTCCGCCCGCGGCCGCTCCTAGCGATCGACCTGCCGGGCCACGGCCACTCCGACGGGCCGAGTGTGGTTCGGGGCCGGCGCCACTCGCCGGGCGCGGCCGCCGACGACGTCGCGGTCGTCGTCCGTGCCCTGGCCCCGACCGCCGTGGGTGTGGTCGGCATGTCGTTCGGAGGCCTCACCGCGATCGCCCTGGCCGATCGCGCCCCCGACCTCGTCCGCCGCCTCCTCCTCGTCGACGTCCTCCCGGGCCTCGACGCCGCCCACGCCCAGCACATCTCCGACTTCGTGAACGGGCCGCCGACGTTCGCCAGCTTCGACGAGCTCCTCGAGCGCACGAAGCAGTTCAACCCGACGCGCCGCGAGTCGTCACTCCGGCGGGGGATCCTCCACAACGCCCTGCAGCTCGACGACGGCTCATGGGTGTGGCGGCACTCGCGCTGGCGCCTCGACGAACGCCAGCCGGCACCGGCGGGCGGGGCCGACCCCGCCGATGCGACCGACGCGGCCCCCGACGACGCGGGGCACGCGGCGCTCGTCGACGCCCTCGGCCGCATCGACGTCCCGGTGCTGCTGGCCCGGGGGATGCGCCCCGACTCGGTGCTGCGCGACGACGACGAGGCCCGTCTGCGCCGGCTCCAGCCGAACGCCCGGGTGGTGCACTTCGAGCGGGCCGGCCACAGCATCCAGGGCGACATGCCCCTCGAGCTGGCCGCGACGATCGCCGAGTTCCTGCCCTGACACCGCCGGCGGCGGGTGATGCTCGCGCGCGGTGCTCGCGCGTGAGCATCACGCCCGCTCACCTAGGTCGGCGTCTCAGTCGTCGTCGTCGTCCTCGTCCTCGTCCTCGAGCCAGTCGTCGATCAGGTGGCGCGCGATCGACACCTTGCCGGGCAGGGCGAGGATGCCGTCGCGGACCTCCTCGCGCGTGTACCAGCCGGCCTCACCCACCTCTGCGGGGTCGAGCGTGAGCTCGTCGCCGGTGGCCTCGGCGGTGAAGCCGAGCATGATCGACGACGGGAACGGCCAGGGCTGCGACGAGTGGTAGTCGATGTCGTCGACGCTGAGCCCGACCTCCTCCTTGATCTCGCGGGCCACGGCGTCCTCGAGCGACTCGCCCGGCTCGACGAAGCCGGCGAGCACCGAGCCGAACCCCGCCGGCCACCCCGGGTTGCGCGCGAGCAGGATCCGGTCGTCGAAGGTGACGCGCATGATCACCGCCGGATCGGTGCGCGGGAAGTGCTCGCGCCCGCAGGCCTCGCAATGGCGCCGGAAGCCGGCCCAGTCGGAGACGGTCTCGGCTCCGCACGCCCCGCAGAACCGGTGCGTCCGGTGCCAGGTGGCGAGCGCCGTGGCGGTCGCGCCGAGGTGGGCGTGGAGCGGCTCGAGGTTGGCGCCGATCTCGCGCAGCCCGGCCCACCGGACGTCGTCGGGGAGGTCGACCGACGCGAGGTCGTCGTCGTCGAGCTCGACCGCGAGGTACGTCGTCCCGTCGGCCTCGCCCAGCAACCAGGCGCGATCGTGGAGGTCGGGCACCGTGGCCGTGTGGAGGCGCGGCGGCATGCCGACGGTCGCCACCTTGCCCTGCCACAGCGGCACGACGACGGTGGCCACGTCGTCGAGGCGAGCGGCCAGCGCGGCGGCGTCGGCCCGCACGTGCGACAGGCGGTCGAGGCCCGCACCGCTGAGCGGGTTGGGGCGGCGGGCGCGGAGGGCGGGTCGTTGGGTCACGCCGGCCAGTCTGCACCGGACCCCGCCCGGACGGGCGTGGCTAAAGGGTTGGCAAAGGTCCGCGGTTTCCGCCGTTCGCCTCTCATCGCGGCGCGAGCCGGCCCGTAACGTCCCCGCCGTGAAGTGGCTCCTGAGGCTTGTCGTCGCCGCGGTCGTGCTGTTCGTCGTGATCCAGCTCGTGCCGTACGGCCGCACGCACCACAACCCGCCCATCGTGTCGGAACCGGCCTACACGAGCACGCGTGGCGCGCAGCTGGTCCGCACCGCCTGCTACGACTGCCACTCGAACCAGACGAGGTATCCCTGGTACACGAGCGTGGCGCCCATCTCGTGGTGGTCGCAGAACCACGTCGACGAGGGCCGGCAGAAGCTCAACTTCACCGACTGGGCCAACAGCCGCCGCCCCGAAGACCTCGTCGAGACGGTGCAGAACGGCAGCATGCCGCCGAACTACTACCGGCTCATGCACGCCGATGCCCGGCTCTCCTCGGCCGACAAGCAGGCGCTGATCGAGGAGCTCCGGGCCATCGCGGGTACCGGTGGCGGGACCGGTGGTGAGCGTCGCTCCGGGGGCGGCGACGACTGAGCGGTCGCGGCCCCGGGCGGAGGACTCGCCGAGACGTAGGTGTCTGGGGGGGGACTACTTGTAGCGGTAGGTGACCCGGCCCCGGTTGAGGTCGTACACCGACAGCTCGACCTGGACGCGATCGCCCACGAGCACACGGATCCGGTTCTTGCGCATCTTGCCGGACAGGTGTGCGAGCACCTGGTGACCGTTGTCGAGCTTCACCCGGAAGCTGAGGTTGGGTAGTGCCTCGTCAACGATCCCTTCGGCGAGGACGACATCATCTCTGGTCTGCGTCGGCATGAGCCTCCTTGTACATGGGGTACGGGTTCAGTGTCCCCGATCCTTCGACCCTACATGCGCGTGACTCTGGGCACGGATCAGGCCGACAGAGCCTTCGACAGCGCCGCCGTGGCCTCCTGCATGGCATCGCGGGCGCGGTCGACCGTCGCCGTCATGCCGAAGAAGCCGTGGATCATGCCGTCGTAGCGGGTCACCGACGCCTCGACGCCGGCGGCGCGGAGCTGCTCGGCGTAGGCCTCGCCTTCGTCGCGCAGGGGGTCGTACTCGGCCGTGAGGACGAGGGCGGGGGCGACGCCGGTCAGGTCGTTCGCGAGGATCGGTGAGAGCCGCCAGTCGGCGGGGCGTTCGTGGCGCTGGTCGACGGCGGTGTAGTGGCCGTAGAACCAGTCCATGTCGGCCTCGGTGAGGAAGTAGCCCGACGCGTTCTCGGCGATCGACGCCGAGGCCATCGAGGCATCGACGGCGGGATAGACGAGCAGCTGGAACCGCAGCGGCAGACCGGTGTCGCGCGCGTGGATGGCGATGACGGCGGCCAGGTTGCCGCCGGCGGAGTCGCCCGCCACCGCGAGGCGGGATCCGTCACCGCCGATCTCGCCGGCGTGAGCCGCCACCCACTGCGTCGCCGCCCACGCGTCGTCGACGGCGGCGGGGAAGCGGTGCTCGGGCGCGAGGCGGTACTCCACGCTCACGACCACGTCGCCGGTGCCGTTGGCCAGCTCGCGGGCCGTGGTCTCGTGGGTGTCGATGCTGCCGATCACCCAGCCGCCACCGTGGAAGAAGACGATCAGCGGGAGGAGCTCGCCGTCGACGGCGCCGGCCGGCGTGTAGATGCGGACCGGGACGTCGCCCGCCGGGCCGGGGATCGTGCGGTCGTCGACGCGGGCGACCGCAGGGGGCTCGGGGCGGTTGGCCCGCATGGCATCCATCGCCTGGCGGGCCTGGTCGACCGGGAAGGCCGACAGGCCGGGGAAGCTCATGGACGACAGGAGGTCGAGGACCTCCTGCACCTGCGGATCGATGGGCATCGGTCAGGCCTCCAGGAACTTGAGGATGGCGTCGGCGACGGCGTCGGGCTGCTCGATCGTCGCCGCGTGGCCGGCGTCGGCGACGGTGACGAGCTCCGCCGACGGGAGCAGCTCGAGCCAGCGGTCGGCGTAGACGGGCGGGATCAGCCGGTCCTCCTCGCCCCACACGAGCAGCGTCGGCGTCGTCAGCCGGTAGATGCGCTTCGACAGCCGGCGGTTGGGGATGGGGAACAGGATCTTGCCGGCGGTGCCCAGTCGGCGGGCGTTGTCGATGAAGAACGCGACGAGCGCCTCGGGGTCGCTGAAGTCGGCGCCCCGCGTCAGCGCGGCGGCCCCCTTGGCCGGGTCGGCGAAGAGGAGCTCGGGCAGGTGGTGGGGCAGGGTCGCGAAGATGTCGGGGATGGGGTGGTCGTCGAGCCACATCCCGCCCGGCGCGATCAGGGCCAGGCGCTGCGCCCGTTGCGGGCACAGGCACGCCATCTCCGCTGCGATCATGCCGCCCATGGAGTGGGCCACGATGCGGGGCCGCTCGAGCCCGAGGGCGTCGACGACGTCCCATCCGTGGAGGGCGAAGTCGAGCATGTCCTCGAGCAGCTCCTCGCCGGTCGACTCCCCGTAGCCGGGCAGCTCCGGTGCGAAGACCTGGTAGCGCTCGGCCAGGCGATCGAGGAACGGGTTGGGCTCGCGGAGCCCGCCGGCGTCGTGGAAGAACACGACCGGGTCGACGGATGCGCCGCCGCCCGTGCCGGCGCCGCCGGGGCCCCCGGTGAGGACGCGGCACGACGTGCCCTTGGCGGTCTCGATCCGGGTCCACTCCATCACCGCACCCCCTCGAGCTCGGCTCGCGACTTGCCGCCCACGGTCTCGGTCGGGTCGACGCGCGTCTCGAGCGGCTTGCACCACCACCGGTCGTCGCCCTTCCAGTCGGGCCACATGTCCTGCAGCTGCGGCATCACCTTCTCGGCGAAGAGCTTCGTCGAGTAGCGCGTCTTCCAGTCGGGCTGGTTGCCGTTGTGCATGAGGCAGAACACGGTGCCGATGTGCAGGCCGGAGATCATGTCCTTCATGCGGTCGACCACGGTCTCGGGGCTGCCGGCGATCACGTTGCCGTTCTCGATGAGCTCGCCCCAGGTGAGCTCGGAGAAGCGGCGTTGCGCGGCCGCCGTGAGCTGGTTCAGCGCCCCCGCCTGCAGGGTCTTGATGGTGCGGTAGCCGGGCGCGTCGGCGAAGCCGGGGAACACGTGGAGGCACCGGTTGTAGAAGTAGAGGATGTGCTCCTTGTAGAGCTTCTCCGCCTCGGCGTCGGTGTCGGCGACGGCGATGATCTGCGCGAACGCCCCTCGGTAGGGCGACTCGTCGGCACCCTTGGCCGCGACCCGCTCCCAGTAGCCGTCGAGCAGCCGCTTCCCGGCCACGTAGCCGCCGAAGGAGAGGTACGAGTAGTTGTAGTCGTTGTCGACGCAGAAGTCCCACGTCTCCACCGAGCCGCCGCCGGGGATGTAGATCGGCGGGTTGGGCTTCTGGATCGGCTTGGGCCAGCAGTTCACATAGCGGAGCTGGTTGTACTTGCCGTCGAACGCGAACGGCTCGTCCTCGTGCCACGCGCGCATGATGAGCTCGTGGGCCTCGGCGTACTTGTCGCGGGTGAGCGCGGGGATCTGGCCGTAGCAGTAGTTGGTGTCCATCGACGTGCCGACGGGGAAGCCCGCGATGAGGCGGCCGCCCGAGATCACGTCGAGCATGGCGAACTCCTCGGCCACGCGGATCGGCGGGTTGTAGAGGGCGATGGAGTTGCCGATCACCGCGATGGCGGCCTTGCTGGTGCGGCGCGCCAGGCCGGCGGCGATGATGTTCGGCGACGGCATGAGCCCGTAGCCGTTCTGGTGGTGCTCGTTCACGCCGATGCCGTCGAACCCGAGGCTGTCGGCGTACTCGAGCTGGTCCATGTACTCGTGGTACACGGCGTGGCCCTTGGCCGGGTCGTACAGGTTGCTGTCGATGTCGACCCACACCGACCGGTTGTTCTCCCGGAAATCGTCCGGCAGGTACGGCCAGGGCATCAGGTTGAACCAGACGAACTTCACGCGGTCTCCCCCCTACGTTCACCGCCCACTTGACTGAGCGGTCAACGCCGGAACGTAGCCCATCGACCGACGCGATTCTGCAGGCACTGGCGCGGTCTGGAGCCGCGCTGGTGCCTGCAGAATGGGAGGGCGTCTCAGGCGTGGGCCGGGCGAGGCCGGGGTGCGGCGGCGGCCACGACGTCGCGGCGGTGCCGGAGGCCGAGGAAGGCCCCGACCAGCAGCAGCACGATGCCGAGGGCGGCGAGCGACCACGGGATCCAGCGCTGGGCGGCGATCACCAAGGTCCGCTGGCTCTTGACTTCCTTGGCGATGGCCTTCACCGACGCCGGCGTCTGGGAGAAGTCGTACTGGAACACCGGGATCGGCTCGTTCGAGATCGCCTTCAGCGCGGTCGACGCGGACGCCGCCGCCGGCACCTGCGGGTACTTGCCGAGGATCGCGGTGAGCGCGTCGACGCTCGCCGGGGCCGGCATCACGCCGACGGTCTCGATGTCGCTCGTCAGGTCGACCTCACTGCCGGTCGTGCGCTCGATGCCCATCTTCCCCTCGAACGACAGCACGTACTGGAGAGGGATCGGCGTGCCGGCGAGCTTCACGAGCGCCTGGGTGTCGTCCGGCGAGAGCGACGGGAGCAGGGCCGCGAGCAGCGCATCGACGTCGACGCCCTTGCTCTTGAGGAGCGGCTTCATCTGGTCGATCGTCATCGATTCCGGCAGCGGCGCGGTCTTCTTCAGCTCGGTCAGGTACGCCGGCGAGAGCGGCAGGTTCTTGGCCGTCCCGGCGAACCGGGTCAGCGTGAGGCCGTCCTTCTCATAGGTGCCGGCGACGGCGTCCTGGGTCTTCATCGAGTACGTGCCGCCGATCTCGTTCTTGTACACCTTGTACTGCTGGTCGAGGGCCACGCCGAAGGGGAGCTGCAGGCGGTAAGCGCCGGCGCGATCGACGGGGTTCTCGGGGTTGAACGCATACGCCCGCGGGTCCGACACGTTCTTCATCGTCCTGCGGTCCATGACGTACTCGTTCTGCTGGGTCGTGTCGACGAGGCTGCCGGCCTTCAGCGTCAGCGTCTCGTCGACGACCGCCAGCTTCGACGAGCTCGAGCCCGGGCTGGCCTTCACGACGCGGTCCACCGTGAGCGGGGCCGTGACCGGCTGGTCGAGCGGCGTGGCGTTGGTGGGGTTGAGGTAGAGGCGGAACGTCCCCTCGTACTTCGGGTTCACGTTCAGATCGGTCGGATACTTGAGGAGGGCCGGTGCCGCGACGGCCGTCCAGATCAGTGCGGCGATCACGAAGAGGGCGCCGATCCCCCCGATGATCCACGGGCCGCGCCTGCGGCCTCCTCGATCTTCCATGTCCTGACTCCTTCGCGCGCGCGTCCTATTCCCTTCGAGTGGTACGCCCGACCATCGCGACGGAAGCAGGGCCCGAGGGCGGCCCGACGCGGGACGTTCGGCGGTTCCGAGCCGGCGCCTCGTGACCGCGGTCACGTTGCCGGCCGTCGTAGGTGTCGCGTAGGTTGCGACATATCGCGTTCACAGATGGGGGTATCGCGCAGATGAGCTACCAGGAGATCCTGGGGCGGGACAACGTCAACGACCTCGACGCCATCCTCGCCATCACCAACACCGACTCCGCGGAGATCATCCACGCGGTCACCGACAACGCCGATGCCATCTTCACGTGGGACTACGACCGCAGCCGGCCGTCGCTCGGCAAGCTCTACGAGAAGGCCAAGTCGTCGCAGTGGAACGGCGAGACCGACCTCGACTGGTCGACCGAGGTCGACCAGGAGAAGCTCGCCACCGAGATGGGCATGGCGTCGGAGACGCCGAACCCCGAGCTGGTCGCCATCGCCCTCGAGGGCACCCCGATGGCGTCATGGGGCCCGAAGGACTGGCTCCAGCTCGGGATCGAGCAGCAGAACTGGATGCTGAGCCAGTTCATGCACGG
Organism: Acidimicrobiales bacterium; assembly: GCA_036261495.1. GTDB lineage: Bacteria > Actinomycetota > Acidimicrobiia > Acidimicrobiales > CADCTF01 > DATAKR01. Next base: position 10,498 of record DATAKR010000011.1, on the reverse strand, counting down.
CGAGCAGGGCGCGCTGCTCTGCACGGCGAAGATCGTGGAGACGGTGCCGTGGATCGACGCCAAGTACTACGCGTCGACCCAGGTGATGGACGAAGCTCGCCACGTCGAGGTGTTCGCCAAGTACCTCGACACCAAGCTCTCGGGCCACTACCCGATCAACGCCCACCTGAAGATGCTGCTCGACGACATCATCGCCGACAGCCGGTGGGACATGACCTACCTCGGCATGCAGATCATGGTGGAGGGCCTCGCCCTCGCCGCCTTCGGTCTGATGCACCAGGTCACGCCGGAGCCCCTCCTCAAGCAGCTGCTCCGCTACGTGATGAGCGACGAGGCCCGCCACGTCGCCTTCGGCGTGCTGTCGCTGCAGGAGTACTACGCCAACCTCACCGACGCCGAGCTGAAGGACCGCCAGGAGTTCGCCTTCGAGGCGGCCGTCCGGATGCGCGACCGCTTCCTGCAGCAGGAGGTGTGGGAGCGCCTCGGCGTCGACCCGAAGGTGGCGATCAAGGCCATGCGGGCCGGCGGTACCGGTGATCCCGCCGACGACCTGTTCCAGCAGCTGCTGTTCGCCAAGATCGTGCCCAACTGCAAGAAGCTCGGGCTTCTCGACGCCAACGGCGGGTGGCTCCGCGACCGGTTCACCGAGATGCAGGTGATCCAGTTCGAGGACTTCGTCGACACCGGCGAGGAGTACGAGATGCTCGACGAGGTCGCCAAGGACCGGGCCGAGTCGGCCTGAGGTCGCTTTCGGCGGATTTCCGTCGCCGGAGCGCCAGGAATCCTCAGAAAGCCGTCAGGGGCCAAGGGGCCTACTCGTAGGTGGTGCGGTCCGGTAGGAGGAACTCGTAGGGACGCCGCCGGACCGCGCCCTGCCACCACCGATCGAGGCGCTGGAGGCGCAGCAGCACCGGCCACAGCCGGCGGTCGGACGCGTGCACCTTGGCCGCCTCGGCTGCGGTGATGGGCGGGTCGACGGAGGCGTTGACGACGTCGAGGGCGCGGGGCAGCCACGCGTCGAGCCGCTCCTTCAGGAGGTTGGCGGCCATGTCGAGCAGGGCGCCCCGCGGTGTCGTCCACCGCTCCACCAGGTGCTCCATCTCCCGGCGCACGACGGGACGGACCGCCGCCGGCAGCGAGGCCAGGAACGGCGTGATGTCGAACGCGAACCTCCGCTCGGCGGTGAGAAGGAACGGGGTGCTGAGATCGAGCTGCACCGGGCGCTCGTCGAGCCAGAGCCAGTTGCTCATCTGGGCGTCGACACCCCGCCGGTCGGTCGTTCCTCGTACGACCGCGGCCACCGACTGGTCGAGGACGGGGTGGCCCCGGTTCGGGTCAGTGCGGCGGAGGATCTCCGTGCCGAGCACCTGCGGTGGATGGAACGGCTGCACGTGGTAGCCGACGACCGAACCGTCGGGCCGGTCGAGCGCTCGCACGTCGGTGTCGAGGACGTCGACGCCGGCGGCCCGCAGCTCGTCGATGTAGCGGGCGACGGTGGCGGCGTAGGCCGCGAAGGCGCCGGCCGACGGGAACGGCGGGAGGCGCTTGCACGCCAGCCGCGGCTCGTCGGCGGGCCAGCCGAGCACCATGCTCAGCTCGCCGTGGCCGACGAGGTTGAGGCGAGATGCGTCGCGGGCCCGCAGCGCCGCCGTGACCTCGGCCTCGAGGCCGGCGAGGTCGGCGGTGGCGATCACCGCTCGGCCCCGACCCGGTGCGCGGCCCGGCCGATGGCGGCGACGACCTCGTCGACCTCGCCGGGCGCGATGACGAGCGGCGGCATCACGAGCAGGGTCTCCTGCTTGTTGTTGGCCCAGATGGCGAGGACGCCCTCGTCGATCGTGGCCATCATCAGGTCGAGGCAGGCGGCCGCCGACGCGGTGTCGAGCGCGACCATGAGCCCGAGGCCCCGCACGCCCGTGAGCACCGACGGCTCGGCCGCGCACAGGGAGAACAGCCCGCCGCGCAGGCGCGCGCCCATGTCGCGCACGTGGGCGGTGAACGACGGCTCGCCCACGACGCCGGCGACGGCCTCCACCACGTAGGCGGCCAGCTCGGAGCCGCCGTAGCTCGAGGGGTGGAAGAGCGGATCGGTCTCGAAGTAGCCGTCCACGCGGTCGCCGAAGCAGCACGCGGCGACGGGGTACACGCCGCCCGACAGCCCCTTGCCGGTGACGAGGAGGTCGGGGACGAGGTCCCAGTGGTCGCAGGCCCAGATGCGGCCCGTCCGGCCGAGTCCGCACTGCACCTCGTCGAGGATCAGGAGGGCGCCGCGCTCGTCGCAGATCCGGCGCACGCCCGGCCAGAAGTCGTCGCCGGGGACGAGGTAGCCGGCCGTGGCGGGGATCGTCTCCATGCACACCGCCGCCGTCTCGTCGGTGACGGCGCCGTCGACGGCGGCGAGGTCGCCGAAGGGCACCTTGGTGATGCCGGGGACGAGCGGCTCGAACCGCTTCGATTCGTCCTCTTCGTCCATGGCGAGGGCGAAGCCGACCTGACCGTGGAAGCCGTGCCGGGCCGAGACGATGCCGGCCCGGCCGGTGACCCCGCGCGCCAGCTTGCACGCCACCTCGACGGCCTCGCCGCCGCCCGGTGTGAAGAACGAGTAGCGGAGGTCGCCGGGCAGGATCGTCGCGAGGGCGGCAGCGCCGCGGGCGCGGACCGCGGACGGGACGAGCCAGTCGCCCATGTCGCCGACCTCGGCCAGGCCGCGCTCGAGCGCTTCGATGGCGAAGGCGGGTCGGTGGCCGAAGTCGAACACCCCTCCGGAGCTGCGGCAGTTGAGGTAGCGCTTGCCGTCGAGGTCGGTCAGGTGGACGCCGGCGCGCGTGCCCTGGACGATCCGGAGGCCGAGGGCCGCCATGGCCTCGAGCTTGTGCGGGGAGAGGTGGGCAGCCGCGTACGCCAGCCCGTCGTCGTTCGATGTAGGAAGTGCGGTGGCAACGGGTACGGCCATGGGTGCGAGTGTCCGCGGCGTCGACCGGCGCCGAAAGGGCCGAACGCCCCGACAGGGCCGAACGTCCCGACACGCGCCTGGCCCAGCGACAGAGAGAGGGAACACCGATGGAGATGCAGTACCGACGGCTCGGCCGCGCCGGCGTGCGCGTGAGCGTTCTGTCGTTCGGGTCTTGGGTGACGTTCAACACCCAGATCGACGACGACCGCTCGCTGGAGATGCTGCAGACCGCGAAGGACGCGGGGGTGAACTTCTTCGACAACGCCGAGTCCTACGCCGGCGGCGAGTCCGAGCGGATCATGGGCCAGGCCATCCGCGAGCTGGGCTGGCCCCGGTGGTCGTACATGGTCTCGACGAAGCTCTTCTGGGGGCTGCACGACTCGGTCAACATGCGCAACACGCTCAACCGCAAGTACCTGATGCAGGCGATCGACGGGTCGCTCGAGCGCTTCGGCCTCGACTACGTCGACATCGTGTTCTGCCACCGCTCCGACCCGTCGACGCCGATCGAGGAGACGGTGTGGGCGATGTCCGACATGGTGACGACGGGGAGGGCGCTCTACTGGGGCACGTCGGAGTGGAGCGCGGACGAGATCCGCGCCGCGTGGGACGTGGCCGAGCGCCACCACCTCCACAAGCCGGTCGTCGAGCAACCGCAGTACAACCTGCTGCACCGGGGCCGCGTCGAGGTCGAGTACGCCCGCCTCTACGACGACCTCGGCCTCGGCCTCACCGTGTGGAGCCCCCTCGCGTCAGGTCTGCTCACGGGCAAGTACGCCAACGGGATCCCCGAGGGCAGCCGGGCCAGCCTCCAGGGCTACGGCTGGCTCAAGGACCGGCTCACCGATGCCCAGGCCAACCAGACGGTGAAGCGGCTCAGTGAGGTCGCAGCCGATCTGGGCTGCTCGCCGACGCAGCTCGCACTTGCCTGGTGCATCCGGAACCCGCACGTGTCGACGGTGATCCTGGGCGCCAGCCGCGTCGAGCAGCTGAAGGAGAACCTCGGCGCGCTCGACGTCGTCGACGCCCTCGATGACGCCACCGCGGCCCGCATCGACGACATCGTGTCCGCCGCCTGAACGCGCGCCACCGAATGGTGTCCCCATCGTCTGTTGTCGTCTGGCGCGCGGTACTCGCGCGCCACACGACAACAGACGGAAGGGGTCACCCCGGGGCGGGGGTTGCCGCCGGCTCCTTGGCCGCGTCGCGCAGGGCGCGGCGCAGCACGAACAGCCAGCCGACGACGCCGATGATGGTGAACGAGAACCACTGCAGCGCGTAGGAGAGGTGTGGACCTTCGGACAGGTCGGGCGCCGGCGGGGGCACCGGGAACGACGCCCCGGTCGTCTGGCGCTCGCCGGCGTCGAGCAGGAGCGGCACCGCGTAGAGGCGCGGGTAGCCGAGGGTCGACCGGAGCGCCTTGGCGTCGACGGCGCCCACGACGAGCGGGCCGCCGGAGATGTCGTGGGCGGCGCGGAGCGACCCGTCGGGGCCGGCGTCGAGCAGGCCCTGGACGGAGACCGTCCCCGACGGCGCCGCCGCGCTGCGGTCGGGCCAGGACCGGCCCATCTGGAGGGGCACCCAGCCGCGGTCGACGAGCACCACGCCGTCGGCCGTCACGAGGGGCGTCACGACGTCGTAGCCGGACGTGCCGTTCCGCGTCTGGAACCGCACGAGGAGCTCCTTCGACGGGTCGTAGGTGCCGGTGACGCGGACCCGGCGGTAGGCGAGATCGTCGGGGTTCGCGGCCGGCGAGGGCAGCCAGCCGTCGGCGGGGAGCGGCTGGAGCGCGGCGGCCCGCTCCTTCACCACCGCGTTGTGATGCCGGCGCTCGTGCAGGCGACGGAGCTGCCAGAACCCCAGGTTGACGAACAGCACCGCGATCAGCACGACGATGACGGAGCCAATCACCCATCGGGGCCGGAGAAGGACTCGTCGCACCGCCGAGCGACGCTACCGGGCGGGACCTTCGACCCTGGCGCGCCACCTCCGGCGGGTCGACGGTGGGGGCGATGACCGCGCGGCCGGCACCGGCCGATCGGGGAGAGGAGGGGCGATGGCCGAGAGGGACGGCGGGATGATCCTGATCGATGTCGTCGACACCGCGGAGGGCGAGTTCGATGCCTCGTTCCTCGAGCGGAACGGCCACCCCGTCGCGCTCTGCCACGGGCCCGACGAGGGCGCGCTGTGCCCGCTGCTCGCCGGGACCGGATGCGAGAAGGTCGACGGCGCCCACGGGATCGTGTTCGCGCTCGACCTCGACCGGCCGCAGCACCGCTCGATCCTGCAGCGCTACACCGAGGTGACGCGCGAGGACGTGCCGATCCGCACCGTGGTCCGCCCCGGTCAGGCCGCTCGTTACGCCGAGCTGCTCGCCGGCGTCGAGGTCTGGGAGGGCGAGCCGACCGTCGCGCAGCTCGACGGCTTCGCGGCCGAGGTCGAGGCCACCGACCGCTAGGTCGCGCGACCCCAGGCCGCGATGCGCCGGGCCGCGTCGGCGATCTCGTCTTCGGTGCCGCAGAACGACAGCCGCAGGAACCGGGAGCCGCGCCGAGGGTCGAAGTCGATGCCCGAGGTGACGGCCACGCCGATGTCGTGCAGCCACTCGCGCGCCAGCGCCTCGCTGTCGTCGGTGAGGTGCGACACGTCGGCGTACACGTAGAAGGCCCCGTCGGGCGGCGCGACCTGATCGATCCCGGCGGCGCGCAGGCCGTCGAGCAGGATGTCGCGGTTGCGGGCGTAGCGGGCGACGTGGGCGTCGAGCTCGGTCGTGGCATCGAAGGCCGCCAGGGCGGCGACCTGCGCGAGCGTCGGCGGCGAGATGAACAGGTTCTGGGCGAGGCGCTCGATCGGCACGATGAGGTCGGACGGGACCACGAGCCAGCCGATCCTCCAGCCCGTCATCGAGAAGTACTTCGAGAAGCTGTTGACCACGATGTGCTCGTCGCCGGTCGACAGCGCCGACGGCGCCGGCGCGCCGAAGGTGATGTCGGCGTAGATCTCGTCGGAGACCAACCGGACGTCATGGTCGTCGCACCACGCCGCCACCGCGGCCAGCTCCCGTTGGTGCAGCACGGTGCCGGTGGGGTTCGACGGGCTGGCGACGATCAGGCCGTCGAGGGGACCGGCGCCGGCGAGGAGGTCGGGCGTGATCCGGAAGTCGGTGTCGGCGCCGATGGGGATGCCGACCGGCTCGATCCCGAACGCGCTCAGCATGTTGCGGTAGCACGGGTAGCCCGGTTCGGTGACGGCCACCCGGTCGCCCTCGGCGAACGCGGTCAGGAACGCGAGCACGCAGGCACCCGACGCGCCGGCGGTGACGAAGACCCGCTCGACCGGCACCCGCACGTCGTGGCGGTCGGCGTAGTACGCCGAGATCCGGTTGCGGAGCTGGTCGGTCCCGGCGGCGTCGGTGTAGCCGAGCCGCTCCCGGTCGAGGGCGGCGTGCGCCGCGGCGATGGCCGCGGCCGGAGCCGGCGTTCCCGGCTGGCCGACCTCGAGGTGGAGCACGTCGGATCCCTCCGCGGCGCGGGCCGCAGCGGCCTTCATGACCTCCATCACCCGGAACGGCTCGACTCCGGCGCGGGTGGCGACCTTTCGCGGCATGGCCACGACGTTACGAGCCGCGTGCCGCGCGCCGGCGTTAAGGTCCGGGCGTGCTCGACGCCCCCCGGCTCCGGCAGGTGGCGCTCGTCGCCCGCACGCTGCAGCCCGCGGCCGACGAGCTCCGATCAGAGCTGGCCCTGCCGCCACCGTTCCACGATCCGGGCGTCGACGCCTTCGGGCTCGAGAACGCGGTGTTCGCCGTGGGCGACACCTTCCTCGAGATCGTGGCGCCGGTGCGCGAGGGCACGACGGCGGGGCGCTACCTCGAGCGGCGCGGTGGCGACAGCGGCTACATGGCGATCTTCCAGGTGCCCGACCTCGAAGGGGCGCGCGCCCGGATCTCGGCGCTCGGCATCCGGGTGGTGTGGCAGGCCGATCTGGCCGACATCGCCGGCACCCACCTGCATCCCAAGGACGTGCCCGGCGCCATCGTGTCGATCGACTGGGCCGACCCTCCGGAGAGCTGGCGGTGGGCCGGGCCGTCGTGGCGGGGCGGCGCGCCGGCGGATCGCACCCCGGGCGGGATCACCGGTCTCGTCGTGGAGGTGACCGACCCGGCCGGCGCGGCCGCGACCTGGGCGGGGATCCTCGGGGTCGAGGTGACCCAGGCCCACGGCCGGCCGGCAGTCGTGCTCGACGGTGGGCGCCAGACGATCGTGTTCCGCGATGCCGACGGGGCGGAGGGCATCGCCGAGATCTCGGTCGACCTGCCCGACGAGGCGTGTCGAGGCCGCCAGGCGATGTCGGCCTGCGGCGTGACGATCCGGTTCCCAGCAGTCGACGACGAGGAGGGGGAGGGCGCATGACCAGGGAGATCGACACCGGCACCGAGCACCTGCTGGCGAGGGTCGACGACGGCGTGGCGGTGCTGACGATGAACCGGCCGGAGCGCCGCAACGCGCTGTCCGACCAGATGCTCGGCGCGCTGGCGCGGACGCTGGCCGACGTGGAGGTCGACGACGAGGTCGGATGCATCGTGCTCACCGGCGCCGGCGGCGCCTTCTGCGCGGGCGGCGACGTGAAGGGGATGGACCAGCGCAACGCCGACGGCCCGGGAGGCGGCGGAGGAGGAGGAGGAGGAGGAGGCGGAGGCGGCGGAGGAGGTGGCCGGGGCTCGTTCGACGCGGCCGTCCACCGGCAGCGCCTGAGCCAGCGCGAGACCAGCGGCCGCCTCTACGAGATGCCGAAGCCGACGATCGCCATGCTGCCCGGGGCGGCCGCCGGCGCCGGGCTCTCCCTGGCCCTGGCCTGTGACCTGCGGTACGCGTCCGACAACGCCATCCTCACGACCGCGTTCGCCAAGGTCGCGTTCGCCGGCGACTACGGCGGCACCTGGTTCCTCACCCGCCTCGTGGGCTCCGGCAAGGCGCGCGAGATGTACTTCTTCTCCGATCGGGTGGGAGCCGCCGAGGCCAAGGACCTCGGGCTCGTCAACGACGTGTTCGCCGCCGACCGCCTCGAGGAGGAGGTGCTGCAGCGGGCGAAGCGCCTGGCCGACGGTCCTCGCGTCGCCTACCGGTACATGAAGGAGAACCTGAACCGGGCGGTCAACGGCGACATGCGCGAGTGCCTCGACATGGAGGCGGCGCACCACAACCGCACCGGCCTCACCGACGACCACCGCGAGGCGGCGCGCGCGTTCGTCGAGAAGCGGGAACCGCGCTTCGTGGGCCACTGACGTGGAGGCGAACTACGCGACGGTCTGGGAGGCGATCGCCGACACGATCGGCGACGAGGACGCGGTGATCCAGGGCCCTCGCCGGGTGTCGTGGCGCGACCTCGACGCCCGGGCATCGCGGTTGGCGGGCGCGTTCGCGGAGGCCGGCGTGGTGCGCGACGGCAAGGTGGCGCTCTACCTCTACAACGCTCCCGAGTACATCGAGGCGTGGTTCGCGGCGATGAAGCTGCGCGCCGTTCCGGTCAACGTCAACTACCGCTACCTCGACGAGGAGCTGCACTACCTGCTCGACAACTCCGACAGCGAGGTCGTGGTCTTCCACTCGAGCCTCGGTGACCGCGTCGCCCGCGTGCGCGACCGCCTCCCGCTCGTGACCAGGTGGATCGAGGTCGCCGACGACGAGGCCCACGTCGACGGCACCGACCGCTACGAGGACGTCGTGTCGCGATCGGCGCCCGCGCCGCGCATCGAGCGGTCGCCCGACGACATCGGCATCACCTACACCGGCGGCACCACCGGCATGCCGAAGGGCGTGATGTCGCACGTGGGTGGTGGGGTGATGACGGGGCTGGTGACGCTCCCCCCGCTCCTCGGCCTGCCGCCGCAGCAGCCCGACGACGTGCCGGCGACCGCGAGACGCCTGACCGAGGAGGGCCGACGCGCCCTCTCGCTCGTCGCGTGCCCGCTCATGCACGGCACCGGCATGGGCATCGGCACGACGCCGGCGATGACGATGGGCGGGGCCGTGGTGCTGCTCGAGGGCCGCCGCTTCGACCCGCGCGAGGTGTGGGACGCGGCCGAACGCGACGCCGTCACGGCCATCACCGTCGTGGGTGACAGCTTCGCGCGGCCCATGGTGCGCGCCCTCGAGGACGAGGAGAGCCAAGGCCGGTCGCGCGACCTGTCGTCGGTGCGCCTCATCGCGTCGGCCGGCACGATGTTCTCCCGCGAGGTGAAGGAGGCCCTCGTCGCCCGCATGCCCCAGGTGCTGATCCTCGACCTGATGGCGTCGACCGAGGGCGGCATGGCGCAGTCGGTCTTCACCAAGGACCACACCGCGGAGACGGCGCGCTTCCAGCTCAACCCGAGCGCCAAGGTGTTCACCGAGGACGACCGCGAGGTCGCGCCCGGCTCCGGCGAGGTCGGCATGCTCGCGGTCGCCGGCGCCACCCCGCTCGGCTACTACAAGGATCCCGAGAAGAGCGCCCGCACCTTCCGCGAGATCGCCGGGGTCCGCTACTCCTTCCCCGGCGACTTCGCCACCGTCGAGTCCGACGGCACGATCACACTCCTCGGCCGGGGCTCGCAGGTGATCAACACCGGTGGGGAGAAGGTGTTCGCCGAGGAGGTCGAGGAGGTCGTGAAGCGGCATCCCGCGGTCGACGACTGCCTCGTGGTCGGCGTGCCCGACGAGCGCTTCGGGCAGCGCGTGGTGGCGATCGCGGCGCCCGCCGACGGCGATGCCGGCGCGATCGACCCGACCGAGGTGATCGCCCACACGAAGGCCCACCTCGCCGCGTACAAGGTGCCGAAGCAGGTGATCGTGGTCGCGAGCGTGCCGCGCGCGCCGAACGGCAAGGCCGACTACGCGACCGCCCGCGACCTCGCGTCTGCCCCGCCCGCGTAGGCGCACCTGCTACTCTGCCGCAACCCCCGATTCCGGTCGGGTGGCGTCGGCTCCCCGGCCGACGGGCCGTTGCGAAGCTTCTTCTTCATCGGCCACGCCTCCGCTGCGCGCGACGCAGCACGCGGCTCGCCGCCAGGAGGCTTCCGATAAGGGCCCGTCGCGACCCCCGCCGCGCGCAACCGCGCGGTGGTGACTCTCTGGAGCAACCGACTCGTGTCAACCTTCGCCGACCTCGGCGTCCCCGCCGATCTCGTGGAGCGCCTCGCCACCCGTGGCATCACCGCCGCCTTCCCCATCCAGGAAGCGACCATCCCGGCCGCGCTCGCCGGCCGTGACGTCTCCGGCCGGGCGCCGACGGGCTCGGGCAAGACCCTCGCCTTCGGCATCCCCCTCGCCCAGCGCGTCAGCCGGGCGCGGGTCGCCCGGCCTCGCGCCCTGGTGCTCGCGCCCACCCGCGAGCTGGCCGCCCAGATCGTGGGTGAGCTGCAGCCGATGCTCGCCCTCCGCAAGCGCAGCGTGTGCGCGTTCTACGGCGGCACCAGCTTCACCCCGCAGCTGAAGATGCTGCGCCGGGGCGTCGACGTCGCCGTCGCGACCCCGGGCCGGCTGGCCGACCTCATCCGCCGCGGCAACA
>DATAKR010000009.1:0-19407 GCA_036261495.1 Acidimicrobiales bacterium | reverse complement strand
GTGACCCGCTGCTGCTCGCCGCCCGACAGCTCGTTCGGCCGGTGCTCGAGCCGGTGCGCGAGCCCGACCCGTTCCAGCGTCGCCATGGCCGCGGCGCGCGCGGCCTTCGGTGCGGTGCCGGCGAGGAGGAGTGGGAGCTCGACGTTCTCCACCGCGGTGAACACGGGGATGAGGTTGAACGCCTGGAAGATGAAGCCCATGGCCGCGGCGCGATGCTTCGTGCGCTGCGCGTCCGACATCGAATGGAGGTCGGAGCCGCCGAGCAGCACGCGACCCTCGTCGATGTCGTCGAGGCCCGAGAGGCAGTTGAGCAGCGTCGTCTTGCCCGAGCCCGAGGCGCCCATCACGGCCACGAACTCGCCGGTCGCCACCTCGAGGTCGACCGCCTTCAAGGCGTCGACGGTCTCGGCGCCGGTGCGGTAGGTCTTCCGGACCCGCGAGGCGACGAGGATCGCGGGCGCGGTACCGGACGGTTCGCGGCGTACCGCGTCGACGATCGCAGTCACGCCGTTAACTACTGGACCGAGCGGTCAAGTTCCTTCTCATGTGACACGAGTCACCGCGTTCGCGGCCGGGGCAGCGCCACCCGGAAGTCGGCGCCTCCCCCGGGTACGGGCTCGTACCAGACCCGCCCGCCCATGGCCTCCACGAGGCCCTGCACGAGCGACAGGCCGAGGCCCGTGCCACGCGACCGGTCGCGGTCGCGGCGGGCCAGCAGCCGCAGCCGGTTGAACAACGACGGCACGAGCGCGGGTGGCACGCCGGCGCCATGGTCGACGACGGCGATCTCCACGATGCCGTGACCGTCGTCGAAGGCGGTGGCGCGCACCTCGATCGGTGGCGCGCCGTACGTGAGGGCGTTCTCGACGAGGTTGGCGACGACCTGCTCCAGGCGGCGGGCGTCGGCGAGCACCTCGATCCCCTCGGGCACGTCGACGACGACCTCGGCGCCGTTCTCGACGGTCGCGAGAGCGGCGTCGACCGTGTTGGCGACGTCGACCGGGCGGGGGTTGAGCAGCAGGGACTGCGCTTCGAGGCGGCTGATGTCGTAGAGGTCGTCGGCGAGGCGCGAGATGCGCTCGGCCTGCAACCGCACGGCGGCACCCATCCGCGCGATCCGGTCGAGGGGGAGCTCCGCGGCGTGCGCCTCGAGGGTCGCGCCGAGCCCGAGGATGGTCGTGAGCGGCTGGCGCAGGTCGTAGGTCATGAGCGCCATGAACTCGTTCTTGTCGGCCTCGAGGTCGCGCGCCGTCGTCACGTCATGGACGACACCCTGGAAGCCGACGATGTCGCCGTCGCGACGGCGAGCGGTCGTACGCACGTCGAGAACCCGCCGGACGCCGTCGGGCCGGAACACCACCAGCTCGAGGCGACGAGAGCCGCCGGGCGGATCCGTCGTGAGCGCTTCGAGCAGATGCTGGCGGTCGGTGGCGGCGAGGACGTCGACGAGCTGTTCTCCCTCGAGCTGGTCGACCGGCCGGCCGAGGATCACGGCGAGCGAGCGATTGGCGTACTGCACGCAGCCGTCGAGGTCGACCTCGTACACGCCGTCCGAGGAGTGCTCCACGACGTGCTCGTAGCGCGCCTTCTGCTCCGCCTCGCGGTTGAGCACCGCGGCCCAGTAGCCCTGCGCGATCGAGTCGGTCAGCCGATCCATCGCCGGCAGCACACGCGTGAGCAGGAGCGCGAGCGCCACGCTCCAGTGGCGGCCGCGCTCCTCGGTCGTCTCGATCGCGGTCTGCACGATGAGATCGCGGCTGATCCGCAGCACGACCAGCAGCTGCGGCAGCGGCGAACGCGACGACGCGGCCGCAGCCCCGACGTCTTGCAGGTCGCCGACGAGCGCCTCGTCGACCTCGGCACCCTGGCTCGCGACGGCGAGGATGGCGTCGAAGCGCGACTCCGCCTGATCGATGAACCGCTGCCGCTCTCGCTCGCCCCATCCCTCAGAGTCGGGGAACACCGTGAGGAAGATCTCGAGAGCGCGCTGCGCCATCTCGGCCGTGCGCCTCGACAGCGCCGCCAGCAGGTCGCCCGGATCGACGTGGGAGGGTTCGGTGAGGAAGAGGTTGCCGGCCCCGTTCTCGGCGTTGCGCGCCACGAACGCCTTGACGTCGCCGAGCGAGAAGAGGAGCCCGTCGGGGCCTGCGCCCGCCGCGACGAGATACCCCGCGCCCGCGAGCGCCGTGAGCGCGGCGGTGTCGACGCCGACGAGCGCGGCGGCTTCGGAGAGCGGAACGAGGTTGGGCTTGCCGGTGCTGCGAGAGCTCATGAGGTTGATGACCTGTCGAAGGGAGTACTTCGACAACGGTGCAGGCTCGACCTACCCGCGCATCGGGTCGCGTGCACGTCTCGAGGGTGTACATCGATCGACGGACACGGTGGAAGACTCCGTCGGTGGAGCCCGCCACGGCACCTCGAGCCGCCCCCGATCCGATGCGGCCGATCGTCGACGCCGTTCCTGTGGCGGTGGTCGCGGTCGACGTTCACGGCGTCGTCCTGACATGGAACCACGCGGCGGAACGCCTGTTCGGATGGGCGGCCGCCGACGTCGTCGGCTCGCCACTTCCGACGGTCCCAGTCGAGCACGCAGCCCGCTCGGAGTGGCTCGCCGGTGACGATGTCGAGCGGATCGCTCAGTGGGTGAGGAAGGACGGCGTCTCCATCGACGTCGCGGTGCGATCGGCGCGGCTCGCGACCGATGACCAGCCCGGCGGGCGGGTCATCGCCTGCCGCGATGCATCGCCCGAGGTCGAGACCGTGCGGCGCCTCGAGCGCCGGTCGGCGGAGCTCGCACTCGTCCGCCGCCTCGCCAGCCTCGCGACCCGTGTGCTCGAGGATCTCGACGTGCCCCGCGTCATGGCCGCCATCGTCGGGGTCGGTGTGGAGCTCGCCGACGGCGAGTCGGGTGCCGTGTCGCTGGAGGTCGAGCCCGGCCGGTTCGAGCGGATGGCGAGCGTGGACTTCCCCCCGGATCTCGCGGCCGAGCCCATCGTCATCGGCGAAGGCGTCCACGGCGAGGTGATCCGCACCGGCGACGCGCTGGTGATCGACGACTACGACACGTGGCCCCGGTCGTCGCCGGCGTTCCGTGGGCGGCAGCTCCATGCCTCCCTCGGCGTCCCGATCCGGCGGGAGGGCAGAACGATCGGATGCCTGTCGGTCCACTCCGCGCTGCCCGACCGGCGCTTCGGTCCGGCCGAGACCCAGGTGCTGACGTTGCTCGCCGACTACGCCGCGACCGCCATCGGGAACGCCACCGCCTATCGCCGGGCCGAAGCGGACCGCGAGCGGTTCATGGCCTTGCTCGCGGCGATGCCGGACGGTCTCGCCGTCGTCGAGGACGGCGTCGTCACCGGGTGGAACCGGGCCGCCGAGGCCCTCACCGGGATCGCGGCCGACCGCGCCATCGGTCACGAGCCGCTCCTCTCGCTCAACGACGGCGTGGTCGCGGCGCCCGTCGATGACGACGCGGCCCATGCGCGATGGATCCGCACGGTCAGCTCGCCACTCCCCGGCGGTCACGGGACGATCCACCTGCTGCACGACGTCACCGAGCAGCACGACCTCGACCGGGCCAAGGACCTGTTCTTCGCGACGACGAGCCACGAGCTGAAGACCCCGCTCACGGTCGTGAAGGGCCTGGCGTCCACGCTGCGGGAGCACTGGTCGCGGATGCGTCCCGAACAGCGGGAGCAGGCCCTCGCGACGATCGAGCGCCGGGCCGAGAGCCTCGATCGGCTGATCGAGCGGATCCTCGTCGGCAGCCGGGTGCAGGCCGGTGCCTTCGCGCCGACGCTCACCCCCACCGAGGTGCGTCCGCTCGTCGAGGACGTCGTCGGCGGATTCGCGCTCGCCTCCCCCTTCCACACGGTCCGGGCCGACGTCGCCGAGGCGGTGCCGCTCGTCGCGGGCGACCGGCAAGCGCTCGAGACCATCCTCGGCCACCTCGTCGAGAACGCCATCAAGTACTCGCCCGACGGCGGCGAGGTCGTCGTGCAGGTCCGGACGGTCGAATCCTCCGTCGTCGTCAGCGTGCTCGACGAGGGCATCGGCATCGAAGGCGACCTCGAGCGGCTGCTCGACCCGTTCGTGCAGGCCGACAGCCGCGCCACCCGACGCTTCGGTGGTGTCGGCCTCGGCCTCTACATCGTCGCCCGGCTCGTCGCCGCACTCGGCGGCGATCTGTGGGCCGACCGGCGCGCCGAGCGCGGCACGTGCGTCTCGTTCAGCCTGCGCACCTGGCGCTGACGGCGCCGCCGTCGCGCGGCCGAGGGGGCGCGCTGGCTCAGCTGGTGACCGGCTCCCAGACCGACGACAGATCGTCGGGGTCGGTGGCGACGGCCCGGCCGTCGTCGGCGAGCTTGCGCAGGTGCGCCCACAGCGAGAAGCGCGCGATCGGGAACAGCGACTCGCTGACGTCGGCGTAGACCGCCGGCACGAGCTCCTCGACCGTGGCCGGTGCGTTGGCGAGCAGCGCGTCGGCGACGGAGGCCTCCCGTGCGAGCCGGTGGGTGATGTACTCGTCGATCTTCGCCCGCGGATCGGTGATGAGATCGCCGTGACCCGGCGCGATGGCGGCGACGCCGAGTGATCGCACCCGCTCGAGTGACTCGAGGTAGGCCGCCATGTCGCCGTCGGGCGGCGAGATCACCACCGTCGAGCCGTTCATGATGTGGTCACCCGAGAAGAGGATCCGCTCCTGCTCGAGGAGGTAGCAGAGGTGGTTGGAGGCGTGCCCCGGCGTGTGGAGGGCTCGGAGGCGGAACTCCGTCGCGTCGATGACGTGCCCCTCTCCGATGTCGGCGTCGGGATCGAAGCCGTCTCGCGCGTCGAAGCCGAGCACGAGGACCGACGGCGACAGCCGGGCGCGCAGCGCCTCGGCCCCGGGCGAGTGGTCAGGGTGGGTGTGGGTGACCACGATCCACCGGATCCGGTCGCCGCCGCATGCCGCGATGGCGTCGAGATGTGTCGCCTCGTCGGGCCCGGGGTCGATCACGGCGATCTCGTCGAGACCGACGAGATAGGTGTTGGTGCCGGGACCGGTCATCACCCCCGGGTTGGGCGCGACGATGCGACGCACGAGGCGGGACAGGGCGACGGGCACGCCGGGGCTGAGGTCAGGAATAGCTCGGCCCTCCTTCGCGGCCTGGCATCGGCACGCCGTCGGGGATGGCGGCGATGGCGTCGTCGTAGCCCTCGTCGCCGGGCAGCAGGATGCGCATGCCGTCGCCGTCCCGGACGATGCGCGGGAGTATCGCCGGCACCTCGCCGATCTGCTGGGCGGCGGCGAGGAGGTCGGCGCTGCGCTCGAACCGGGCGATGGCCTCGAGGTTCCGGATCGTCGGGAAGATCATGTCGAGCTCGCCCCGGCGGTGGCGGTCGAGCGCGTCGGCGGGCCGCACCCACAGGTTGGCGATCGTCTCCCGGTCGTCGTGCAGCGGGACCTGCTCTGCGGGTGCGGCAGCGACGAAGAACCGGGTGTCGTAGCGCCGCGGCGGACCTTCGGGGGTGATCCAGTGGCTGAAGTAGTGGATGCGGTCGCAGGCGAGGGTGAGATGCTCCATCTCGCACACCTCGACGAGCCGCCGATCACCGGAGTCGACCGTGGCGCGATGCCCGAGGAACCGCTCGTTCACGCCGTCGTCGGCGAACGAGATGAGCTCCTCCTCACCGTCGCGCAACGCGAGCAGCACGCCGGCCTCCTCGAAGCACTCGCGAATGGCGGCGACCCAGTACGCGAGGCCGCCCTTGTCGACGCCCAGCCGCTGGCTCGCGCCGTCGTCGGAGAGCCCACGGCAGAGCCGCTCGAGGTCCTCGTGGCGGTCGGCCTCGTCGACGGCCCCGCCGGGGAACACGTAGGCGCCGCCGACGAAGTCGGAGTTGAGGTTGCGTCGCAGCATGAAGACCTCCATGCCGGCGTCGGTGTCGCGCACCAGCATGACCGTCGCGGCGTCACGTACCGGGGGGCTCACCATGCTCTCGTCACTCGCTCTCCGCTGCTCGTCGGCGCGGTCAACCGCGCTCGATGCGCACCGTAGTCAGGCGACGTTCGAGGTAGCGGCGCGACACCACGCGCACGGCGCGGCGCACGGGCGGCAGCAGCAACAACAGGCCGAGAACGTCGGTGACGAACCCCGGCGTGAGCAGCAGGGCGCCGGCGAACAGCAGAAGCACACCGTCGACCAGGGGAACCCCGGGGAGCTGGCCCATCCGCACCTCCTCCCGCGCGGCGCGGAGCACCGCGATCCCTTCGCGCTTCACCATCCACGCGCCCGCGACCGAGAGGGCGATCAGGACGAGGATCGTCGCCGGCGCGCCGATCGCCTGGCCGACCTGGATCAGGACGTAGATCTCGACGAAGGGCACGACGAGGAACGCCAGGGCGAGCACGGCGAACACCAGCGGATCGTACCCAGGCGGCGGTGCCCGGACCCCGCGCGCTCAGCGGCCTACTCTCGTCTGCGATGGCCACGCTCACGCGGGAGCGCGACGAGGACGACGTGTACGAGCCGGGTTACCGGACGCCGCGCTGGCGCGACCGCGTCCTGCCCCGGTCGGTGATCGGGATCTCGATGCTGATCCTCGCCACCGCGGTGGGCGCGTCCTTCAGCGGCGCGGTGCTCTACGCCTACTACGACTACCGGCTCACCCAGAACGAGAAGCGCATCGAGAGCTTCACCGCCGGCTTCGACAAGCGCTTCCAGACGGCCACCGACAGCATCAACGCCGAGAAGGAAGCGGCCAAGGCCGAGGTGCGCAAGGAGCTGGAGCCGATCAAGAAGATCCAGGCCGAGGGCTCCACGCTCGAGGCCCTCGACCAGAAGGTTCAGCCGTCGGTGTGGTTCGTGAACACCCTCGACGAGGGCGGGCAGCCGTCGGTCGGCTCGGCGTTCGTCGTGGCCTCCGACGGCGACCAGTCGCTGATGGTCACGTCCTTCAACACGGTCCGCGCCGCCACCCGCAACCCGGGGCCGGCGGTGAAGGTCCGCAAGGGCGACGAGGAGCTCGCCGCGACGCTGTGGACCTGGCAGGAGGACAAGGACCTCGCGTTGCTGATCGTGAAGAAGCCCAACCTCCCGAAGCTGCCCTTCGCACCGAAGGAGCCACCCCTCAAGATCGGCGACCGCATCTTCGCGGTGTCGGGCCTGGGCGGGTCGGGCGGGTCGATCACCCAGGGCTTCGTGGCCGACGTTTCGGCGGTGGGCATCCAGCACGACATCGCCATCGGCTCCGCGTTCCAGGGCGCGCCGATCATCGACGACAAGGGCGAGGTGCTCGGCGTGGCGTCACGCTCCTACGCCCCGCTCGGGTTCGGCACCGACTCGGTGTTCTTCGCCGTCCCCATCCGCACGACGTGCGACAAGGTGCTGCGCTGCCCCGACAGCGGGGCGCCGGCCGCGGGCAACAAGGGCTGAGCCCGCCGGCTCAGCCGGTCGGCAGGACGCGCGTCGTCGTGCTCGTCGTCGACGTCGTGCTCGTCGCCGTCGGCTCGGTCGTCGACGTCGTCGTCGTCGTGGGTGCCTCGGCCCTCGGCGCGGGAGGTGACACCACGTAGGGACCACCGTCGCCGGTGCCCGACGGCCGGCGCTGGGCGCCGGGGTCGATGCCGGTGCGAGCGACCTTGTTGAGCTGGTCCTTGATCACCTGGATCGGCGCCGGCTGGTTGAAGTCGGTGACCGGCACGTCCTTCAGCGCCGCGGCCATGAAGTTGTGCCACGTCTGGGCCGGGAGGCAGCCGCCGACCATGGCGCCGCACCCCTTCATGCTCGGCATGTGGATCGGTTGGTCGCGGTAGCCCAGCCACACCGCGGTCGAGAGCGTCGGCGTGAAGCCCACGAACCAGTTGTTCTCGGAGTTCTCGGATGTGCCGGTCTTGCCGGCCGCCGGGCGCCCGATGTCGGCGCGTCGGCCCGTTCCACTCGTGATCACGCCGCGCAGCACGTCGGTGACGTTGTCGGCGACGACCTCGTCGAGCACGCGGTTGGCCTGGCGGCTGCGGTTGTCCTCGAGCACGGTGCCGTCGGGCTTCTCGATCCGCACGATCGGCGTCGGGTCCTGGTGCATGCCTCGGGCGGCGAACGACGAGTAGGCCGATGCCATCTCGAGCGGCGACACGTCGATCACCCCGAGGGCGTAGGTGCCCGAGCACGTGTGGAAGTCGGGGCTGTACCACGCGGAGGTGACGCCGAGCTTCTTCGCCATCTCCGCCGTGTCCTTGCACCCAACGTCGCGGATCAGCTGCGCGTACACCGTGTTGATCGACGACCACGTGGCGTGCCGGAGGTCGGCCGAGCCGCCGCCCTCGCCCTCGTAGTTGCCGATCGTGCAGTTCGCGCCGGTGCAATTGGGGATGTGGTAGGTGCTCGGTGCCGAGTACACCTTCGTGGGCTGCACGCCCTTCGAGAACGCGGTCGCCAGCACGAACGGCTTGAACGACGAGCCGGGCTGACGCCCGGTGCCGCCGCCCTTGACGTACTTGCCCTCCGCGTCGAGCGGCCAGCACGTCGCCTCGACCTCGACCCGGATCTTGGGGTCTGTTGGCTTGTAGCAGCCACCGAGCGCCAGGTTGACCTTCGACTCGTTGTAGTCGCGCCCACCGACCATCGCCTTCACGAAGCCCGTCTGCGGCTCGACGGCGACCAACCCCATCTCGAGGGGCGTCTCCCGCGTCTCGGTCTTCATCGAGCCGTCGGGTTGCTTCACCTGCACCTGGTAGCCGATCGGCGACTTCGTGCCCTTCAGGGCGTCGGTGACCGCCGCCTGGGCCGCGTCCTGCGTCGCGGGGTCGAGCGTGGTCTGCACGCGCAGGCCGCCCCGGTCGATCGCCGCCGCGCCGTACTTGGCGTCGAGGTACTTCCGCACGTAGTCCATGAAGTAGGGGTAGGGACCGAACGACGTCGTCGCCTTCGGCCACACGTTGGTCTTGTTGATGTCGAACGGGTGCTGCAGGTCGATGGCGTTCACCTCCTGGGTGATCGCGACGTCGTAGGTGGGCTTGTCGATGTAGCCCTGCTGCAACATCTTCTCGAGCACCGTCTTGCGCCGAACCTCCGCCAGCTGCACGTTGGCCGGGCCGTCCTGCGGGTAGTAGCGCGACGGCGAGGGGATCACGCCGGCGAGGAGGGCCGCCTCGGTGAGGGTGAGGTCGCGCACCGACTTGTTGAAGTAGACCTTCGCGGCGGCGCCGACGCCGTAGGCCCCACCACCGAGGTACACCGACGACAGGTACTTGTAGAGGATGTCGTCCTTCTTCATCTGGCGCTCGAGCTGGCTGGCGATGATCGCCTCTCGCACCTTGCGCACGATGGTGCGCTCCTTGCCCACGTAGGCGCCCTTCACGTACTGCTGGGTGATCGTCGAGCCGCCCTGCTCGATGCCCTTCCCGCGGATGTCGGCCCACAGCGCCCGCACCGACCCGCGGACATCGACGCCGCCGTGGCTGTAGAAGCTCTTGTCTTCCGACGCGATGACCGCCTGCTTCAGCACCAGCGGGATGTCGGTGGCCTTCACGGGGATGTTCTGCTCGAACTCGCGGAACTGGCCGATCTCCTGACCGTTCTGGTCGTACACGTGGGTGACCTGACCGGCTTCGAGAGGCTTCGGTTCGGGCAGTGACGCGGGAAGCGGCAGGAAGATCAGCGACCCGAGGATCACGGCGAGAACGGTGACCGGCACCGCCAGCGTGGAGATGATGACCACGCCGGCGGTGCGGAACACGAGCTTCAGGAACGCGCGCACGGTGCCCGTCAGTCTGCCGGATCGTCGATCGCGATCGACACCACCCCGTGCTCCACGGCCACCGGGTAGACGCGGAGGCCGGGGCGGGGCCCGAACGCGGTGAGGAGCTCGCCGGTCGCCAGGTCGTAGGTCCACCCGTGCCAGGGACAGATCACGCGGCCGTCGACGACGGGGCCGCCGTCGAGGGGAGACTCGACGTGGAGGCACACGTTGTCGATCACGTGCACGGTGCCGTCGACGAGGAACGCCGCGAGGTACCGACCCGCGGCGCGCACCGGCCGGCCCCGGCCCTCGATCAGCTGCTCCACCCGGCACACCTCGTACGTCGCCATCGCCGTGCGAGAGGATGGACGACGTGACCACCGGAGAACCAGCCGAGACGGGAGCCGAGCGCCCGCCCTCGGTGGACGCGCTGGCCCGGTCGCTGGCCGACACCGGCCTTCCGCACCCCGTCCTCGTCGACGTGGCGCGCCAGGCGATCGCGGCCGGGGAGCCGGCGTCGGCCCGCGCCCTCGCCGAGTCGGTGGCGTGCCGGCTGCTACGGCCGGTGATCAACGCCACGGGGGTGCTGTTGCACACGAACCTCGGGCGTGCGCCGCTCGCCGTGACGCAGCCGGCGGCCTACTCGAACCTCGAGCTCGACCTCTCGACCGGGCGGCGCGGGTCGCGCCACGACCATGCCGCGCGCCTCGTCGCCCTCGCCTCCGGCGCCGAGAATGCGCTCGTCGTCAACAACGGCGCCGCGGCAGTGCTGCTGGTGCTCGCCGCGCTCGCAGCCGGCCGTCCGGTCGCGGTCAGCCGGGGCGAGCTCGTCGAGATCGGGGGCGGCTTCCGGGTGCCCGACGTGATGGACCAGTCCGGAGCGCGGCTCGTGGAGGTCGGCACCACCAACCGCACCCGTCTCGACGACTACCGGCGAGCCATCGACGACACGGTGGCCGGCGCGGCACTGGTCCTCAAGGTGCACCAGTCGAACTACCGCATCGTCGGGTTCACCGAGTCGGTCGACGTCGGCGCGCTCGCCACGCTCGACGTCCCCGTGGTGGCCGACCTCGGCTCGGGGCTCCTCGACGCCGCGACGCCATGGCTCCGCGGGGGCCCGCCGGCGTGGCTCGACGGCGAGCCGGCGGTACGCCAGACCCTCGGCGCCGGCGCCGCCCTCGTCACGTTCTCGGGCGACAAGCTGCTCGGCGGTCCGCAGGCGGGGATCATCGCCGGGCGCGCCGACCTGGTCGATCGCTGCCGCCGCCATCCGCTCGCGCGGGCGCTGCGGCCGGGCGCGCTCGTCCTCGCCGCACTCCAGCACACGCTGCTCGCCTACCTCCGTCGCGACGGCGACGCCATCCCGTTCTGGCGCATGGCCGCCGCCCCGGTGGCCGACCTCCGCGCCCGGGCCGCGGCGCTCGGCTCCGGCCGTGTCGTCGACACGGCGGCGGTGCCCGGCGGCGGCACCGCGCCGGGTGTGACCATCCCCTCGGCCGGCGTCGCCCTCGATGGCGACCACACCGCGGCCCTTCGCGACAACGACCCCCCGATCGTGGCCCGCGTCGCCGGCGGGCGAACGATCATCGACCTCCGCACCGTCGACCCGGCCAACGACGAGATCCTGGCGAAGGCCCTCGCCGGTCTCACGCGGGCCTGAAATGCTCGTCGCTGGCGCTTCCCTCGGGCGGGCCTGACATGCACGTCGTCGCGACCGCGGGGCATGTCGACCATGGGAAGTCGACGCTCGTGCTCGCCCTCACCGGGATCGACCCCGACCGCTTCGCCGAGGAGAAGGCGCGCGGGCTCACGATCGACCTCGGCTTCGCCTGGACCACCTTGGCGTCCGGTGCCGAGCTCGCGTTCGTCGACGTGCCCGGCCACGTGCGGTTCCTGAAGAACATGCTCGCCGGCGTCGGCGCCGTCGACGCGTGCCTCTTCGTCGTCGCCGCCACCGAGGGGTGGAAGCCCCAGTCGGAGGAGCACCTGCGGATCCTCGAGCTCCTCGGCGCCCGGCACGGCCTGGTCGCCCTCACCAAGGTCGGCCTGGTCGACGACGAGTGGCGCGAGCTCGCCCACCTCGACGTCGCCGATCGCGTCGCCGGCACGTTCCTCGAGAAGGCCGAGGTCGTCGAGGTCGACGTCCCCGCCGGCATCGGCCTCGACCGGCTCCGCGCGGCCCTCGACGCCATGCTCGCCACGACACCCACCGCCGCCGATGCCGGCCGCCCGCGGCTGTGGATCGACCGGTCGTTCGCGGCGCGTGGGTCGGGGACGGTGGTGACGGGCACGCTCGCGGGCGGCACCCTGCACGTCGACGACGAGATGGTGGTCCTCCCCTCTGCCCGGCGGGTGAGGGTCCGCGGCCTCCAGACCCACCGCACGTCGCTTGCCGCCGCATCGCCCGGCCGCCGGCTGGCGGTGAACATCACCGGCGTGTCCCACGACGAGGTCGGCCGCGGCGACGTGCTCGTCGACAGCCGGCACTGGGCACCCACCCGCATGCTCGACGCCTCGCTCACCGTCCTCGCGTCGCTGGACCACGACGTCTCACGGCGGGGGGCGTACGCCGCCTACCTCGGCTCGGGCGAGCATCCGGTGCGGCTTCGGGTGCTCGGCGCCGACACGATCCCCCCGGGCGGCGACGGCCTCGTCCGCCTCCACCTCCCCGTCGCCCTGCCGCTCCTGCCCGGCGACCGCTACATCCTCCGCGAGAGCGGTCGCGGCGAGACCGTCGGCGGCGGCGAAGTCCTCGATGTCGCGCCAGTGCTGCCGGCGGGCAGGGCGCGACCGGATCGATCCGTCGATCGCGTCGTCGCCGAGCGCGGCTGGGTCGACGTCGACGTGCTCGAACGGCTCACCGGCGAGCGCCGCCCGCCCACGCTCGGGCGCTGGGTGGTGGCGCCGGCGGCGCTGGCCGCGGCCACCGAGCGCGTCCGCGGCGCGGTGGCGGGAGCGGGGCCGCTCGGGCTCGACGTCGCCACGCTCTCCGAGCGCGACCGCGCCGTTCTCGCGTCGCTGCCCGACACCACGCTCGAGGCCGGTCGGGCGCGAGCCGGCGCGGCGGCCACGATCGACGCGCTCGTGTCGCATCCCTTCGTCGCCGCGCTCGAGGCCGCGCCGTTCACACCACCGACGCCGGCCGAGGCCGGCGTCGACCGGGCCGAGCTGCGGGAGCTCGTTCGGCGGGGCCTGGTGGTCGAGCGCGACGGGTTCTACTTCGCGCCGGCAGCGATCGAGACCGCGATCGCCGCCGTCGCGACGCTGCTCGACGCGCATCCCGAGGGCGTCACCGTGGCCCAGGTGCGGGACGCGCTCGGCACCAGCCGCAAGTGGCTCCTGCCGCTCCTCGCCCACCTCGACGCCAACGGCATGACGCGCCGCCGCGGTGACCTCCGCATCGCCGGGCCCCGGTTGCCCTCGGCGTGAGACGCCGGCCAAGGACGGTCGGGCTAGGACGCGGCCTCGTCGTCGGGCGCCCCGCTGTCGAACGACGCCAGCTCGCGGGGCCGGCGCGAGCGGCGACGGGGGCGCCGGGCCTCCTCCTCGCGGGCGACCTCGGCCACGCCGATGACGTTGGTCATGACCTCGCCGAAGGAGTCGGGGTCGGCGAGCAGCCACGAGTGGTTGCCGGCGACGACGGCGCCCGGTGAGCCGATCGCCAGGCACAGGGCGTCGAAGCTGTCGCGGGTGATGATCTTGTCGTCCTCGCCCCAGAGCACGACGACCGGCAGCTTGCGGCGCTTGAGCTCCTCGAGCTCGGGCGTCAGGTCGGCCCGGCGGGCGAGGTGGGCGACGCGCCACACCGCCCGGGGATTGCGGATCACGTTGGGTACGGCGTCCTCGAGGATCACGGGGAGCACGCGCCGGAGCTGCGGCAGCGGCAGGATGTCGCGCGGGAAGTGGATCCCCCAGTCCCACAGCGGCCGCTCGGCCATCGACCGCACGGTGCTGCCCGAGGTCGACCACGCCGACCCACCGATGGAGTTGATCAGGACGAGCGTCCGTACGCGGTCGGGGAACCCGTACGCGGTCTCGATCGCCACGCCGCCGCCGAAGGAGTGGCCGACGAGGATCACCTTCCGGTGGAGGTCGACGGCATCGAGGAACGCGCCGACCCAGCGGGCGTAACCCTCGATCGAGAGATCGTCACCGCCGAGATCGGCGGTGCCGCCGAATCCCGGCAACGCCGGCGCGAACACGCGGCAGCCGAGGTGGGCCAGGCGCTTCAGGGCCCGCTTGTAGGTGTGCGAGCCGAGCGCCCAGCCGTGCAGGAACACGACGGGGATGCCACCGTCGGGTCCGGCGACGCCGTACATCGCGACGCGGTCGAGGACCGAGGTGCGCTTCCAGACGAGGTGGTCGGCACGAGGCGCCACGCTGCTTGCCATCGCGAGCACATCGTACGCTCCCGGCGGCGGTACCGAAGGAGGCGATCGCAGGATTTCCCGGGCCGACGAGGGGTGCCGGGCGGCCCGGCCGGACTAGCCCCCGTCGCGGGCGAGCAGCTGCTTCCGCTCGAGCTCGTTGAGCCCGCCCCAGATGCCGTGCGGTTCACGGATGCGGAGCGCGTAGTCGAGGCAGGGCCGCCGGACCGGGCACACGGCGCAGATGGCCTTGGCCCGAACCTCCCGCTCGTCCTTCTCGTCCTTGCGCTCGAAGTGCGCGGGCGGGAAGAAGACGCTCGCCTGCGGGCCTCGGCATGCTGCCTTGACCTGCCAGAGCTCCTCGGTCGTCTGAGCGCTCACAGATCCCCCCTTCAGAGGCGGACCCTAATCCCATAGCCGACGTCCAACAAGGGGTGAACTTCCGCGAGCACTCGCTCTGACCTGCGGTTTCAGTGCCCGGCGTCGCGCGCCGCACCCTCCAGGGGCTCGACCTCCAGGAGAAGTCCATCGATGGCCGCGACCCGCACCGCCTCGCCTCGCCGGATCGGCGTCGCCCGGTTCGTCCGGGCCCGCCACGGCGCGCCGCGGACGGTGACGACACCGTCCGGGTCGACGTCGGACACCGCCTCCCCGAGCTCGCCCAGCATCGACTCGCGACCGATCGTCGGCGTCGAGTAGCGGGTGCGGATCACCCCGGGCATGGCGGCGACCATGAAGGCGATGAGGCCCCCCAGCACGGCGACGAGCACGAGCAGCGGCACGCCCATGCCCGCGAACAGGAAGAAGCTTCCTGCAGTGAAGAGGACGGTGCCGGCCGCGCTCCAGAACCTGGGCGCGCCCGCCTGGACGTCGACGGCGAACCCGGCGACGCCGGCGGCGACCAGGGCGAGACCGAGCGGGCGCGTGGGCAGGGCGCCAAGGCCGTATCCCGCGAGCACCAGCGCGAGCACACCGACCGACGCGGCCACCCCGATGCCGCCCGTGAAGAACTCGAACACCAGCAGCAGCAGCCCCACGACGAGCAGCAGGTAGGCCGCGGACGGTGTCGACACGCCGTGGAGGAGCTCGGCGAGCAGCGACGGCGACGCGAACCGGACCTCGGCCTCGGGCGCGAGCTGGCGCTGGGGAGGCCGCCCGGGGCGCTCCACGACCGTCGTCGGGATGTGGACGGCGGTGGTTCCGCCGGTGGGCATCTGCCCGTCGAGACCGACGATGAAATCACCGAGTGTCGCCGCCTCGGCGCGGCCGTCGACCGTCGCGACCGGCAGACCGTTGCCCCCGCCCACCCGCGCACCGGGAGCGACCCCCCGCAGCCCCGCCGCCGACCAGATCCGGGCCGCACCGCCGGTGGCCCGCGCCTCGCGGCCGGGGCCCACCCACACGGCGACGGGCACCGGCGAGGAGCGAACCTCCGTCACCAGCCTCCCCATGTCGGCCGTCGAGACGACCGCGTCTCGACTGTCGAGCCGCACCACGAGGACCGCCGCGCGGTGCGCCGCGGCGTCGCGCAGGGCGCGCTCGAGGAAGTCGGCCTGCACCCGGTCGACGAGCCCCGAGATCTCGACGACGTCGATCCGAGTGGTCCGGGCCGGCGCGGAGGCGAACGACGGCGCGGGCGCGCCGATGAGCACCGCGACCAGCGCGGCACCGAGGGTGAGACACGCGAGAACTAGCCTGCCGGTGCGGATGGAGGTCTCCCAGTTCTGCTCGACGGCCCGCTTGTTCATCGTCGCCGGGAAGGGCGGGGTAGGCAAAACGACGGTCACGGCGGCGCTCGCCCGCGCCGCGGCCGGCGCCGGTCTGAGCGCGCTGATCATCGAGATCGAGGGCAAGAGCGGGATCGGCTCGGTGTTCGGCCGCAGCGACCCCCTCACCTACGAAGAGGTCCTCCTCCACCCCGGAGGCGGCCCCGCCGGCGACGGCGAGGTGCGGGCCCGCACCCTGACCCCCGACGACGCCCTGCTCGAGTACCTCGAGGATCACGGGATGCGCCGCGTGTCGAGGCGCCTCGCCAACAGCGGCGCCCTCGACGTGGTCGCCACCGCGGTGCCCGGCATCAAGGACATCCTCGTGCTCGGCAAGGTCAAGCAGCTCGAGCGGGCGGCGGTGGCCGACGTGCTGATCATCGACGCGCCGGCCGCCGGCCACGCGGTCACGTTCCTCACCAGCGCCCGCGGCCTGCTCGACGCGGCGCGGGTCGGCCCGATCCGGGCGCAGGCGCACGACGTCGTCGAGCTGCTGAGCGATCCGGCCCGCTGTCAGGTGATCCTCGTGACCCTGCCCGAGGAGACACCGGTGAACGAGGTGGTCGAGACCGCCTACACGCTCGAGGACCGCGTCGGGATCAAGCTCGGCCCGGTCGTCGTGAACGGCCTGTACCCGGCCCTCGACGGGCTCGACGCCGACCCGGCCGAGGCGGCCCGTACGGCGGGCGTCGAGGTCACCGACACACAGATCGCGGAGCTGCGGGCCGCGGCCGACTTCCGGCGGCAGCGCCAGGAGCTCCAGTCGGTCCAGCTCGCCCGGCTGGCCGAGACGCTGCCCCTCGACCAGCTTCGCCTGCCGTTCCTGTTCACGCCGGAGATCGGCCCGTCGGAGCTCGAGGTGCTGTCGACCGCCCTGGCGGCGGGCATCGAGGAGCTGGGGTGACCGACGCGGCGAACCTCTCGGCTCTTGTCACCGGGCGCTCGATCATCGTATGCGCCGGCTCGGGCGGGGTGGGCAAGACGACCACCGCCGCCGCGCTGGCGCTCGAGGCGGCCGAGCAGGGCCGACGGGCCTGCGTCGTCACCATCGACCCGGCCAAGCGGCTCGCGGACGCCCTCGGCCTCGACTCGCTGACGAACAGCCCCGGCAAGATCGAGGGCGACTGGCCGGGTGAGCTGTACGCGCTCATGCTCGACACCAAGACGACGTTCGACTCGCTCGTCACCCGCTACGCGACCACGCCGGAGCAGGCCGAGGCGATCCTCGCCAATCGGCTCTACCGCAACATCTCGGGTGCGCTCTCGGGCACGCAGGAGTACATGGCGATGGAGAAGCTCTACGAGCTCGCCTCCGACGGCGACTACGACGTGATCGTCGTCGACACCCCGCCGACGAGGAACGCCCTCGACTTCATCGACGCGCCCCGCCGCCTCACCCGGTTCCTCGACAACCGCATCTTCCGCCTGCTGATGATGCCGACGCGCGCCTACCTGAAGGCGGTGAGCTTCGCGACCCAGACGTTCCTGCGCACCATCTCCAAGGTCGTGGGGGGCGAGGTCGTCGCCGACGCGGTGGCGTTCTTCCAGGCCTTCGAGGGCATGGAGCAGGGCTTCCGCGACCGGGCGGCCGAGGTGCTCGAGCTGCTCAAGCACGAGTCGACGGCCTTCGTGCTCGTGACCTCGCCACGGCGCGACGCCGTCGACGAGGCCCGGTTCTTCGCCCAGAAGCTCGCCGAGAGCGGGATCGAGGTCGACGGCCTCGTGGTCAACCGCCTCCACCCGCGGTTCGGCGACGCGCCGGTGCCCGAAGGGCTCGGTTCGCTCGCGACGAACCTGGCCGACTTCCGGGCGATCGCCGAGCGCGAAGAGCACCACTTCGAACAGCTCGCCGCCCAGATCGCGCCGGCGCCGGTCGTCCGGGTGCCGTTCCTCGCCGACGACGTGCACGACGTCGAGGGCCTCGACATCATCGGTCGCTACCTGTTCGGATCGGCCACCGCCGACGCCTGAGCCGGCGGATCAGCGCTCGGCGGCCGGCTCGCGCAGTGCCGCGGCGGCGGCCTCGACGGTGTCGGCCACCGTGACGATCCGGTCGAAACCGGTCGTGTGGAGCAGCCGCGTCAGCGTGGGGCGGCTGCAGCAGACGGCGACGTCCCCACCGAGCTCACGCGCCCGGCGGATGCCACCGATGAGCGCGCCGAGGCCGGCGGAGTCGACGAAGGGCACCCCCGACATGTCGATGAGGATGCGGGGGTTCGTCGCCAGCTCGGCCAGGGTCTGGCGGAACTGACTGACGGTGAAGGCGTCGAGCTCGCCGACGGGGCGGCAGATGACGTACCCGTCGCCGTTCTCGAGCTGGATGTCGAGCACGTGTCCTCCTGCATGCAGTCGGTGCATCTCGCCCGGGATCACCCGAACGGCGCGATCCGCACCGGCCAGCGGCTGCGTTTGGATGGTAGTACCCCGCACTGGGTAGCCTCATCCCCCGGTGAAGGACGTCCTGATCGCAAGCGACAGCGCCACGGTGCGTGAGGAGGTCGCGGCCGTCCTGTCGTCCCGCGACTACACCGTCCGGTACGTCACCTCCGGTGCCGCGGTCCGGCCGGCCATCGTCGACCGAGCGCCCGACCTCCTCGTCTGCGATTTCCAGATCGGGAGCATGGGCGGCGTCGCCGTCACCCTCGATGCCCGCCTCGAGGAGAGCGGCGGTCGGATCGACCACGTGCCGGTGCTGCTCCTCCTCGACCGCCGGGCCGATGTGTTCCTCGCCCGCCGGTCGGACGCCGACGGGTTCCTCGTCAAGCCCCTCGATCCGATCCGGCTCCGCCGAGCCGTCGCCGCCGTCATCGACGGAGGCCGGTTCGCCGACGACAGCTATCGCCCGGCGGAGTCGGCAGCCGCGGTCTGACCATGCGACTGCGTCGCGCCGCCCGGCGCGACCCGTCACCGGCACCCGCATCCACGCCGGAGGGGCGCGAGATCGTCGCCGCTCTCGAGAGGCTCCGCACGACGACCGCCCGGGAGGTGATGACGCCTCGGGTCGACGTCGACGCGCTGGCACTCCCGGTCACGTCGGCCGACGTCGCCCGGGCGGTGAAGGAGTCGGGCCACAGCCGGTTCCCGGTGTACGGGGACGATCTCGACGACCTCGCCGGCGTGCTCTTCGTGAAGGATCTCTTCCGCATCGGGAACGGCACCGGCGAGGTCACGCCCGAGCTGATCGCCCGGCGGCTGCGCAAGCCGTTCCTCGTTCCCGAGAGCCGCCATGCGCTCGAGCTTCTGCAGGAGATGCGCCAGGGGCGCCGGGCCTTCGCCGTCGTCGTCGACGAGTACGGCGGGGTCGAGGGAGTGCTCACGATCAAGGACCTCGTGGGCGAGCTGCTCGGCGCCCTTCCCGACGAGTTCGACCCCGTCGACGCCGCCGACATCACGAGGATCGATGCCGAGCGGTGGCTGGTCGATGGCCAGACGCCCGTCGACCGGGTGCGCGACGAGCTCGGCGCACCGGTGCCCGACGGTCCCTTCGTCACGCTCGGCGGGTTCCTGTTCGAACGCTTCGGCCGGGTGCCCGCCGATGGCGACGCCGTGGT
>DATAKR010000008.1:0-7076 GCA_036261495.1 Acidimicrobiales bacterium | reverse complement strand
CGGCATGGGCGGATCGTACGCCGCGCCGCCCCCCGGTTGGTCGGGTGGCGACAGGACGTGATCAATCAATAGCGGTTGACGGATCAAGACAAGTTGATCTATCTTGCGCGTGTGACAGCAGCCGCGGGAGCTCCGGTGGGCGACTCCCGGGTCGGCGGCCCGGCGGATGGCCGACCGGTACCCCTGCAGTTCCTGCAGCTGATCGCCGATCCCTTGCGCTGGCGGATCGTCGGCGAGCTGGCGCGGAGCGACCGGCGGGTCGGCGAGCTCGGTGAGCTCGTCGGGAAGGCCCAGAACCTCATCTCGTACCACCTCGGAGAGCTACGGGCCGCTGGCGTGGTGTCATCCCGTCGCAGCTCCGCCGACGGACGCGACAGCTACTACCGGCTCGACGTGGCCCGCTGCGGCGAGCTGCTGAGCGCGGCGGGGTCGCAGCTGCATCCCGCGCTGCGGCCCTCTTCTCCTCCGGCCCCGCCGCCAATCCGCGCGGCGCGGCGCAAGCCCCGGGTGCTGTTCCTGTGCACAGGCAACTCGGCGCGCTCGCAGATGGCCGAGGCCCTGCTGACCGCGCGCACCGGCGGCGCCGTGATCGCGCGCAGCGCCGGCAGCCACCCCAAGCCGCTGCACCCGAACGCCGTCCGCGTCATGGCCGAGCGGGGCATCGACATCTCGGGCCGGGCCACCAAGCACCTCGACCGCTTCATCGGGAACCGGTTCGATCGGGTGGTCACGCTGTGCGACAAGGTGAAGGAGGTCTGTCCCGACTTCCCGGGCCGACCCGTCACCGCCCACTGGAGCATGGCCGATCCCGCCGCGTCGGCCGAGAGCGACGCGGCCAGCTATCCGGCGTTCGTGCGCACGGCCGACGAGATCGACCGTCGCCTCGACCTGCTCGTCGCCGAGCTCGCCGTCGCGCCGCGACAGGAAAGGAACATCGATGCCGGCTGAAGAGATGGTGAGCGTTCGCTACATGGTCGACGACGTCGTCGCGGCGGTGGAGTTCTACGTCGGGCACCTGGGCTTCGAGCGGGGAGCGGTGGTCTCCCCGGCGTTCGCGGAGGTCGTGCGGGGCCGGCTGCGCCTTCTGCTCAGCGGTCCGGCGAGCTCCGCGGGCCGCCCGATGGCCGACGGCGCGCGCCCCGGCCCCGGCGGGTGGAACCGCGTCCACCTCGTCGTCGCCGACTTCGACGCCGAGATCGCCCGGCTCTCGGCCGAGGGAGTCCGCTTCCGCAACGACGTCGTCGAGGGCCCCGGCGGGCGCCAGGTCCTCGCCGTCGACCCGAGCGGCAACGTCGTCGAGCTGTTCGAGCCCGCCCGGCCCTGACCCCGGTGGGCGGCCGGCGCGCCGGCTGGGTCCACCTGTCCGAGAGGAGTCGAAATGGCCGAGACGCCGGCCTTCGATCACATCGCCCTGACCGTGCCCGACCTCGAGGCCCAGGTCGACCGGCTCACCACTGACTTCGGCATGGTGGCGAAGTTCCGGTCGGAGCAGTTTGCCCTCGTCGTCGACCCGGTGACGGGCTTCCGGTTCGAGCTCAGCCCGTCCGGGGACGGAGAGGTGCACCTACGGCACCTCGGGTTCCGCGCTGCCGACGTCGACGCCGCGCACTCGGCCCTCGTGGCCGCGGGCATGGGTGTCGCCCAGGAACCCCACCGGCAGGACTTCGCCGGGATGTACACGTCGTACCTGGCCCAGCCGGGCGGCGTGGAGGTGCAGCTCGTGAAGTACGACTGACCCCCGTCAAGGGAGCACGAGGTGGACGTCGCCGAACTCGTGCCACAGGTACCCGTGCTCGAGCGCGGCGTCGTACGACGCCCGGACGGTCGCCTCGCCCGCGACCGCCTCGAGCATGGCGAGGTGCGACGCCTCCGGTTCGTGCCAGCCGGTGAGCAGGCCGTCGACGCTCCGCACGCCCCGCTCCGGCGTGATGACGACGTCGGTCCACCCCTCGGCGCCGCGGGCGACACCACGCTCGTCGGTGGCCGACTCGAGGGCGCGCACGACGGTGGTGCCCACCGCGACGACACGTCCGCCCTGGGCGCGCGTGTCGTTGACCGCGTGGGCCGTCGTCGCCGGCACGCGGAAGTACTCGGGGTAGGGCGCCTCGTGCGACTCGAGCGACGCCACGCCCGTGTGCAGCACGAGCGGCGCGACGTGCACGCCCTTGGCGACGAGGCGGGTGATGACGTCGGCCGTGAACGGCCGGCCGGCGCTCGGCATCTCGGCGCTGCCCGGTTCGGTGGCGTACACGTTCTGGTACATGGTGATGGGCCAGCTGCCGCGCACGTAGCCGTAGCGGATCGGACGCCCAGAACGGGCGAGGTAGGGCAGCACTTCGCCGGTGATGCCATCGAGCGTCGCCGTCCAGAGGCGGCCCGGCGGATCGGAGTACGCGGCGTCAACCGTGAGGGACGCGCCGGCGGGCAGGTCGACCACGATCCCGGTGCGCCCGTCGCGATAGGGCACGGTGCCGGCGCCGTCGAGCGCGCGCAGCTCGACGACCCACAGCCCGCCGGGGAGGTGGGTCGACAGGTGCACGACGAGATGCTCACCCCGGTCGCGTCGCACCCCGTCGAGTGCTGCGGGAATCGTCCCCGACGTGTTGACGACGACGAGGTCGCCGGCGTCGAGGAAGCGGGGGAGCTCGGAGAACGTCGAGTGGACGACTCGCCCGTCACCCGCGTAGGCGACCATCATCCGCACGGCGTCGCGGGTGACACCCCGCGCCTCCGGGGGGACCGCGGCCTCGAGGGCGCTGGGCAGGTCGAACGAGTAGCGCGACGCGGGCAGCACCGGGCGGTGGCCCGCGGATGCTCCGCCGGCGGACGCGAGGGGCGCGGCGCCGCGAGGCGGGTTCATCGGGCCGCCTCCGACACCGGTGCGGGCGTGTCGCCGCCGAGGTCCTGGGCCTTGTAGCGGCCGCTCGGCCGGTCGCCTTCGAGCAGGGCCATCAGGCCCGGCACCGCGACCTCGGGGAGGGGGCGGTCGGAGATGTCCTCGCCGGGGAACGCCT
This sequence comes from Acidimicrobiales bacterium, assembly GCA_036261495.1. GTDB lineage: Bacteria > Actinomycetota > Acidimicrobiia > Acidimicrobiales > CADCTF01 > DATAKR01. Next base: position 4,062 of record DATAKR010000008.1, on the reverse strand, counting down.
CCTGCTGCATCTGCGTCCGGAGGTCGCCGGGGTCGACGCGGTAGATCCGCAGGTCGGGTCGCTCCTCGGCGAGCACCGCGGAGAGGTGCTCGAGCGCGGCCTTCGACGAGCCGTAGCCGCCCCACCCTTCGTAGGCCTCGACGGCGGCGTCGCTCGTGATGTTCACGACGCGACCGCCGGCGGCGAGCACCGGCAGCGCCGCCTGCACGAGCGCGAGTGGTGCGATCACGTTGACCTCATAGACGTGGCGCAGGGTGTCGAGGGGATAGTCGGCGAGCGCCGGCTGCGGGCTCGGGCCGAGCACGCTGGCGTTGTTGACCACCGCTCGCAGGTCACCGAGCCGGCGCGCCGCGGCGACGAGCGCCTGGCGGTGCGCGGCGTCGGTCACGTCGCCGGCGATGGCACGGACCTGCGTGTGCGCCCGGAGCTCGCCCTCGGCCTCGCCGAGCGTGTCGGCCCCACGCGCGTCCACGACGAGTGCCCACCCGGCCTCGGCCAGAGAACGGGCCAGCGCCCGTCCGAGCCCGCGAGATGCACCGGTGACGATCGCCACGTCCATGCCCCGACCTCCTTGTCGTCGCAGGAGCGACGCGATTCAACAAGCGAAGCCTTGTTATATTCCGCGGCAGGCGACGTCGCTGTCAAGGGACGCCGCGGTTCCGGGCGCGGAGATCGGGGGGACGAGGTCGCGGGTCCTCGTCCTGATCGACTCGCGCCGCTCGAGGAACACGACTGCACGCGCTCCCGTCCAGCTCACGTAGCGGACGCGTCCCTGCTCGCCGCGATGGCGCCCGGCGGCGACGACGACGGCATCGCCCGGTCGCAGCTGTGCCCCGACCCTTCGCACGGCGGCGAGGATGACGCCGGATCCTGTGGAGGTCCTGGGAACGCACCGGAAGGAGTGGACGCCGCGCGGTGAGCCGCTCGGTGTGCGCGTTCGCGTTCACCGGGTCTCGGGGTGTACCGGGCGTTCTCGACATCGCGCTCGCGACCGAGCTGGCGGCGTGCGCCGGCGTCGGCGTCGACGCGCTGCTCGACGCGCTCGTGGCGAGGGCGAACACCGCCACCGAGGACGACGTCTGCCTCTCGCCGTGCAGCGGCTCGCCAGCCGCACCGCCTGATCGGAACCGCCGGCAGCGGGAAGAACAGAGCAGACTCGAACCCGACGCGTGGAAGAGGGGTGCGATGGCCATCGCGACGATCAACCCGGCAACCGGTGAGACGGAGAAGACGTTCGAGCCGCTGGCCGAGGCCGAGATCGACGCCCGCCTCGCCCGAGCACGCGAGGCGTTCGACACGTACCGGCTCACGTCGTTCGACCAGCGCGCCGGCTGGCTTCGTCGGGCGGCCGACATCCTCGACGCCGATGCGGATGGCACGGCGCGAACGATGACGACCGAGATGGGCAAGACGATCGCGGCCGCCCGAGCCGAGGTTCACAAGTGCGCGGTCGCGTGCCGGTTCTACGCCGAGCATGCCGCCGAGTTCCTCGCCGACGAGCCCGCCGATCCGGGGGCCGTCGGGGCCGTCCGCGCCTACGCCATGTACCAGCCGCTCGGAGTGGTGCTGGCGGTGATGCCGTGGAACTTCCCCCTGTGGCAGGCGATGCGGTTCGCGGCGCCCGCCCTCATGGCCGGAAACGTGGGACTGCTGAAGCACGCCTCGAACGTGCCGCAGACGGCCCTCTTCATGGAGGAGCTGTTCGCCCGGGCGGGGTTCCCGGAGGCGGTCTTCCAGACGCTCCTCATCGGCTCGGACGCGGTGGAGCGCGTGTTGCGAGACGATCGGGTCGCGGCGGCGACGCTCACCGGCAGCTCACCCGCCGGCCGCTCGGTCGCGGCGATCGCCGGCGACGCGATCAAGCCCACGGTGCTCGAGCTGGGCGGGAGCGATCCCTTCATCGTGATGCCGTCGGCCGACCTGGACCGAGCGGCCTCGACGGCCGCCACGGCGCGCTGCCAGAACAACGGCCAGAGCTGCATCGCCGCCAAGCGGTTCCTGATCCACGAGGCCGTCGCCGGCGAGTTCGAAGAACGCTTCGTGGCCGCGATGACCGCCTTGCGGGTCGGGGATCCGATGGACGACTCGACCGACGTCGGTCCGCTCGCCACCGAGCAGGGCCGCGCCGACGTCGAGGACCTGGTCGCCGACGCGGTCGCGAAGGGAGCGCGCGTGCTCTGCGGCGGCGAGGCGCTCCCCGGGCCCGGCTGGTACTACCCGCCGACGGTCGTGGCCGGCGTCACCCGCGACATGCGGATGTTCTCCGAGGAGGTCTTCGGTCCGGTCGCCGCGGTCTACCGGGTGAGTGGGATCGACGAGGCCATCGACCTCGCCAACGCCACCGAGTTCGGCCTCGGCTCGAACGTGTGGACGTCCGCCGCCGACGAGCAGGACCGCTTCGTGCGCGACGTCGCCGCGGGCGCGGTGTTCGTGAACGGGATGACGACGTCGTACCCGGAGCTGCCCTTCGGCGGCATCAAGGGGTCGGGCTACGGGCGCGAGCTGTCCGCGCACGGCATCCGCGAGTTCTGCAACCTCAAGACCGTGTGGGTCGGCGACGGCGGCGCGGCCGGGTCCGCAGGCCGCACGGCGCGGGCGGAGTAGCGGGCTGTTCGGGCCGTTCAGCGGTCCTGGAGCAGGGCGCCGAGGTCGGCGAGCGACACGGTCGGGCCGTCGGCCACGAAGGTCAGGGCCGTCTCGCGGCGCTTCCACGCCTCGAGCTGCTCGACCTGGCGCCGGCGCACCGACGCGTTCTCGAACGTGAACCGCACCGACCCGCAGACGTTGTCGTCTCCGCCGTAGATGTCGACCCGCACCTCGTTGCCGTCGACCGCGACCTCGAACACGCGGACGTCGTGAGCGACTTCGATCTCTTCCACCGTTGCCTCCGACAGGACCGTTGTCGAACCTATCGGCAGGTGCGACGGAAACCTTCCCGGTGAAGGGTGCGAAGATCGGCGCGATGGCCGAATTCCTCGCTCCTGCCGCCGACACGCCCCGCCGCCTGCGCGACCTCTTGAGCGACCGCACACCCGTGCTCGCTCCCGGCGTCTACGACGCCCTTGGCGCGCGCCTCGTCGAGGAGGCGGGGTTCGACGCCGTGTACATGACCGGCTTCGGCACGGCCGCCGGGCTGCTCGGCCGGCCCGATGTGGGCCTGCTCACCATGACCGAGATGGTCGACAACGCCCACCGGATCGCGCGCGCGACGTCGCTGCCACTCATCGCCGACGCCGACACTGGCTACGGCAACGCCATCAACGTCGTACGCACCGTGCAGGAGTACGAGCAGGCGGGGGTCGCCGCCCTGCACCTCGAGGACCAGGTGATGCCGAAGCGGTGCGGTCACATGGAGGGCAAGCAGGTGGTGCCCGCCGACGAGATGGTCACCAAGGTGCGCGCCGCGGTGGCCGCCCGCTCGTCGGACGACCTGGTGATCATCGCCCGCACCGACGCCGGCGCGGTCGAGGGCTTCGACGCCGCCATCGAGCGGGCCCGCCGCTACCGCGACGCCGGCGCCGACGTGCTGTTCGTGGAGGCCGCGACCACCGAGGCCGAGGTCGAACGGATCGCCACCGAGCTCGACGACGTGCCGCTCCTGTTCAACTGGGCCGAGGGTGGCAAGACGCCACCGCTCCCGCTCGACCGCATCCGCGAGCTGGGCTTCGCCATCGTGATCTTCCCCGTCGGGCTGCTGCTGGCGACGGTCCAGGCGGCCCGGGCCACCCTCGCCGCCATCAAGGGGTCCGGGACGCCGTTGCCCGTGCTCGACCGACTCCTCGGCTTCGGCGACTTCCTCGGCTTCATCGGGCTGCCCGAGATCCGTGCCCTGGAGCAGCGGTTCGTCGACCCCGCCGGCGAGTGATCGACCCCCTCTCGAGGTGACGGGGTCGCGGCGCGCGACGTAGCGGGATCGCGCGGGTACCGTCCCGGGGTGCCCGACTCTTCCACGGCCGGTCGACCGCCGGGGTTCGCGCGGTGGCGCGGTGCGGCGGCGCTGCCGCTGGCGCGGCTGGCCGTGACCGCGACCCGCCGGCTCCGGATCGGCGAGGGGTCGGTCAT
>DATAKR010000188.1:0-3638 GCA_036261495.1 Acidimicrobiales bacterium | reverse complement strand
CGTTCGACCGCGTCCGCACGGCATGTGAGGCGCGCGGGCGCGAGGCGTCGTCGATCGACCTGTCGGCGGCGTTGGTGGTGTGCGTCGGCCGCAACGATGCCGAGGTCGATCGGCGCGCCGCCAACATCAGCCGGGCGGTCGAGCAGATGCGCTCCGTCGACGCCGCCGTCGGAACGCCGGCCGAGGTGGTCGAGCGGCTCCGCGCCTACGGCAACGCCGGTGCCTCGAAGATCTACCTCCAGGTCCTCGACCTCGACGACCTCGACCACCTGCGTCTCGTCGCCGAGGAGGTCATGCCCGCGCTGGCGTGACCCGCTCGCGGACGCCGCGGCGTCGATCGCGGGTACGGTGAGGGCACGCCAGTTGGCGAACACTCTGCAGATCCCGAAGGCTGACGGCCCTCCTGCTCCGCCGGGCGCTCTCCGACCCGAGTAGGAAGCGGGACAGCGCATGTCGCTCGGTTCCGACACAGACCTCACCATCGCCGAGCGCGATGGTGTCTTCGAGTGGGCCGACGCGTACCTCGCCGGCTCCGTCGCCACCTGTCCGGGCTGTGGCCTCGAGCTGCGCCCCGAGAACCACTACCGGCATCCGGCGTCGTCGCACTGCGGCGCCGACCACCGGACCGTCGCCGCCGGCGCCTGACGCGGCCGCAGCGAGGCCAAGGCTCGGCCTACGCGGCCTTGAACGTCACTTGCGCGTCGATGGGACCGCCCGGCGCCGGCACCAGCGCGATCCCACGCGCGTCGGTCGGTGACGCGAACGCGCTGAGGTCGAAGGTCCACGTGCCGTCGCTCGCGCGGGTGCCAGCGACGCAGGTGTTGGCGTCCCACGTCGGCTCGTCGGGCGAGCTCATGGCGACCGCCGTCTTCGCGCTCCATGCCGCGGTCGTCACTTGGCACGCCTGCACGGCCGCGACGCCGGCGGTCGCCCGGCTGCCTGAGGGATCCTCGGTCAGTCGCAACACCGTGTCGCCACCGGAGAGCCGCACGAACGAGCGCTTGTCGTCGCGCCCCACCCTCGTGCCGACCGGCAGCGTGCCGTCGGGGACGCCGTCGGCGGCGAGGGGGGTGCCGGCCTCCTGGGTCGACCAGGCGCTCTCGCGGACATGGAGCGGGCTGCTCATGGCCGCACCGCCGGAGGTCGAGGTCGAGTCGCTGATGGGCGACGAGTAGCCGCCCGACGGCTGGCTGGCGGTCGGCGTGTCGTACGACGACGGCGACGGCGGCGTGCTCAGCGCCGAGGCAAGGGCCGGTGCCGTCGACGCGCCAAGCGTCCCGCCGACCGGGGCCGAGGTGATGGCCGACGCGTCGGCGGCGGTCGTGGACGACGCGGCTGCACTCGTGGTGGGCGCCTTCGTCGCCGGCCGGATGCCCGGCGACACCTTCGACGCCGACACCGCGCTCGCATCCTCGGTCCGCGTGGGGGACGAGTGGCGCGGCAGCAGGGTGAGCATGGCGACGAGGGCGACCACCGTGACCACGACCGGCTTGTAGCGCCCGAGCGCCGCCCCGATCTGGCCGAAGGTGATGTCGCCGAGTCCCCCCATGCATAAGAATTCGCCAAGCGACCCTCCGGTCCCTTTCGTCCGGATGCGCATCTCTCCTGTGACCCGCCGCCACTTCGCCCTCGCTGTCGCCGCGCTCGCCGCCGCCGGCGTCGTCGCCACGGCCGTCGTCGCCCTCAACGACCACTCGTCCGCGGGCGACGGTCGCGCCGGTTCGAGGACGCTCCCCCGCAGCGCGCCACCCATCGCGTGGACCGATCCGCCGGTCGCGTACGCGATCACCTACCGGGTCACCGACCGCACCGGCACCCAGTGGCGTACGACGACCGAGGTCGACCGCGTCCGCCGGCCCTTCGACGCCCGTCGCGAGGTCCACGCCGGCCCGTCGGTGAAGAGCCCCCTCGACTCGACCACGATCTCGGCGCTTGGCTGGCAGAAGACGACGTCGCCGAGAGCCGCCGATGCGGTGCTCCAGGTGCCGCCGGGCATGCCGGCCACCGACGTGCGTCCGGATGCGGTGCGCGACGACGCCATCGACGCGTCGTACTTCGACCCGGCCGAGCGGCGTGAGGTGCTCGGAAGGGCGTGCCAGGTGTACCGAACGCTGCAGCCGGCGGTCGCCGGCGCCCTGGAGCCGGCGGAGCGCGACGGCAGCGTCCACTCCGAGATCTGCATCGATGCCGAGGGCCTGGTGCTCGAAGAGGTCACGTTCAGAGACGGGCACCTCACCCACCGGCGGGTCGCCACCGCACTCGACCTCTCGCCCCACCTCACCGACGCCGACTTCGCCACCTCGGGCACCCCGCTGACGCTGCAGCAGGGCGGTGGCAGCGTCCGCCCGGTCGCCCCCGACTCACGTCCGCCGGGTCCGGAGTTCTTCGAGCTGCCGGCGCCGCCCGACGGCTTCACGATGGTCGGGCGCTTCGCCGTCATCCCGCCCCAGCCCCAGGCGTTCACCGACCCCACGCTCTCGGACTTCCGGCGGGCCGGCGTGAGCGACGTGTACCAACGAGGGGCCGACGCGCTGATCGTGGAGCGGGGTGGGACGGTCGGCGGCAAGCCACCGTTCGCGCCGGTCCCCGAAGCGCCGACGGTCGACGTGGGGCCGGCGCTGGGCCAGGCCGCCGTGATCCTCGGCCTGTCGGGCACCGAGCTGCGCGTCACGTTTGCCGACGGCCATTACGTGCGCGTGATCGGCACGCTTCCGGTGGCGCGCCTCACCGAGCTGGCGCGCTCGCTCGTGCTGCGCCCCGGTGGGGAGCTCGTCTACCTCGACCGATAGCGCGTCAGCGACGAGGGCCAGCCGAGCGGAAAGGAGCGTCAGCGACGCAGAGCGAGGCCTGACAAGCCGGACCCCGAGGGAAGCGCAGCGACGAGGGCCAGCCGAGCGGAAAGGAGCGTCAGCGACGCAGAGCGAGGCCTAACAACACGTGAAGTCCTTGTTGTGGTAGTCGACGAGCGGGTACTGCGGGTACTGGTCCTGGGCCGGCAGCTTGTCGTAGATCGTCACGGTGCCGTTCTGGTCGAATGCCTTGAACGGCTGCTGCGGGAACTGGCCGGGCAGGTAGCGCTTGCCGCCGTCGATGTAGCGGTACATCCCCTGGCCGTTGTTGCCGTTCTCGTCGGGACCAGAGACGTTCGGGTCCCACCAGATCTCCGTCGAGTCGTCGTAGAGGTTGTAGTCGTCCCACGTCCACAGCTGGCGACCCCAGGAGACCAACCCGTTGGTGATGCCGCCGTTCGGCGGGCTGACGGGGTACTTGAACATGCCGTCGCGGAAGGTGTTCGGGTCGAGGTGTGGACCGGCCAGGTGGATGCCGACCATCGTCAGCCACACCGTCGGGTAGATGACGCCGAACGAGCCAGGAGCCGCCGGCGCCTTGCCCGGCCACTCCCACTGGAGGAGCCGGTAGGCGTCGCCGACCTCCTTGGGCGCGCGGGCCGTGAGGAGCGACAGGCCGAAGCCGTGCGACCACTGCGACTGGTCGTAGAGGCGGGCGAAGAAGGTGGTGTCGGTGAGCGCGGAGCCGGTGATGATCCACTCCGGCTTGTAGTTCTGCTGGGTCGCCGCCTGGGTGTAGAAGCGCGGATAGACGGGGTCGCCGACGAAGATCACCGACGTGATCCCCTC
>DATAKR010000180.1:0-8573 GCA_036261495.1 Acidimicrobiales bacterium | reverse complement strand
GAGGACGGGTGGCAGCGGCCGCTCGGCCGGTTGTCACAGCGGCACCAGACGCTTGCGATCGTCACCTCCGACCCGCGCGAGCACGAGATCCCCGACGTCGGCCTCCTCACCCTCGTCGATCCCGAGACCGGGCGCCGCCTCGAGGTGCAGACCTCGTCGCCGGTGCTCCGCCGGCGGTACGCGGACGCCGCGGCCGCGCAGCGGCGCAGCCTGCTGGCGTCGTTGCGCGGCGCGGGCGCCGACGTCATGGAGCTGCGCACCGACCGTGACTGGGTGCTCGACATCGTGCGCCACGTCGTCACCGGCCGGCGCCACCGCCTGGGGCATCCGGGAGCGGCGCGATGACCTTCCGCGCCCCGTCGGCCCTCTGGCTGCTCGTGCTGCCGGTGCTCGTCGTCGCTGCGTACGTCCTCGCCCAGCTCGCCCGGCGGCACGCCGTGGTGCGGTTCACGAACCTCGACCTCCTCGCGTCCGTGGCCCCGAAGCGGCCGGGATGGCGCCGGCACGTCGCCGCCGGCGCCCTGCTGCTCGCGCTGGTGTCGATGGTGCTGTCGCTCGCCCATCCGGCGCGCGCCGAGCGCGTGCCCCGCGACCGGGCAACCGTGATCCTCGCCCTCGACGTGTCGGCGTCGATGGCGGCCGACGACGTGCAACCGTCGCGGCTCGCCGCCGCGCAAGCCGCGGCCGAGAGGTTCGCCAAGGACCTGCCCCCGAAGATCCGCCTGGGGCTGATCGCGTTCGCCGGCAGCGCCCAGGTGCGGGTGCCACCGACGACCGACCGCGACGCGGTCGTCCGCAGCATCGAGACCCTCGACCTCCTGCCCCGCACCGCCATCGGCGAGGCCATCTACACCGCACTCGACGTGATCGCCTCCGACCCGGTGCAGGGGTCCGGCCGCACGCCTGCCCACATCGTGCTCATGTCGGACGGCACGACCACGTCCGGGCGGCCCAACGACGCCGCGGCGCGGGCCGCTGCCGAGGCCAAGGTGCCGGTCACGACCATCGCCTACGGCACCGACCAGGGGACGGTCGTCGTGCAGGGCGAGACGGTGCAGGTGCCCGTCGACCGGGCCGCGCTGAAGGCCATCGCGGACGAGACCGGCGGCCGGTTCTTCGAAGCGGCGTCGGCCGGCCAGCTGCGCCAGGTCTACAGCGACATCGGCCACGCCGTCGGGTTCACCACCACATGGCACGACATCTCGGCCCGGTTCACCGCGGCTGCCCTGGTGCTCACGGTCCTCGCCGCCGCGGCGTCACTCGTGTGGATGGGCCGGCTGCCGTAGCTCGCCGGTGGACCGGCGAAGATGTGCGGCCATCGGGAACAACATCCGATACGGAACGGTTTCGTATCGGAAGGCGCTTCCCGACGGCGGCGCCCCCACGAGGAGCGATGGATGCGGATACGAGACCGGCTGAAGGACCCCGAGATCGCCTTCGAGCGGCGGTGGCTGACGTTGCTCGTGCTGTGCGTGAGCCTGATGGTGATCGGTCTCGACAACACCGTTCTCAACATCGCGCTGCCGACGCTCGCCAAGCCCAAGGCCGCCGGCGGCCTTGGCGCCACGGGGAGTGAGCTGCAGTGGATCGTCGACTCCTACACGATCGTCTTCGCCGGCCTCCTGCTCACCGCGGGCAGCCTGGGTGATCGTTTCGGGCGTTACAAGGCACTCGCGCTGGGGCTCCTGATCTTCGGCGCGGGCTCCGCGTCCGCGGCGTTCGCGCCGTCGGCCGGCCAGCTCATCCTCACCCGGGCGCTCATGGGGATCGGCGGGGCGTTCATCATGCCCTCGACGCTCTCGATCCTCACCAACGTGTTCACCAACCCGCGCGAGCGGGCCAAGGCGATCGGCATCTGGGCCGGCGTGTCGGCGCTCGGCATCGGGCTCGGACCCCTCGTCGGGGGCGTGCTCCTCGCCCACTTCTGGTGGGGATCGGTGTTCCTCGTCAACGTGCCCGTCGTGCTCGGCGGCCTGCTGTTCGGCGTGTTCCTGATCCCCGACTCGCGCGACCCGGCCACGCCGCGGCTCGACCCGCTCGGGTCGCTGCTCTCGATCGCCGGCCTCGGCGCCCTGCTGTGGGCGATCATCGAGGGCCCGGCCAAGGGCTGGACGTCGACCCCGGTGCTCACCGGCTTCGCCGCGGGCTTCGTGATCATGGCGTTGTTCCTCGTGTGGGAGCTGCGCTACGAGAGCCCCATGCTCGACCTCCGCTTCTTCGAGAACCCGCGGTTCTCGGCGGCGAGCGGCGCGGTGACCTTCACGTTCCTCGCCCTGTTCGGCACGATCTTCCTGCTCACGCAGTACCTGCAGGCCGTGCTCGGCTACTCGACCGTGAAGGCCGGCACCGTGCTCCTGCCGCAGGCCATGGTGATCATGGTGGCCGCGCCCAGCTCGACCCGATGGGTCCATCGCTTCGGCAACAAGCTCGTGGTCGCGGCCGGCCTGACGATCGTGGCCGTCGCCATGCTCGCCTTCCGCACGCTCGACGTCGGCAGCTCGACGCTGCACGTGATCGTCACGACGTGCCTCCTGGGCCTCGGCATGGGCAACATCATGGCGCCGGCGACCGAGTCGATCATGGGCTCGCTGCCGCGCGAGAAGGCCGGGGTCGGCTCGGCCATGAACGACACGACCCGGCAGGTCGGCGGCGCCGTCGGCGTCGCGCTCCTCGGCTCGATCCTCGCCTCGGAGTACGGGTCGCGGATGACGGACCTCCTCGGCGGCACGGGTGCGCCGGCCGCGCTCGTCGGCAAGGCCAGCGACTCGATCGGCGCGGCGGTGGGCATCGTCCGCAGCGTGCCGCAGGCGAAGCCGTTCGCACCCCAGCTGCTCGACGCGGCGCGCACCAGCTTCGTCCACGGCATGCACACGTCGGTCACCGTGGCCGCCGCGATCATCTTCGTCACCGCCCTCGGCGTGCTCAGGTGGCTGCCGGCCCGATCGTCCGACCACGACGACGCGCCGGCGGTGGCGACGCCGCGCCGTCGCGCGACCGCGGGTGACGTCGTTCCCGTCGGGATCGGCCCGGCCGACGTCGTGCCCGGTGACGCCGCCGGCAACGTCACCGCCCCGATCGACCTCGACGCGAGCGGAGGCTACGGCCGCGACGACCTCGCCGGCTTCGACCTCGACCTCGCCGGCGACCCCGAGCTGGACGCCGATCCGGCGTGACCATGTCGTCACCTCGCACGAGCGTCGAGCACGAGGCCGAAGACCACACCGGCGAAGAGCAGACCGCCGCATGCGAGCGGCGGGGCCGGCCTCGCTCGGAGGAGCGCCACCACGTGATCCTCGACGCCGCGCTCACGGCGCTCGCCGAGGAGGGCTACGACGCCATGACGATCGAGGGCGTGGCGGCCCGGGCCGGGGCCGGCAAGTCGACGCTCTACCGGCGATGGCGCAGCAAGGCCGAGCTGGTGGCCGACGCCATCGCCCACCACACGTGCGCCGAGGTCCCACTCGTCGACACCGGCGACGTGCGCGCCGACCTGCGGGGCTTCCTCCGGGGACTGCAGGCCACGTTCCGGGGCCGCGACGGGGCGCTGATCGCGGCGGCGGCCGCGGAGCGGATCCGACACCCGGAGCTGGTGGCCGAGCTCGACCGCGTGTTCATCGACGAACGTCGTTCGTACCTGCGGCGGCGGCTGCAGAGCGCGGTCGCCCGCGGCGCGCTCCCGGCGGCGACCGACGTCGAGCTGCTTGCCGACGCCGGGCCGGCGCTGCTCCTCCACGAGCTGAGCCGCGGCGGCGGCCTCGACGACGACCTGCCCGAGCGCATCGTCGCCCTGCTGCTGCCCGGCTGAGCGCTAGGGCATGCACCCGCAGATGGCGCGGGCGACGAGCTCCAAGCCGATCGTCACTGCGAGGAAGAAGACGGTCGCCACCACGGCGACGATGAAGGCCGCACCCCAGCTCACGCTGGCCGGGGCGGCACCGGGGGCTGTCGGCGTTGCCATGGCGACGATCCTTGCACGCGCCGTGGCGCTCAGCGCAGCAGGCGGTCGACCGTGAGGGTGAGCACGCGACCGGCGCTGGCGCGACTCCGGCGACGTTCGACGCGAAGCGTCTCGATGGCCTCGAACGTCGTCGCCACCTCGAGTGCGTCGACCACGTCGCGGCGGGCGGACGGGGCGAGCTTCGACAGCTCCGGCTCGAACACCGCCTCCATCTGGCGGCGCAGCGCGCTGCGCCGTGAGCGGAGCCCCTCGCGGATCACGTCACTGGTCGCCGCCCGCGCCAGAGCCGCCCGGGCGTAGGGGCCCATCACGTCGTACTGGTGCAAGCGATGCTCGACGAAGCGCTCGATCCGCCGGCCGCGCGAGCCGGAGGCGTCGATGGGTTCGTACAGGTCGGCCACCACCTCGGACTGCCGCTCGAGCGCGAGGGCGTGCAGCTCGGTGAGATCGTCGAAGTAGCGGAACAGCGATCGGGCCGACACGCCGGAGCGCTCGGCGATCTCCGCGACTCCCGGACGCGGGTTGCCCTCCGCGATCAGCTCGAGGGCGGCGTCGACCACCGCTTCCATGTTGCGGTCGCGCCGAGCGCGCCGTCCGTCGACCAGCTCTCCTTGCACAGCCGCGATCGTAGGGGGTGGTGGCAGCCGGGGTGACAGATGCTCACATCAGCCATCGTCGCCTCACGCGCCGTCGGACTCCTCGGCCACGACGACGACGACCGCGACGTCGACAGCTCGGCGCAGGCGCGCCGGCAGGTCGAGGGCGAGCCAGCGCGACGGACCGGCAGGCAGTGTCGAGAGGATGATCTCGTCGAACGGCTCGGGCGCGCTGCGGATCGCCTCGCGTACCGCCCTGACGACGTCGGCGTCACCGATCCGGCCATCGGCGTCGGCACCGTACGACCGCAGGCGGGCCAGCTCGGTCGCCAGCCGTTCGCGTGCCTCGCGCTCGGCCTCCGCCCGCACGACCGGCGCGATCTCGAGGCCACCCTCGGCCGCCTGGCCCGCGAGGAGCGCCTCGTGCACCGTCGTCGGCGTCGCCGGCACGACGAGCCGGAACGACGCCGGCTCCCCGGTCGCGAGGCGCTCGTCGATGGCACGGAGAAGCGCCGGGCCGCCGAGCGTGCGGTTGGCAACGACGAGGTAGCGCCGCATGGCCCCATGGTGGCTGCTGGCGCCGTCGCGTGTCATCGCAGGAACAGGAACACGATGCCGAGGACGGCGAGCGCGGCGCCGTACACGCGCTCGAGGCGGTCGGCTCGCACGCGCAGCGCAACCCTCGCGCCGAGGTAGGAGAACGGGATCGAGGTCATCCCGAACACGACCACGACCGCCCAGTCGATGTGACCGAGCGCGGCGTGCACGACGGTGCCCGGGACCGCGAGCACCGCGGCGATGGCAAGCGACGAGGCGAACGCCGACTTGACCGGCAGGCGCAGCACCGCGATGAAGAGCGGCGCGAGCAGGAAGCCGCCGCTGTTGGCGAGCAACCCGGAGACCAGGCCGACCACGACTGCCACCGCGGCCAGCCGAGTGCGGTAGGCGCGCGGCTTGGGCGACTCCGCGTGGGGGTTGCCCGGGAACAGGAGGAAGCGGATCCCCAGGGCGGCGATCACCACGTCGGTGATGCGCACGAGGATGTTGCCCGAGATCCACCGCGTCGCGAATGCGCCGGCGGCGGTGGCGGGCACGCCGAGGGCCAGGCTCCAGCGGAAGACCTGCCCGTCGACGAGCCGCTCCTTCCAGTACGCAGCCGTCGCAGCGAGCGTCGACGGGATCGTCGCGGGAAGCGGCGCGGCCACCGCCACGATCGCCGGGAGCCCGAGGGCGTGGAGCAGCGGCGTCGCGATCGCCGACCCGCCCTTTCCGAACAAGCCCGACAGGAAGCCGATGGCGAGTCCGAGCACGGCGACGCCAATCCACGTCGCGAGGTGCATGGGGGCCATTTGACCTCAAACGGGCTCCCCAACGGAATTCGGGGTAGGACCCCACGCAGCGCCGGACGGGACCTTCGTCCCTGTCGCGCCATGAGGTGCATCCGTTTCGATGGCGCGGACACCTGGCGCCCATCCGAAGGAGGAGCCATGCAGCGACGGACGTTCGACAAGCTCTTGGTCAGCGCGGGCGCCCTGTTCGCGGTGGTCCTGATCGTGGCCGGGTTCCTGCTGATGTGGGCGAGGAACTTCAGCTACGACAACGTCAAGGAGCAGCTGGCCCAGCAGAACATCTCGTTCCCGGCCAAGGAGAAGATGTCGGCCGAGGAGCTCAAGGACCCGAAGCTCGTGAAGCACGCGGGCGAGAAGGTGCTCGACGGCGCCCAGGCCGAGGTCTACGCCAACAACTACATCGGCCTCCACCTGAAGGGCATCGCCAACGGGATGACCTACTCGGAGGCGTCGGACGCCTCGCGCGCCAACCCGAGCGACACCAAGCTCGCCGGCCAGGTGCAGACCCTGTTCCGGGGTGAGACCCTCCGTGGACTGCTGCTCGAGGCGTACGGCTTCTGGAAGTTCGGCCAGATCGCGGGCTGGGCCATGTGGGGTGCGTTCATCGGCGCCGTGCTGATGCTCGTGCTCGTCGGCCTCGGTCTGTGGCATGCGTCCCGGGTTCCAGAGGACGTCGCCGTCGGCGAGGTGCCCCACGGTTCGGCGGAGCCGGCGACCACCTGACCTCGATCCTCGCGCGGCCTGACCCCCCCCAGGGCCGCCCACGACGATGCCCGCCGACCCGGCGGGCATCGTCGCGTCCACCGAGGATCAGCCGGCCGCCAGCCGCTCGCGGCGAAGGCGCTCGACCTCGGGCAGGTCGAGTGGCGGGAGGCTGCCGACGACCCAGCCGAGCAGAAGGTCGGCCAGGTCGGGGTTGCGCGCCAGCGCCGGCCCGTGCAGGTAGGTGGCGATGATGTGGCCCTGCACCGCCCCGTCGGTCGCGTCGCCGTTGCCGATGCCACGCGTGACGCGCGCCAGCGGGGCGGCGCCCGGCCCGCGGTCGGTGGCGCCGCCGTGGTTCTCGAATCCGGTCAGCGTGGCGACGCCCTCGATGGTGGGCGTGCCGACGACCTCGCCGACCGCCCGCTCCGGCAGGCGGCGGCTGGTGCGCACGTCGAGGAGCCCGAACCCGGGCCGCACCTTGCCATCGGCGTCGGCGAACGTCTCGCCCAGCACCTGGAAGCCGGCGCAGACCGCGAAGATCGGCGTCCCGGCGCCGGCCGCCGTCCGCAGGGCGGCACCGACCCGCTCGTCGGCTGCGAGCGCGACCTCGGCGCTGTCTTCGCCGCCGCCGAGGACGTAGAGGTCGGCCGACGCGGGCCCGTCGCCCGACCTCCCGATCTCACGGACCTCGGCCGCGATGCCCCGCCGGCGCAACCGCTCCCGCAACACGACGGCATTTCCCCCGTCGCCGTAGGTGCCGAGCAGGTCGGGGCGTACCAGCCCGATCACGACGGTGCTCTCGCTCACACGGTCAGGCATGCGTCACCCCGAAGATGCGGCGCGCCTGCTGGAACGCCGTGTAGTTGGCCACGAGGTCGACGTCGCCCCAGCCCGCCGCCAGGGCGATCGCCGCGTCGAGGTCGCCGGCCCACTGGTGGTCGACGCCGGCGTAGGTGAGCCGCACCGCGAGGTCGCTCGCCCGCTCGCCGGTGCAGATCACCCGCCGCCCGGCCAGCAGCTCGAACGGCACGTCCCAGATCCATGACGGATCGACGCCGTCCTGGCCGCGGGCGTTGAGCGCGAGGATCGCGGGCCGATCCGAGCCCTCGAGCAGCGTGAGCATCTCGGCCCACCCCGCCGGGTTCTTGGCGAGCAGCAGCCGGTACGCGGTCCCGTCCCGGTCGACCACGCGGTAGCGGTCGGAGACGGCCTGCACCTCCTGCCAGGCGGCGGAGGGGTCGTCGCCGGCGAGTCCCATGGTGTCGGCGGCGGCGAGCGCCAGCGCGGCGTTGGCGAGGTTGAACCGTCCGGGAAGGGGCAGATCGAGTGGCCAGGTGTGGTCGTCACGGATCCGCCGCAGCATCGGCTGCGAGCCGTCGGTGTCGAGGGCGTAGTCGACGTCGGGGCGGCGCCAGTCGCATCCGGTGCACCGCCAGGCGCCGGCCCGCTCGAGCGCCGAGGAGCAGTGCGGACACGTCGTGGCGTCGAGGTGCCAGTGCTGGCCGCACGCGACCCACGTCACCTCCGACGTCTCGGCCGCCCACACCACGAGCGGATCGTCGGCGTTGGCGACGACCGCGACCGACGGTGACGACTCGAGCGCGACGCGCCACCGATCGGCGGTGTGGCGGACCTCGTGCAACCGGTCGAGCTGGTCACGCGACAGGTTGAGCAGCGCCACGACCTGGGGACGGGTCGAGGTGATCACCGACGGCAACGCGGCCTCGTCGACCTCGAGCACGGCGCGCCGGTCGGCCGGCGCCCCGAGAAGGGTCGCGACCAGGCCGTTGTGGAGGTTGGCGCCTGCCCGGTTGGTGACCACCGGCCCCTGCCGCCGCGCGAGCGCGGCGAGCAGCGCCGTCGTCGTGGTCTTGCCGTTGGTGCCCGACACGAGCGCGACGGGCCTCCCGACCGCCAGGTGCGCGAGCGCCTCGGGGTCGATCCGGCGGGCGATGGCGCCCCCGA
>DATAKR010000171.1:0-9002 GCA_036261495.1 Acidimicrobiales bacterium | reverse complement strand
GAGGTCGCCGGCGGCCACGTACCGGGCCGCGATGTCGAGGCCGGGCACGTCGGGCAGCGACGCCGGCAGCAGGCGTGACTGGAGGGTGCGGGTGATGTCGACGCGGCCCGAGTACTGCCGGGCGTTGTCGACGGCGATGCCGGCCCGCCGCCCCAGCTCCTCGAGCGTGACGACGTCGTCCGGCGTGATGCCGCGGTCGGTGACGATGCCGACGGAGATGGCACCGAACACGTGGCCACGAGCCACGAGGGGCACGGTCACGCCCGACCGGAGGCCGAGTCCGCGCAGGGCGGCGAGGTGCTCTTCGTCCTGCGCCAGCCCCTCCCACATCTCGTCGCCGAAGCGCTCGAACACCGCGGTCTCGCCGGTGGCGCGCACCTGGTCGGCCGGCACGTCCTGCGCCGGCGCGGGCGGCCACCGGCGCCGGAGCGCGCGCAACATCGCTCCACGCTCGGGATCGATCGCCGCGACCGCCACGCGCCGGGTGCCATCGTCTTCGAGGACGTCGACGAGGCACGTATCGCCGAGCAGCGGCACGCACAGGTGGGCGACCTGCTCGAGGGTGTCGCCGTAGTCGAGCGAAGCATCGAGCACCAGGGACGCTTCGGCGAGGAACGACAGCCGTCGGCGGGCCTGCTCCGTCGCCGCCTCGGCGCGATGGCGGTCGGTGATGTCGTGGAGGTACACCGACAAGCCGTTGTCGCTCGGATGCGCCCGCACCTCGAACCAGCCGAGCGGGTCGAACTCGGCGGCGAACTCGACGGAACAGCCTTCGTCGACCGCGCGGTGGTACTCCCGCCAGAACGGTGAGTCGGCCTCGACCCGGAACTCGTCCCACAACCGGCCGCCGACGAGCTCGGCGGCGCGACGACCGAGCAGGCGCTCGGCCTGACGGTTGACGTAGGTGAACCGCCACTCGCGGTCGACGGCGAAGAAGGCGTCGGTCATCGACTCGAGCGTGCGAACCACCTGCTCGGCGGCGGTGACGGCCTCGGTGACGTCGACGAGGACGCCGACCATGTGGAGACCGCCGGGGAACTCCACGGTCTGGCCGCGCGCGAGCACCCGGCGCACCACACCGTCGGTGCCGACGATCCGGTAGCGGTGCTCGTACTCACTGCCGCTCGCGACCGCCTGGGCCACCGCATCGAGCAGGCCGGCGCGATCGTCGGGGTGCACCTGGTCGACGAACTCGGCGAACCTGGAGCGCCCGCCCGGGAGGCGGTGGCCGAGGAACGCCTCGTGGGCGTCGTCCCACACGAGGTCGTCGGACTCGGGGCTCCAATCCCATGCCGTCAGGCGCGCCGCCTCGAGCGACATGCGGAGCCTCGACTCGCTGGCCGCCAGGGCCGCCTGCTCGGCGCGCCGCTCGGTGTTGTCGACGACGACGATGCCCACGCCGAAGAGCGGGCCCCCGCTCACCCGCGCCGGGTAGTAGCTGACGATCCAGTCGTGCGCCCGGCCGGCACCCGCATCGATCACGGCGCGCAGATCGCGGTCGACGACCGCGGTTCCCGTGTCGATCACGGTGCGGAAGTCACGGAGGATCTCGTCGTGGGGCAGCGCTGGGAACAGCTCCAGGGCCGTGCGACCCAGGTGCTCCGAGACCGGCAGTCCGGTCATGTCGGCCAGCCGAGCGTTCACGCGCACGAACCGTCCGTCGACGTCGAGGAGCGCCAAGCCCACGGGCGCGTTCCACAGCAGCGTGTCGATGACGGCGTCGGCCTGCGCCGAGGCCGCGGCCGGGGCGGCCACCTCGGACGGAAGGGCCGCCGGATCCTCGAGGGAGAACGAGAGGCCGATGACCCCGAGGACGTTGCCCTCGAGGTCGAGGAGCGGAACGTCGCGGACGAACGCCGGCACCCGTGTGCCGTCCTTTCGCTGCACCGCGAACTCGCCCTGCCACGCCTCGCCTGCGGCCAGCCGTTCCATGATGGAGGCGGCGATCTCCGCGTTCTCGGGGCCGACGGCGATCTCGCTGATGTGCCGTCCGAGGACGTCTTCGGCCGCCCACCCGTAGAGCTGCTCCGCCTCCGCGTTCCACGACGTGACCTGCCCCGCCGCGTCCGTGGTGATCACCGCCGGCCAGCTCGTCACGCGCGCTCCTCTGCCGCCCCGATCGCCGGGACGCGGCCGCACAAGTATCGCCCAGACACCTCGGCCGGCCGCACCGATTGACGGAAGGGAACACCTGTTCGTATCCTCGTGGCGTGGCACCCGTCGCTCCCTCGTCACTCACGACTGAGGTGGTCTGGCAGCCGTCGCTGCTCACTGCGGCCGCCGACGACCCGGGCGGGTTCGATCCCCTGTTCCCGTCGGCCCGGCGGCGCTTCCTCGGCGCCGGCGCATGGGTCGACCACGCGCCCGGCGTGCTCACCGGGGGAGATGCGCTGTTCGAGCAGGTCCTGCGCACCGCACCGTGGGCCGGCCGCTCGCGGCCGATGTACGACCGCATCATCGAGGAGCCGCGTCTCACCACCGGAGAGTGGGACGATCCGCCGGCGCCGGTGCGCGCCCTGGCTGCGGCGCTCTCCGCCCGGTACGGAGCCGACCTGTCGAGCGTCAGCGCGAACCTCTACCGCGACGGGCGTGACAGCGTGGCGTGGCACGGCGACCGCGTCGGCCGCGACCGGGCGAGGGCGATCGTCGCACTGGTGTCGCTCGGTTCGGCGCGACGGTTCCTGCTGCGGCCGAAGGGCGGAGGTCCGTCGGTGCGCTACCTCCCCTCGCCCGGCGATCTCCTGGTGATGGGCGGTACGTGTCAGCGGACCTGGGAACACTGCATCCCGAAGTGCGCGGCCGCCGGCCCCCGCATCAGCGTCATGTTCCGCGAGGCGTACTGAGCTGCCACGTCCCCGGCGGCGCCGGCAGGAACTCATCGACGGTCCGGGCGAAGTCGTCTACGACCGGTGAGCGAACCGGGTAGCACCACGCCTGCAGGAACATCTCGGCGGTCGCCTCCCGCACGTTCTTGGTCGCGTAGGCCGACACCTCGGCCACCAGGCGGGCGTGGGCCGCGCGCCACTCGACGGGAGCCCGCTCGTCACCGCCGCGGACGGCATGCTCGAGCGTCTCCACGCCGAGGTGGGCGCCGAGCCGCCGGCGGAAAGCCATGCTCGTCCGGTAGTCGCGCGTCTCGAAGGCGAACTCGATGTGGTGCCACAGCTCGTGGGCCGTCACCGCGTCGATCGTGGTGGCGCGCCGCGGCCCCCACGTCGACGGGTGGGGCTCGCCGGCCCGGTCCTCCCGAAGCCGCTGCAGCGCCTCCGGCAGCACGTACGACGCGTTGAGGTGCACGATCGCGGCCTGCTGCTGCGCGAGGCCGCCGAGCCGCCCGGTGCGCATCCCGTGGTCGGAGTAGTCGAACGACAGCACGCGGATGTGCTCGCTCCACGGTGCGAAGCGGGCGTCGACGTCGCGCGCCGTGTCGACGGCGAGAGCGACACCCTCGGCCAGGAGGTCGGGGTCGTCGGGGGTGACCACCCGCAGCGGCCGCCGGCCGGGCGCGAGCGTCACCTCCAGCTCGCGGCTCGGTCCGAGCCCGAACATCGTGCTGCGCAGGACCCTGCGGAGCCGGCTGCGGTTGAGTGCGACCCTCACGTCGGGCACGAGCGCGGCCACGGCATCGGGAAGGCTGCCGCCGCCGGTCGACCGGGCCGCCGCCGGCCCGGCCCGGCCGTGGAGCGGTGTCCGCAGAGGCCCCTCGAACCCGGCCCGGCGCACCGCATCTCGCACGACCAGGTCGTTCACGTCGAGCTCGGCGGAGGTGCAGCCGGCGGCGGCGGCCCGCGCGGCGACGGCGCTCACGAGTGAAGCCGCGAGCGCGGTGTCGAGTGCGCCGGGCGCGTCGACGCCCACTCGGCACGCGAACACCGGCGCCGTCGATTCGACCACGACCGTCGCGAGGCGCACGGCGCCGCACCATGCCGCGAGGTCGAGGCAACCACCCCGCAGCTCCTCCCGAAGCGCGACCTCGCCTCGCCCGTCCACCGTCGGCACGCTACGGCCCGCCACCGCGGGAAGCGCGCGGCCCGATGTCAGTCGCGCGTGGTCTGGGTGCCGACGCGCAGCTCGCGGAAGGGGACGTCGCGGTCGACCTGCGGCTCCTTCGGAAGCCCGAGGACCCGCTCGCCGATGATGTTGCGCTGGATCTCGTCGGAGCCGCCGGCGATCGACGACGCATGGGCACGCAGGCCGACCTGCTGGTAGCGACCGCCGTGAGGCGCGTCGTCGCCGAGCAACATCCCACTCGCACCCTCGATGCCGAGGAAGACGTCGCGGGCGGTGTGGGCCAGGCGCGACGTCATGAGCTTCGCCGTCGACACCTCGGGCCCGGGCTTCTTCCCCGTCTGCGCCGCGGCGCGCGCCCGCTGGAGGTTCATCCGGTGGACCTCACCGAGGACGTGGTACTTCATGATCTCCTGGCGCATCACCGGGTCGGTGTCGCGGCCGAACTCGCGTGCGAGCTCGAAGGCGGCCTTGTTCGAGGTGGCGGCCTGCATCGCCGCCTGCTCCCCCCTCGCCCGCCGCGCCCGGTCCTTGAGCTCGCCCACGCGGACATCGAGGAGGCCGTTCTTCTCGCCGGGCGCGCCGGCCATGATCCCCGCCCCGCCTCGGCCACCGATGCCCTGTCGTTCGTAGGCCAGCGTGGCGACCGCGACCATCCATCCGTTGTTGGCCGACCCGATCACGCAGTCGTCGGCCACGATCGCGTCGGTGATGAACACCTCGTTGAAGCTGGCGCCGCCGTCCATCTGCTTGAGCGGCCGCACGTCGATGCCCGGCTGATCCATGTCGATGATGAAGTAGGTGATGCCCTTGTGCTTGGGCGCGTCGGGGTTGGTGCGGGCCACGAGCATGGCGCGATCGGCGGTGCGCGCTCCCGACGTCCAGACCTTCTGGCCGTTCACGATCCAGACGTCGCCGTCGCGAACCGCCCGCGTCTGGAGGCTCGCGAGGTCGGAGCCGGCTCCCGGCTCGCTGAACAGCTGGCACCACGACTCGCGGCCGGCAGCGAGGTCGCGCACCCATCGGTCGCGCTGCTCGTCGGTGCCGTGGTCGAGCACGACCGGCGCGCCCATCATCTGTCCGAGCCCCGCCGGCGGGGCGATGGCCCCGACTTCGGTGAGCGCATCGCCCACGGCGCGCGCGTCGGCGGGCGACAACCCCCGCCCGCCGTAGCCGTCGGGCCACGTCGGGAACGCCCAGCCGGCGGCGGCCAGCCGCTCCCACCACTGCCGCAGCGTGAGGTCGTCGTTCCAGCTCTCGGTGAGCCAGCCGCGGACCTCCTCGGCGATCGTCATGCTCCTCGCCCCTCGGCGTGGCGAGCCGCGGTCTCCCGTGCACTCATGCCTCATCCCCCCGGATCGGCGTGTGGTCTCGGCGGCATCCTGTCAGACGGAGAGCGGCCCTGCCCGGTGCGCGCCGTCGGGCGGGTCGGGCGCCGGCGCCAGCGCGGCCGCCTCGACCTCGAGGAGGGCCTCACCGCGCAGCTCGCGCTCGTACGCCTCGCGCCCGCCCCGCAGCCCGAACAGCCGCTTGGCGATCAGCAGGTAGACGATCGCGGCCACGTTGAGCACCAGCGCACCGACCCGGACGAGCGTCGTGCGAGTGGCGATCTCGTGGATCTCGAGGGGGAGGAACGCGGCCGTGGCGACGACGGTCAGGTACTCGGCCCATCGCTGCACCAGCCAGAGTCCCGCCCCCTCCACGAGCTCGAGCGCGCCGTAGGCGGCGACCACTGCGGCGAGCACGGTGAGGGTCGAGAGCTTCGTCGTGAGCGCTCGGTGCGCGAGGTTGACGAGCGACGAGTGGTCGAGGTCGAGTCCGAAGCGGTCGGCGAGCGGGCGCGCCGCGGGGAGATCCTGCGCGAAGAGCCGCCGCAACGTCGCCTGCGACGACCGGAACCGGAGGATGGCGTAGGCGCCGCCCACGAGCACGAGGCCGCGCAGCACCCGCTCCACCGCGAGGAGCCGGAGGATCGCCAGCTGGCGGAGGGCCTTCCCGCGGGGCGGCACCGGCGCCTCGTCCGCCGGGCCGGCACCGGTGGGCGGGCCGCCCACGAAGTCGCCGCACCGCAAGCACCGCCACAGCTCGCCGACGGCGGAGTCGGCCCGGAGTCGCTCCCGCAGGTCGGCCTCGTCGGGACGGTAGGTGACGTGGCCGTGGCGTGCGCAGGCGCGCAGCTCGCGCACCGACCTCACCGCCCCGCGGGAACCGAGGGCGCCGGCTCGAGGTGGGTGGGGATCAGGGTGACCGGTCCGTCGAGCCGCCGCCCGCCGCCGGAGATCTCGCTCCACGCGTCGCGGAGGAGCGCCGGCTGCGTCGCCGCGACGGCGATCACGCCCACGACCACGGCAACGACCGTGAACCGCGCCCGCCGGCGCCAGCGCCATGGCACCAGCATCCAGACGAGACGCCCGACGATCGCTCCGCCGCCACCGAATGACATGGACGTAGTTTGCGCTCTCGTGGGCGGCCCGACAAGGGCGTGCTCACTCGACCAGCGGATCGGGGCGAGGCGGGAAGACGCTCACGACCTCGGCGTGCTCCGAGAGGTCGTCACCCCGCGCCCACTCGCGGATCTGGTCGAGGCTGCGCCGCCCCGTGGCCGCCCGCAGCAGGTCGAACGCCGAGGGAGCCTCGACGACGACCCCGTCGGTCAGCCCGTCGCCGGCGTCGTGAGCGCGGTCCGCGACCCTGACGGTGAGCGGGCGAAGTCCCGCCTTCGCCGCCCGCTCCGAGAGCATGCCGGCGAACCAGGCGGCGGTGACGTCGACGGCCGGGGCATCGCGCATCTCCCTCGACCCGAGCGCGCCGCGGATGTCGAGCTCGTGAGAGATGGCGTCGGCGAGGAAGATCGTGCCGAGCATCCCCATGTCGGGGAGCCGGGGCTCGAATCCCTCGGCGACCTGGTCCCACTCGTCGAGGATCTCCGCCACCGGCCGGTCGCGCCGCGCCTCGACCTGGGCAGCGGTCCACTCCTCGCCGCCGGCGCCGGTGAGGTTGCCGGACGCCGCGTCGGCGGCCCCGCCGGCCAGGTGCGCCACGACGTCGCGCACCGTCCACTTCGGGCACGCCGGGACGGCCCGTCCGAGGTCGTCGGGCGGCAGGTCTTCGACGAGAGCCCGCACGCGGCGGCGGACGGCCGCGTACTCGGAGGCGACGATCTCGGGAGGCGCGTCGGTCATGGCGGTATGTTCGCACCCGCGCCGCGCACGATGCCGGCCGGCGCCCGTCGCCGGGCGTTGACAGGCCCGTCGTGGGCCTCCACAGTCGGGAGGTGCTCACCGACCGTGCCCGGCTGACGTTGCGGGATGCCCGCGTGTCGCCATGCGACGGCTGCGCGGCGTACTGCTGCAACCGCATCCGCCTGCACTCGTTCGAGGTGCGCACGCTGCACGAGCTCGACTACGCGCAGTACCTCCTCAACTTCGACGACATCGAGCTCGGCATCGACGCCGAGGGCCATTGGAGCGCCTATCTCCTCGCCCGGTGCCGGATGCTGTCGCCGGAGGGCCGGTGCACCGTGCACGGCACGCCGGCCCAGCCCGTCGTGTGCGTCACCTACTCCGAGTACGACTGCTGGTACCGGCGAGCGCTGCCCGCCCCGGGGCTCACCGCCGAGCACGTGCGCATCGACCGCCGGCGCCTCGACGCCATCGTCGACGCGGTGCGGTTCGACGACGAGCGGATCATCGTCGAGATGCCCACCGGCGAGGCGCTGCACTCGCTCCTCGCGACGCTGCCGCTGGAGCCCGACGCGCCGCGGACCGAGTGGCCCGTCGCCCCGGCGCCCTCCGCACCGTCGACGTCCGCCGCCGACCAGGGCACCGGCTCCCGCACGGCGCTGGCGATGCTCACCGATTCGCCGTGCGACGGGTGCGCGGCGCCATGCTGCAGCACCGTCGCCTTCCCACTCGACGTTCCCACCGGCGTCGGCGGGCTCGACCACATCCGTTACCTGCTCGGCTTCCCCGGTGTCGAGGTCGCGATCGCCGACGATGCGTGGTCGCTCGTGGTGCACACAAGATGCCGCCACCTCGAGGGCACGAGGTGTGGCGTGTACGGGCGCCCCGAGCGGCCGCTCACGTGCGAGCGCTACGACGAGCGGACGTGCTGGTTCAAGCCGACGTTCGGCCCGCCGGCGGCCGGCACGCCGGTGCGCATCGACGCCAGCCGGCTCCACGGGCTGCTCGACGCCATCGCCGTCGACGCGCTCGGCGCCATCGTCGCGATGCCCACGGTCGACACGCTGCGGAAGGTGCTCGACGCCGCCGGCGCGTCGTGACCGACGAGCGCGCCGGCGTGGTGATCGTCGGCGCCGGCCTCCTCGGTCTCGCCGCGGCCGCGTCGCTCACCGGCCGAGGCCGAGAGGTGGTGGTGCTCGAACAGGCGGCCATCGGCCACCGGCGCAGCGGCTCCCAGGGGTCCTCGCGCATCTTCCGCCTCGGCTACGCCGATCCCCTCTACGTGGAGATGGCGCGCCTCGCGAGAGGCCGCTGGCAGGAGCTCGAAGCGTTCGCCGGCGTCGACCTCCTGCTGCCGTGGCCCCAGCTGAGCTTCGGCGCCGATCTCCGCCCGCTCCACGACGCGCTGGAGGCCGCCGGGTCGCGCGTGGAGTGGATGAACGCCGAGGCCGTGGCCCGCCGGTTCCCTGGCTTCCGACCGCGCGGCGACGCGCTGTACGAGCCCGACTCCGGGGTCCTCCTTGCTGACCGATGCCTCGCAGCGCTCGCGCGCGCCGCAACCGACGGGGGCGCCGAGATCCGGGAAGGTGTCGCGGTGTCGATGATCGACGACGATGGCGCCGGCGTGACGGTCACGACATCCGCCGGCGTCATCCGGGCCGACGTGGCCGTGGTGTGCGGCGGCGCGTGGTCGGGCGCGCTCGTCGCGTCCGTCGCGCCGGAGGCGTCCGTCGACTTCGCGCCGACGCTCGAGCACGTCGTCTACGCCGCGCCGACCTCGGGAACGTCGCTCGAGTCGTTGCCGATCTTCAT
>DATAKR010000152.1:0-6208 GCA_036261495.1 Acidimicrobiales bacterium | reverse complement strand
GTCGTGCTGGTGCTGCTCGTGGTCGACCTCGCGGCCAACGCCTTCGGCTAGAGGTAGCCCTTCTCCGGGCCCTTGTCGCGGTGGTCCTTGACGAACGTCTGGATCGCCGGCGCGTCGACCGCGTGGCAGAGCATCCGCGCGTGCCAGGCCGTGAGGGCCACCGGCCCGCCGAGCGACCGGCGGGGCACGAGGATCATGTCGCGGCCGACCTGGTCGGAGAGGGAGCCGATCACCTCGAACTGGCCGTCGGTGAGGTCGGTGCGGTACCAGAGGACGGTGAACCCGCGACGCATCGCGCGCACGAGCTCCGCATCGGTGGGCACCGGCTTCCCGTCGGTGTAGAAGCCGGGCGGCGTCGAGTCCTTGGCGTAGGGCCCGCCGGCCGGCGGGTCGACCTTGTAGACGTGGTCGTTGCCGACCGTGCCGTCGCCGGCATCGAAGCGGGTGTCGGCGGTGCACCTGCCGCCGGCGGAGGTCGTCCCGGGGGTGCTCGTCGCGGTCGAACCGGAGTCCGACGAGGTCGCCGCCCGGAACAAGGCGAATCCTGCGAGCACGAGCACCACGAGCGCGAACGCCAGCCGGGTGACGAGCTGGCGGCGGTCGCGCCGGCGTTCGAGCGCGCGCCGGCGCGATCTCGTCGCGCCGGCCGGTCGCGCCGGAGAGCGCGATGCGGTTCGTCGTTTGGCGGGGGGCACGGCGCCCAGTCGATCAGCCGGCGGCGAGCTTGTGGATTCGGGTGATGCCCTCCACCAGGTCGTCGTCGCCGAGCGCGTAGGAGAAGCGGCCGTAGCCGGGGGCGCCGAACGCCTCGCCCGGCACGAACGCCACCTTGGCCTCGTCGAGCACGATCTCGGCCAGCTCGAGCGTGCTCGATGCGGTCCGGCCGGCCAGCTCCTTGCCGAAAAGGCCCTTGAGCGAGGGGAACGCGTAGAACGCGCCCCCGGGCTCGATGCACGTGACGCCCGGGATCTCGTTGAGCAGCTCCACGATCTTGTGGCGCCGGCGGTCGAACGCCTCCCGCATGGCGGCGACGCAGCCCTGATCGCCGGTGAGCGCCGCGAGCGCGGCGGCCTGGCTCACGTTCGCCACGTTGGAGGTGAGGTGCGACTGGAGGTTGCCGGCGGCCTTGACGACGTCGGCCGGCGCGATCAGCCATCCGACCCGCCACCCGGTCATGGCGTAGGTCTTGGCCACGCCGTTGACGACGACGCAGGTGTCGGCGAGCTCTGGCACGACGGCGGGCATCGAGTGGAACGACGCCTCGCCGTACACGAGGTGCTCGTAGATCTCGTCGGTCACGACCCAGATCCCGCGCTCGACCGCCCACCGGCCGATCGCCTCGATCTCGTCGCGGTCGTAGACCGCGCCGGTGGGGTTCGAGGGCGACACGAACAGGAGCACCTTGGTGCGGTCGGTGCGGGCCGCCTCGAGCCGCTCGACGTCGACCTTGAACCCGGTGGTCTCGTCGGTGGGCAGTTCGACCGTGACTCCGCCGGCGAGGGCGATCGCCTCGGGATAGGTCGTCCAGTAGGGCGCCGGCGCGAGCACCTCGTCACCGGGATCGAGCAACGTCGCGAACGCCTCGTAGACCGCCTGCTTGCCGCCGTTGGTGACGAGCACCTGGGTGGCATCGACCGGCAGGCCGGACTGGCGCCGGGTCGTGTCGGCGATCGCCTCGCGCAGTGCCGGAAGCCCCGGCGTCGGCGTGTACTTGTGGTTCTTCGGGTCGCGGCAGGCCACGGCGGCGGCGGCGACGATGTGGTCGGGCGTCGGGAAGTCGGGTTCGCCGGCGCCGAAGCCGATGACGTCTTCGCCTGCAGCCTTGAGCGCCTTGGCCTTGGTGTCGACGGCGATCGTCGCCGACTCGGCGATGGCGGCTATCCGGCGGGAGATGCGCTCCATGTTTGCCATGCTGGCACAGTGAGCGCTGACGGCCTTCCCGACATTCGCATCCCCTCCGACCTCCTCCCCGGCGACGGTCGCTTCGGATCCGGCCCGTCGAAGGTGCGGCCGGAGGCCGTCGCGCGACT
Source organism: Acidimicrobiales bacterium (assembly GCA_036261495.1). GTDB lineage: Bacteria > Actinomycetota > Acidimicrobiia > Acidimicrobiales > CADCTF01 > DATAKR01. Next base: position 4,178 of record DATAKR010000152.1, on the reverse strand, counting down.
GGCCGACGCGTCCCGCTCGTACCTCGGCACCAGCCACCGCCAGCCGGGCGTCCGGTCGGTCGTCGGCCGCATCCGCGCCGGGCTCACCGAGATGTTCGGGCTGCCCGACGGGTACGAGGTGCTGCTCGGCAACGGGGGCACCACGCTGTTCTGGGACGCGGCGACCTTCGGGATCATCGACCACCGCAGCCAGCACCTCTCGTTCGGGGAGTTCTCGTCGAAGTTCGCCGCCGCGGTGAAGGCGGCGCCGTTCCTCGACGACCCCGAGGTCATCCCGTCGAACCCTGGCACCCACCCTGAGGCCGAGGGTCACGCCGGCATCGACGCCTACGCGCTCACCCACAACGAGACGTCAACCGGCGTGATGATGGAGATCCGCCGGCCCGACGGTGCCGACGACGACGCACTCGTGCTCGTCGACGCCACGTCCGGGGCGGGCGGGCTGCGCGTCGACGCCACCGAGTTCGACTGCTACTACTTCGCGCCCCAGAAGTGCTTCGGCGGCGACGGCGGGCTGTGGATCGCCCTGTGCTCGCCGCGCGCCGTCGAGCGCATCGAGCGCCTGGCGGCGTCGGGCCGGTGGATCCCCGGCGGCCTCGACCTCAAGACCGCCCTCGACAACTCTCGCCTCGACCAGACCTACAACACGCCGGCGCTCGCCACGTTGTTCCTGCTCGCCGACCAGACCGAGTGGTTCACCGCCCACGGCGGTCTCGAGTGGTCGGCATCGCGTTGCGACCGGTCGGCCGAGAACCTCTACGGCTGGGCCGACGCGTCGTCGTTCGCCCGGCCGTTCGTGGAGAAGCCCGACGAGCGCAGCCGCGTCGTCGGCACGATCGACTTCGACGACGCCGTCGACGCCGGCGCGCTCGCCAAGGTGCTGCGCGCCAACGGCATCGTCGACACCGAGTCGTATCGCAAGCTCGGGCGCAACCAGCTGCGCATCGCGATGTTCCCCGCCATCGAGCCCGACGACATCGCCGCGCTCACGCGCTGCATCGACTACCTCGTCGAACGGTGGTGAGGCTCGACGGGGGTGAGGATCGGGGCTAGACCTCGACGCCCTTGCCGTTCACGACCTCGAGGAGCATCGCTTCCGGCGCGCCGGCGAGCAGCCCGGCCAGCTTCGGCCCGACGGCTTTGAGCGCCTCGCCCTGACCGTGCAGCTTGAACGCCTCGTCGTCGGTGTACATCTCGTAGAACACGATCACGTCCGGGTTGTCCTTCTGGCGATGCATGACGTGGACGAGCGTGCCGGGCTCCGCATCGAGCGCGCCCTCGTAGAGCGAGCTCAGCGCGGCGACGACGTCGTCGCCCTTGCCGGGCTGGGCGGTGAGCTTGAAGTGGACAGCGACCTTCGACATGGGCTGATCTAATCACCCGATGCCCACCAGCCGAGAAGTCGAGGCGATGCTCACCGGGCCCGGCGGGCCCTTCGCGGTCACCACCGAGGAGGTCCGCGGGATCCCGATGAAGGTGTTCGCGCAGCGCATGCACAGCCTGCGCGAGATCCCGGCGCTCGCCCAGGGCCGGGGCGACGAGACGTTCCTCGTCTACGGCGACCGGCGGCTGTCGTTCGGCGAGTTCATCGACGAGGCGAACTCGGTGTCGGCGTCGCTCGGCGACGAGTACGGGGTCGAGAAGGGCGACCGCGTCGCGGTGCTCTCGGCGAACAACCCGGAGTGGTGCCTGGCGTTCTGGGCGACCGTCGACCTCGGGGCGATCCTCGTCGGGCTCAACGGGTGGTGGAAGGCCGACGAGATCCTCTACGGACTCGAGGACTCCGGCGCCAAGGTGCTCGTCGCCGACCGGGGCCGCATCGAGCGCATCGCCGCCGACCTCGATCGACTCCCCGATCTCGAGGCGGTGTTCCTCGCCGACTGCGACCCGGCCGACGTCGGCCTCGCCGACGACAAGCGGGTGCACCGGTTCGACGAGCTGCTCGCCCGGCGAGGCGAGCCCCTCCCCGACACCCCGATCGACGAGGACGACTACGCGGTCATCTTCTACACGAGCGGCACGACCGGCCGGCCCAAGGGCGCGATCTCGACGCACCGCTCGATGGTGGCCAACCTCCAGGCGACGATCTACAACGCCGTCGCCGGCTCGCTCGTCAGCGGCACCGGCCTGCAGGTGGGCGGCGAAGGGGGTGCGTCGCAGGCCGCGTCGCTCCTGACCTCGCCGCTGTTCCACGTCTCGGGCTGCCACTCCAACCTCGTCACCGGGATGGTGGCCGGGATGAAGGTCGTGATCCCGGTCGGCAAGTTCGAGCCCGAGAAGGCGATGCGGCTGATCCAGGACGAGAGGATCAGCGTGTGGGCGACCGTGCCCACCATGATCTGGCGCGTGGTCGAGCACCCCGCCCGCCACGACTACGACCTGTCGTCGCTGCAGACGATCGCGTACGGCGGGTCCCCGTCGGCCGCCGAGCTCCAGCGGATGATCAGGGAGACCTTCCCCAGCGTCACGTCGACCGGCAACGCCTACGGCCTGACCGAGTCGAGCTCCGCGGTCACCGTCAACAGCGGCAAGGACAACGAGGAGCGGCCCGACTCGGTGGGCCGTGCCATGCCGATCGTCGAGATCCGCATCGTCGGCGACGGCGACAAGGAGCTGGCACCGGGGCAGACGGGCGATGTGCAGATCCGGGGCCCGCACGTGATGCCCGGCTACTGGCGCAAGCCCGAGGCGACGGCCGACACGATCACCGCCGACGGGTGGCTGCGCACCGGCGACGTCGGCCACCTCGACGCCGACGGCTTCCTCTACATCACCGACCGGGCCAAGGACATGATCATCCGCGGCGGTGAGAACGTCTACTGCGTCGAGATCGAGAACCGCCTTGTCGAGCACCCGCAGGTCCTCGACGCCGCCGTGATCGGCGTCGCCCACCCCTCGCTCGGCGAGGAGGTGAAGGCGGTGGTGCAGGTGGAGCCCGGCTCGGCCCTGACCGCCGACGAGGTGAAGTCGTGGGTGGCCGAGACGCTGGCCAACTTCCAGGTGCCGGCCTACGTCGAGTTCACCACCGAGAAGCTGCCCCGCAACCCGTCCGGGAAGCTGCTGAAGAACGTCCTCCGCGGCGAGGGCGAGGTCTCCTTCGCCGAGACGCTGTAGCCGCCGCCGGCCGCGGCCGCCGGCGGCGGCTGCGCCGTCGGAGCCGGCTGCACGTTCTGGAGTCCCACGGCCACGAGCTGCGTGGCTCTGGCACTCCAGATCTCGGTGGGCGGGGAGACTGTCACACCGGGCTGCTGAAGTCGGAGGATGACCAACCGGCGCTTCGAGTACGTGCGGCCCGCGCTCATGGCCGCTCAAGCCGGCACCGCGAGCGGCGACCAGCTGCTCGCCGCCGGCGCCAGCCAGCGTCTGCTCGACCATCGAGTCCAGCAGGGGACGCTCCTCCGCCCGCGCGAGAACGCCTACGTCGATCCGGCCGCAACGCCGTCGTACCTCCAACAGCTGTGGGTCGCCCGGCACACGCTGCGCGGGTGGGCCGCGGTGTCACACGAGGCGGCGGCCGCCCTCCACTCCTTCGCGGCGTTCCCGGCGGGCCCACTCGTGTTCCTCGTACCGCACGGCCGGCATCGCCGCGTGGCCGGCGCCACCATCCACCAGACGCGCGACCCGTGGATCGTCAAGGTCGAGCTGATCGACGGGCTCCTCGTGACCACGGTCGAGTACACCTTCGTCGCCCTCGCCGCCGTGGCGAGACGAGGTCGCCTCCTCCACGCGCTCGAGACCGCCGCCGTCGAGCAGAAGCTCACCACCTACTCGCGTGTCGGAAACGAGCTGATCGACGTCGCTCGGCAAGGGAAGCCCGGGGTGCGCATGCTCGCGTCGGTGCTCGATGAGCTCGTCGGCGCCGGCGCCCGGGCGCCGCACAGCGTCGCCGAACGAGCGCTGCTGGCCCTGCCGGACCGCTTCGGAGGGCCGCGCCTCGTCCCGCAGTGGGAGTACCCGACGCGACAGCAGGTGAACGGCTGCGCCGACGCCGGCCTGCCCGACGCCCTCCTCGCCGTCGAGTGCGACAGCCGCAAGTGGCACGCGCGCATCGCGGCGGCGAAGAGCGACCGCGAACGCGACATGGCGGCCGCTCGCCACGGAGTGCAGGTGCTACGGCCGCTCTACGAGCACGTGATCAGCGACCCGGAAGGGACCTGGCAGGCCATCGTCGACACCTA
>DATAKR010000142.1:0-23952 GCA_036261495.1 Acidimicrobiales bacterium | reverse complement strand
CCGGCTGCTCGAGGTCGCGGCCCGCCACGCCGTCGGTTGGAACACCGTGTGGGCGTGGACCGAGGATGCGTACCGCGAGCGCCTCCGCGTGCTCGAGGCGGCGTGCGAGCGCGCCGGGCGCGACCCGGCCACGCTGACGCGCTCGCTGGGCCTCTACGCCCTCGTCGGCGAGGACGAGGCCGACGTGCGCCGGCGGTTCGACCGCCTCCACCGGAGCACGCCGCGGGGCGTGCTCGACCGGGTGACGCTCGACGACTGGCGGGTGGGCCGCCTCGTCGGCACCGTCGAGCAGGTCCGCGAGCAGGCCGAGCGCTGGCGCTCGCTCGGGGTCGCGATGCTCATCGTCGGGCTCGGAGCGGTACCGTTCACGATGACCGATTCCGACGACCTCGATCTCGTGGCGTCGGCCCTTCTGTAGGAGTCACATGTTCGGACTGGGCGCACCTGAGCTGCTCGTGGTCCTGCTGATCGTGCTCGTCCTCTTCGGCGGCGCCAAGCTGCCGAGCCTCGCCCGCTCGCTCGGCAAGGCCAAGAGCGAGTTCGAGGCGGGAGCCCGCGAGGGCGAGAAGCGCGACGAGGACCGGAACGCGAAGACGCCCGAGGCCTGACACCTCGGGCGTTCGTTCCCGGCGGCGCCGGCGCCGCCCGCAGATCAGTGGTTGGCGCGCGTGAGGCGACGCTGACGCAGGATCCGCCGACGCTCGCGCTCGGATGCCCCGCCCCACACGCCGTGGTCGATGCGGTTCCGGAGCGCGTACTCGAGGCAGGCGGCCTTGACCGGGCACGTGGCGCAGATCTGTCGGGCAACCTCGACTCCTACGCCGTCGCTGGGGAAGAACACCGAGGGCGCGTGCTCCTGGCACTTGCCCCGCATCATCCACTCAGCATCCATGACCGCACCACCTCTCTCCTTTTGACGTGCGGTCACGTCAAAAGGTTCCGGCAACCTCTTCTACGCATCCGGACCCGCCGTCGGATTGGAGGCTCACCGTGGCCGACCACGATTACATCAGATCGCCGGGCCCGAACCGGGAATCAGGGCCGGATGTCACGTCCTCGGCCGGTCCGGTGACCCCGGGGCCGCCCGAGGGCGTCGACGACCCGCACGCGCCACCGGCGCGGCCCCTCTGGACGCTCGATCCCGCGCCCGAGCCGGCTCGCGGCCCCGACGACACGCGTGAGGTGCCCATGCCGTGGGGTTCGCCGCCGGACGGTCCTTACCCTCCGTACGCGGGCCACGGCGACCGGGCATACGGCGCGAATGCGACGAATCCCGCGCCGCCGAGGCCCTGGATGCCCACCGAGCCGCCCCCGCCCCCCACGGGCATCGGGCCCTACGGATCCCCGCCTCCGCCACCTGGCGGTCCCTACGGCGGCCCGCCGTTCGGCGGTCCCGGTGGACCGGGCGCCCCGGGCGGTTCCCCGCGCGCCGCCGAGGTCCCTCGGGCCAGCCGTCCCACCGGGCCCGGCTGGCTCGCCGTCGCGGTGATCGCGGCGCTCATCGGTGCTGCCGTCGGCGCCGCGGGCTACGGCATCGCCGACCGCGTCAACGGTTCGAAGACGGCCGTGGTCCGTTCGTCCGCGCAGCCCGGCTCCAACACCAAGCTGGCCGGAACCCCACTCGACATCCAGGGCGTGCTCGCCAAGGTGCAGCCGGCCGTCGTGTCGATCGGCGTGAGCGGCAGCGAGGGCCAGGGCGCCGGCAGCGGCATGATCCTCACCGCCGACGGCGAGGTGCTCACCAACGCCCATGTGATCTCGGGCGCCACCACGATCAAGGTCACGCTCAACGGCGAGAGCCAGGGACGCGCCGCCGACCTCGTGGGCTCGGATGCCCAGAACGACCTCGCGCTGGTGAAGATCCGCGGCGCGAGCGGGCTCCCGACCGTGGAGCTCGGCTCGTCGGAGGCAACCCGCGTCGGCGATCAGGTCATCGCGATCGGCAACGCACTGGCCTTGCCCGGCGGGCCGAGCGTGACCGAGGGGATCATCTCGGCGAAGGACCGGACGATCGACACCTACGACAACCTCATCCAGACCGACGCCCCCATCAACGAGGGCAACTCGGGTGGGCCGCTCGTGAACGCGTCGGGCCAGGTGATCGGGATCAACACCCTGGTGATCCGCGGAACCGGCAACACGCGCGGGGTGGCGGAAGGGCTCGGCTTCGCGATCGCCGTCGACACGGCCAAGCCGATCATCGACCAGCTCCGCAAGGGCGGGCCCAAGGAGGGTGGCGCGTTCTTGGGGGTCAGCTCCCAGACCCTGACGACCGACATCAAGGACTCCGTCGACACGGGTGCCTCCGACGGAGCGATCATCGCCGACGTCGTGCAGGGCTCGGCCGCCGCCGTCGCCGGCCTCCAGCGCTACGACGTGATCGTCGAGATCGATGGCCAGCCGGTGAAGACCAGCTCCGACGTCAGCCGCATCATCCGGGCCAAGAACCCGGGCGACAAGGTGACGATCACCTACTACCGCGGCCAGGACAAGAGGACGGCCCAGGCGACCCTCGGCACCCGTCCCGCCGGGGGATGACGGCATGGTGCTGCCGCCCCACCCGGCATCCCACCCGCCCCCGGTAACCTCGGCCCATGTCGCAGCAGACCGAAGAAGCCCCGCAGCCGCCGCGCGGGCACGTCCGGGTCGTCTACCTCGGCCCCGTGGCACCCCACTGGGAGGTGCAGTCCGACTTCGGCGACCGCACGGTGATCGAGGAGTTCCGCCAGCGCGCCCTCGCCCGGCTGCTCCTGCTGCCGCCCCACGACCCGCAGTTCCGTCGCAACCGGGAGCGGGTGGTTCGTGACGCCGAGCGCGAGAACCTGATCCTCGACTGGGACCTCGGCGTCGTCGAGGAGGAGCTCCAGGCGAACCCGAGCTGACGTGGCGGCGGCGATCGGCATCGACCTCGGCGGCACCAAGATCTACGGCGTTCGGATGAAGGGCGACGAGATCGCGGCCGAGGCCAAGGTGAAGACACCTGTCAGCGGCGGTCCGCTCGCCGTCGTCGACGCCATCGCCGGGGTCGTGAAGGAGCTCGGCGGTGACTCGAAGATGCCGATCGGCGTGGGCGCTCCCGGCGTGATCGACACCGGGGCCGGGGTGGTGAAGGCGGCTCCCAACCTCCATGGGTGGATCGAGGCGTTCCCTCTCGGACCATCCCTCTCGGACGCGCTCGACGGGGCGCGGGTGGTCGTCGACAACGACGTCAACGTGGCCACGCTGGCCGAGCACCGCCGCGGCGCCGGTGACGGCGTCGACGAGCTGCTGTGCGTGTTCGTCGGCACCGGCGTCGGCGGCGGCCTCGTGCTCGAGGGAGAGATGCGCCGCGGTCCGAACGGGATGGCCGGCGAGATCGGCCACATCATCGTCGAGCCCGACGGCCGCCTGTGCGGCTGCGGCGGCCACGGGCACCTGGAGGCCTACGCCGGCCGGGCGGGGATGGAGCGGCGCGCCCGTGAGCTCGAGGCCGACGGGCACGACACGCTCCTCGTCGAGATCGCCAAGGGCAAGCGGATGACGTCGAGCGTGTGGGGCAAGGCCCTGGCCCAGGGTGATGCCGTGGCGATGCAGCTCATCGACGAGGCCGTGGCCGCGCTCGGGCAGGGGCTCGCCGCCGTCGTGACCGTGCTCGACCTCGACCTCGTCGTGCTCGGCGGCGGGCTCACCGACCGCCTCGGCCCGTCGTTCGTCGGCCGCGTCGAGGAAGCGACGCGGAGCCGCCTGTTCGGCGGCGCGTCGCCGTTGCGCGTCGTCGCCGCCGGCCTCGGCGACGGCGCCGGCGCGGTCGGCGCCGCCCTCCTCGCGGACGGCGCCTGACCGGGCCTCGCCGCTAGCGGCGGGCGACCTCGAAGGTCGAGTTGTCGCCGTGCTGCTGGGTGTAGAACCACCGCCACGCCGGGTTGGCGAACAGCTGCGGCACCTTCGCGCCGAGGATGCCGCCCGTGCCCGGATCGCCGTCCGACACGTGGACGCCGGTGATCTCGTTGTCGCCGTCGTTCTTGCCGAACCCGCCGTTCCCGGCGTCGATCGTCGCCGACGGGTCGCGCCCCTCGGCGAGCCACCGGACCGGCTGGTTGGCCGGGTCGGAGTAGTCGACGGTCACGTCCCAAACGAACCCCGAGTCGAGGGCGTTGCGCTGGGCGTGCAGGGTGTCGCCGGCGTCTTCGACGAACGTGACGGTGTCACGCGACAGGAAGGTGACGTTGTCGAGGCCGCTGTGGGCCTCGTCGCCGGCGTAGAACATGGAGAGCGTTCCTGTGTCGGCCGCCGGGCCGCTCTGGACGAGCCGCAGGACCGAGCCCCAACCGCCGGCGGTCGCGTTCTCGGGGCTCGTCGTGTTCGTGTCGCCGGTCTCGTCGAAGTAGAACTCGGTGAACCGGGAGCCCGGCCGGAACTGGCCGTTCTCCGGCCGCTTCAGCGGGGTGGCGTGGGCGGCCTTCGCCGCGGCGTTGGCGTCGAACGGGGCGTCGCCGTCGGTCGCGGTGTCGTGGATCGTCACCCAGCGGGTCGCGAACGCCTTCCCGTAGGTGTGGAGCGCCACCTGGTCCGCGGCGTTGAGCGCCGCCTGCGACTCGTACGTGATCGGCGCCCCGTCGCGCAGCACCTGGAGGGCCTGGAGCCGGCCGTTGTGGAGGTCTCCCGGCACCGCGGGCACGTACCGGTAGACGAAGCTGTTGGGCCGCTTGGCCGCGGTCGCCGTGCCGGACGCGTCCTTCTTCGGCGCACCGCCCACGTCCTCGACGAGCCACAGGTTGCCGGCGGCGTCGTTCTGGATGCCCTCGTAGCCTCCGCGGCCGAGCGCGCCCGACACGTCCTGAGCGATGCTGCCGGGGACGACGTCGGTCGCCCACACGCCACCGTTCCTGCCGCCCTCCGCCGTGAAGAGGAGCCGTCTCGCCCACGGATCCCAGGTCGAGCCGTCGACGGGCGGAATCGGCTTCCCCTGGTCGTCGCGGGTGGCGATCAGCGTCACCCGATGGTCGCTGTCGGCGTCGAGGTTGATGCGCGTGATGTAGCCCTGGGCCGCACCGTTGGCGTCCTTGGCACCGGCTTCGTGGCCCTGGAACAGGAACCGGGTGCCGTAGGCGTAGGCCGGGTCCGCACCGGGAAGGCCGTTGTCGAACACCAGGTAGGTGTTCTTGTCGGGCTCCGTCTTCTGGGCCTCGCCGGCGGCGCCGGCCGGCACCATCACCGGCTGGCCCTGGTCGTTGAGAACGTCGTTGTCGTAGCCGAAGTAGGCGGTGAGCGCCGACGGGTTCTCGATCTTCGTGGCGCCCTGGGCCACGACCGTCTGCGCCAGCTCACGCGACAGACGGCTGGCGGGGGCGTAGCCCGCGGAGCGGGGATTCGCTCCCGCGACGGGTGTGAGCCGCGGTCCCGCCGGCACCGACGCGCCGGTCGCGCCCGCGGCTGCGGCCGCCGTGCCGGCGACGATGGCGGCAGCCACCGCGGCCTTCTTGACCCTGCTTCTCATGTGTGTCTCCTCCGTGCTTGGTCGTTAGGAAGCCAACCGGCCGAAGGTGACGGTTCGATCTACGGCGCCCGAGGCCGAGGTGAACATCACGCGAACGGCCGCGCCGATCTGTCCGGGCCCAGGTAGCGTCGGTCCATGAGCGCTGACGAGCGCTACATCAACCGAGAGCTGTCGTGGCTCGACTTCAACGAGCGCGTGCTCGCGCTGGCCGAGGACAAGGAGCAGCCGCTCCTCGAGCGGGCCAAGTTCCTCGCCATCTGGAGCGCCAACCTCGACGAGTTCTTCCAGGTGCGCGTCGCCGCGCTGAAGGACCAGCTGGCCGCCGGCGTCCCCGGGACGACGCCGGACGGGATCACCCCGGGCCAGCAGCTGCGGCTCATCCGCGAGCGCGTCGCCGAGCAGCTCGGCCGCGTGTCGTCGGCGTTCCTCGACGGGGTCGTTCCCGCGCTCGCCGACGTCGGCATCCGCCTGTCTGACTGGGACGCGCTCGATGACGACGACCGTGAGTACCTCGTCGCCGTCTTCGAGGAGCGGATCTTCCCGGTGCTCACACCGCTCGCCGTCGACCCTGGCCACCCGTTCCCGCACATCTCCGACCTGTCGCTGAACCTCGGCGTCAACGTGCTCGATCCGGTGACGCGCGAGCGCCGCTTCGCCCGGGTGAAGGTGCCCGCGCTGCTGCCGAGGTTCGTGGTGATGCTCGACGGCGAGCGGTTCGTCCCTCTCGAGCAGGTGATCGCCCGCCACCTCGACCGGCTCTTCCCGGGGATGGAGATCGAGGGAACGTTCCCGTTCCGGGTGACCCGCAACGCCGACCTCTCGATCGACGAGGACGAAGCCGACGACCTGCTCGAAGCGGTGGAGCTCGAGCTGCGCCGCCGGCGCCGTGGACGCGCCGTGCGGCTCGAGGTCGACGCGTCCATGCCCGACGACGTGCGCGATCTGCTCGTGCGCGAGCTCGAGCTGCACCCGCTCGACGTGTTCGTGATCGACGGTCCGCTCGATCTGAGCGGCCTCTTCGCCGTGCACGAGCTCGACCGCCCGGAGCTGAAGGACGAGCCCTGGCAGGGCGTCACCCAGCCGCGCCTCACGGCCGACGACGACGAAGTCCTCGACATCTTCGCGGTGCTGCGCGACGGCGACGTGCTCGTGCACCACCCCTACGACTCCTTCGCCACCTCCGTCGAGGCGTTCATCAAGCGCGCCGCCATCGACCCCGACGTGCTCGCGATCAAGCAGACGCTCTACCGAACGTCGGGTGACAGCGCGATCGTCAAGGCGCTCATCCGCGCCGCCGAACGCGGCAAGCAGGTCGCGGTGCTCGTCGAGGTGAAGGCGCGGTTCGACGAGCAGCGCAACATCACCTGGGCGAAGGCGCTCGAGGACTCGGGGGTCCACGTCGTCTACGGGATCGTCGGTCTGAAGACCCACAGCAAGACCGCGCTCGTCGTGCGCCAGGAGGAGGACGGGATCCGCCGCTACTGCCACATCGGCACCGGCAACTACAACCCCAAGACGGCCCGGCTGTACGAGGACCTCGGGCTGCTGAGCGCGGATCCGGCCCTTGGCGCCGATCTGACCGATCTGTTCAACTTCCTCACCGGCTACAGCCGCCAGACGAGCTACCGGAAGCTGCTCGTGGCCCCGACCACGCTCAAGGGCCGTCTCATCGACCTGATCCGCGACGAGGCCGCCGCGGGGGAGCGTGGCCGGATCGTGCTGAAGATGAACGGGCTCGACGATCCCGACGTGATCGACGCGCTCTACGACGCGTCGCAGGCCGGCGTCGCGATCGACCTCGTCGTCCGCAGCATCTGCTCGCTCCGGCCGGGCGTCGCCGGGCTCTCCGAGAACGTCCGCGTGCGCTCGATCGTGGGCCGCTACCTCGAGCACTCGCGCATCTTCTTCTTCGGTTCGCGGAACGGGTCGGAAGGCGCCTACTTCATCGGCTCCGCCGACCTCCGCCGGCGCAACCTCCAGCGGCGCGTCGAGGTCGTCGTCCCTGTCGACGACCCGCTGCTCCAGGCGCGGCTCCAGCAGGTGCTCGACATCAACCTCTCCGACGACGAGAACGCGTGGACGCTCGAGCCCGACGGCACGTGGACCGCGCCGAGTGGTACGGGCAGCGGCACGCATCGCCGCCTGCAGCTCGCCGCGCTCGAGCGCGTTCGCCAGTCGCGTGGGGGCGCCGAGCCGGCGCCCGTCGGCGAGCGATGAACGAAGCGGAGCCCGGCCCGGCGCCGCCGGTGCTCGACCCGCTGGCGCTCGGCCCCTCGTCGCCCGCCGGCGACCTCGTGCGCGCCTGCCTCACGGGCGGGGTGCGGCGTCTCGTACGGCACGAACCCGGCGCGCGCCGCGGCGGCGATCCCGAGGACGTGCACCAGGCCCGCGTCGCCACGCGCCGGCTTCGCTCCGACCTCCGCACGTTCGCGTCGCTGCTCGACCACGGGCCCGCGGATCGCCTGCGGGAGGAGCTCGGCTGGCTCGGTGCCGAGCTCGGCCACGTCCGTGATGCGGATGTGCTGCTCGGCCGGCTCCGTCACCACTGCTGCTCGTTGACCGGCGCCGACGTCGCGACCGGCGCCGCGCTCCTCCGCACGCTCGAGGACCGGCGGGCCGTCGCGCGCCGCGAGCTGGTCGCCGTACTCGACACCGACCGGTACGCCGCGTTGGTGGAGGCGCTCGTCGTCGCCGGGGCCCGGCCGCCGTTCTGCGACCAGTGCCGGGCGGCGGCGCCGGCCGCCGAGCTGGCGCCGGACGTCGTGAAGCGTCCATGGGCGCACCTGTCGGAGGCCGTCGGGTCGCTGCCCGACGAGCCGGGGGACGAGGCGCTCCACCGGATCCGGATCCGAGCCAAGCGCGTCCGCTACGCCGCCGAAGCGGTCGCTCCCGTCGTCGGGAAGCGGGCCTCGCGCCTCGCGAAGCGGGCCGCCGCGCTGCAGGCGGTGCTGGGCGACCTGCACGACGCCGTCGTTGCCGAACGGTGGCTGCGCGAGGCGGGCACCGCCGCGCCGTCCGGCCAGGCGCTCGTCGCCGGCCAGCTCATCGTCCGAGAGCGCGCCGAGCAGGCGCGGGCTCGGTCGGCCTGGCGCGAGGTGTGGGACGACCTCGATGCCAAGAAGGTTCGGTCCTGGCTGGCGTGATGGCCGAGCTCAACGCGCACGGCGAGGTGCGGGCCGCGGGCGGTGTGGTGCTGCGTCACCGCGGCGCGGAGATCGAGGTGCTCGTCGTGCACCGGCCCCAGTACGACGACTGGTCGTTGCCGAAGGGCAAGGCCGACGGTGGCGAGGACGACCTCTCGACCGCGCTCCGCGCGGTCCGCGAGGAGACCGGGCTCGAGTGCGAGGCCGCCGAGGCGCTGCCGCCGGTCCGGTACACCGACCGCTTCGGTCGCCCCAAGGTCGTGCGCTACTGGGTCATGCGGGTGCTCGGAGGCTCGTTCACCCCCCACGACGAGGTCGACGAGATCCGGTGGGTGGGCCTCGCCGATGCCGGCGGGCTGCTCACCTACGGGCGCGACGCCGACCTCGTGCGACGAGTCGCGACCACGGTCACCGAACCGGCGAGCCGCGCGTCGCGGGACGATCGCCCGTGACACTCCACCTCGTGCGCCACGCCGTCGCCATGAGACGGCGCGACTGGACCGGCGCCGACGACCTCCGGCCGCTCACCCAGCGGGGTCGGCGTCAAGCGGAGGCCCTCGTCGACTGGCTGCGCCCGCGCGCCGTCAGCCGGGTGGTGTCGAGCCCGAGTGTGCGTTGTGTCGACACCGTGCACCCGTTCGCCGCCGCGGCCGGGCTGGCGCTGTCCACCCGCGACGACCTTCGCGAGGGCAGCGGGCTCGCCGTGCTGGCGCTCCTTCGGAGCATCGCGTCGGAGAACGTCGTCGTGTGCTCCCATGGCGACGTGCTGCTCGAGCTGCTCGACGCCCTCGCAGGGCACGCGCGCGCCGTGAACGGACCGTCGCTCGACACCTTCGCGAAGGGCGCGGTCTGGGTCGTGGACGGTGTCCCCGACGATGTCGTCGCCACCTACGAGGCTCCGCTCGCGTGACCCGCCCGTGAGGATCGCGGCCCTCGACCTCGGGTCGAACTCGTTCCACCTCCTCGTCGTCGACGCCCACCCCGACGGAACGTTCACGACGCTCGCCCGCGAGAAGGAGATGCTCCACCTCGGCGAGGTCGTCGCCCGCCTCGGCCGTCTGGACGAGGCGCACGTCGACCGCGCCATCGACACCGTCCGGCGCTTCGCCACCATCGCCCACGGCGCCGGCGCCGACGAGATCCACGCGTGCGCCACGAGCGCGCTGCGAGAGGCAGCGAACTCGGCCGAGGTCGTCGACCTCATCGAGAGCGAGTCGGGCGTGAGGGTGCGGGTGATCAGTGGTCGCGACGAGGCGCGGCTGATCTTCGGCGCGGTGCGCGCGAGCGTGCGCATCGAGCACCCGCCCGCGGTCGCGCTCGACCTGGGGGGTGGCAGCCTCGAGGTCGGGGTGGGCGATGCGTCGGGGCTGCTCTGGTCGACGAGCGTGAAGCTCGGAGCGGCGCGCCTCACCGCAGAGATCGTGCGCGCCGACCCGCCGTCGCCTGGCGACCTTCGCCGCCTGAGATCCCGCATCGCCGACGTCCTGCGGCCGGTGGCGGATGACGTCGTCACGTTCGAGCCCAAGACCCTGATCGGCACGAGCGGCACCTTCGCCGACGTGGCCCGGATGATCGAGGGCGCCCGCGCCGGGTCGGTGCCCACGTCGGTCAACCAGCTGACGGTCCACCGACGCGACGTCGCCGCGCTGCACGAGCGCCTGGTGTCGATGCCCGCGGCCGCGCGCGCCCGCGTGCCCGGCCTCGATCCGCGCCGCGCCGAGCAGGTGCCCGCCGGCACGCTCGTGCTCCTGACCGCGATGAAGCTGTTCGGGCTGAACAGCTGCACGATCGGCGAGTGGGCGCTCCGCGAGGGCATCGTCCTCGACGCCATCGGCCACCACGACCTCAGCGACTGGAGTCGCGACCCAGAGGCCATGCGACGGGCATCGGTGCTCGGGCTCGCCCGGCGGTGCGGGTGGGACGAGGCCCACGCCCGCGCGGTGGCCAGGCTCGCGACCGACCTGTTCGACCAGCTCCTGCCGCTGCACCACCTCTCGCCCGGCGACCGGCACCTCCTCGAGTACGCGGCCCTGCTCCACGACATCGGCGAGCACGTCGCGGTCGAGAGCCACCACAAGCACACCGCCTACCTGATCGAGCACGGCCGGCTCCGGGGGTTCGCGCCCGACGAGATCTCGGTGCTCGCCGTGCTCGGGCGGTTCCACCGGCGCAGCGATCCGAAGTCGTCGTTCGAGCCGTGGGCGGCGCTCGGGTCCGAGCGGCGTGAGCAGGTGCTCCGACTCCTCGCCATGCTGCGTCTCGCCGACGGGCTCGACCGGGGCCACAGCGGCCAGGTCGATGCCGTCGACGTCGTGGTCGGCGAGCAGCGGGTCCAGCTCGTCCTGCACACGGCCGGCGACGCCGACCTCGAGCGGTGGGGGCTGCGTCGCAAGCAGGCGCTGTTCGAGCGGGTGTTCGGGAGGCGGATCGAGACCGCCTCCGCCGACCATCCGGCCATGCAGGCGCGCCGGCGGTGAGCGACTCAGAGCTTCGCCGCGCGTTCCACGACGACGTCGGACGTCTCCGCCTCCGCGTGGAGAGCGTCGGTGCCCAGGTCGTCGCGTCGATCGAGATGGCGACGACGGCGCTGCTCGAGGCCGATTCCGCGACTGCTCTCGAGGTGTGCGCCCGGGATGCCGCGGTCGACGCCGCAGCCGTGTGGGTGGAGCGCGAGGTGTTCGACCTCGTCGCCCGGCAAGCTCCGGTCGCGAGCGATCTGCGTCTCGTGATGGCCACCCTGCGGATCGCCCAGGACGTGGAGCGTGCCGGTGATCTCACGGCGTCGATCGCCAAGCGCGTCGGGCGGATGTCGGGAACGTCGCTCGACCGGGGCGTGCGCGCGACGATCGCGGAGATCGGGGAGGAGTCGCGTGCCCTGTTCGAGGCCGCGGTCCGCTGCTACCGGGTGCTCGACGCGGAGATGGCCCAGGTGGTGATCGACGGCGACGACCGCGTCGACGAGCTGCACCGCCGGCTGCTGCGCGAGCTGTTCGCGCTCGCGGGTGAGGCACCCGAGACGCTCGTGGAGCTCGGTCTGGTCGCCCGCTTCTACGAGCGCATCGCCGACCACGCCGTGGTGATCGCCGAGCGCGTGCGCTTCGCCGCGGTCGGCGAGATGAACGCCGGCGACGCCGACGAGCGGGTGTGGTGAAGCTCAGCCGAAGCGGCCGGTGATGTAATCGTCGGTGCGCTGGTCGACGGGCGAGGTGAACAGCTGGTTCGTCGGCGCCACCTCGACGAGCAGGCCGGTGCGGTTGCCCTTCTCGTCGGCTTCGGCGGTGAAGAACGCGGTCGTGTCGGACACGCGCGCGGCCTGCTGCATGTTGTGGGTGACGATCACGATCGTGTAGTCCTGCTTGAGGGAGATCATCAGCTCCTCGATGCGCATCGTGGCGATCGGATCAAGGGCCGAGCAGGGCTCGTCCATGAGGATGACGTCGGGCTTCACCGCGATGGTCCGGGCGATGCAGAGGCGCTGCTGCTGGCCGCCCGAGAGCGAGAACGCGCTCTGCTTGAGCTTGTCCTTCACCTCGTCCCACAGCGCGGCGTGGCGCAGGCACTCCTCGACGACGTCGTCCATGTCCTTGACCTTCATCCCGTTGACCTTCGGGCCGAACGCGACGTTGTCGTAGATCGACTTCGGGAAGGGGTTGGGCTTCTGGAACACCATGCCGATGCGGCGCCGGACCTCGATCGGATCGACGTTCGAGGCATAGAGATCCTGGCCGAGGTAGCGGATCGACCCGCTGACCCGGGCGCCGGGGATGAGGTCGTTCATGCGGTTGAGGCAGCGCAGGAACGTGCTCTTCCCGCATCCCGACGGCCCGATCAGCGCGGTGATGTCGTTGCGCCGGATGTCGATGTTGACGCCGGTGAGCGCTCGGAAGGAGCCGTAGTGGAAGTCGACGTCGCGGACGTCGAAGACGACCTCCCGCTCCGGGCGTGCGGCACTGTCGGTGAGGCTCGCAGCACCGACCTGGGGGACGGGTGCGGAGGCGACGACGTTCGCTTCGGCCATCGCTTCCGATGATCGCCGCCGCGGGCCGCCGGCACAAACACACCGTCTCCGGTCTGTCCGGTTCCCGACCTCCGTCGCCCGAGTTTCACCCGTCGTTCACCTGGATGTCACCCGGTGGCGAACTTCCGTCCAGGCGGGATCCTTAGCGTCGTTCTCGTGAGAAACGACAACAGTGCAACAGCCGCGCGGCGCTCGCGCCGGCGCCTCCTCGGCCTGGCGGCCGTCGTCGCGACCGTCGGACTCGTCGGGGCGGCGTGCGGCGGCAGCAAGGGCAGCGACACGGGTTCGTCATCCTCGTCGGGGGCGTCCTCGGCGAAGCTGTCGGCAGCCACGCTGAACGGGTCGGGCTCGACCTTCCAGCTCGCGTTCGACGAGGCGGCCATCGCGCAGTTCAAGGAGAAGCAGCCGGCGGTCACCGTCAACTACGGGGGCGGCGGCTCGGGCAAGGGCAAGCAGGACCTGGCGGACCAGATCGTCGACTTCGCGGGCACCGACTCGCTCGTCAAGCCCGAGGACGCGAGCAAGTACAAGGGCGGTGAGTTCCTCTACATCCCCACCGTGGCCGCGCCCATCACGGTCTCCTACAACCTGAAGGGTGTGAGCGACCTCAAGCTCGACGCCGACACCATCGCCAAGATCTTCTCGCGCCAGATCAAGACGTGGGACGACCCCGCGATCAAGGCGACCAACAGCGGCGCGACCCTGCCCTCGACCGCGATCACCGTCGTCCATCGCTCCGATGCCTCGGGGACCACCGAGAACTTCACCAAGTTCCTCGCGGCCGCGTCGCCGACCAGCTGGACGATCAAGGCCGGCTCGACGGTCGACTGGCCCACCGACACCCAGGCCGGCAACGGCAACCAGGGCGTCGCCTCGGCGGTGAAGAGCACCGACGGCGCGATCGGCTACGTCGACCTCTCCGATGCGAAGGCCTCGGGCCTCACGTTCGCCCAGGTGAAGAACAAGGCCGGCAACTTCGAGAAGCCGACCCTCGAGGGTGCCTCGAAGGCGCTCGACGGCGCCACCGTGAACGCCGACCTCACCTACAACCCGCTGTGGACCGACGGCGCCGATGCCTATCCGATCACCTCGCCGACCTGGGTCCTCGTCTACAAGAACCAGACCGACAAGGCCAAGGGTGAGGCTGTCAAGGCGTTCCTCACCTACCTCGTCACCGACGCCCAGGACGTGGCCAAGGACGTCGACTACGCCAAGCTGCCCGCCAGCCTGCAGGCCAAGGCCAAGGCCGCCGTCGATTCCATCGTGGTCGGCGGGTCGGCCGGCTCGAGCGGTTCTTCCACCACGACCAAGTGAGCCCGATGCCGCCTGCACGACGGGCAGGCGGCATCGCTAACGTGCACGGGGCCGGCCTCTTCGGGGCCGGCCCCGAACGCCTCTCATGACGCTCACCGAAACCCGAAGCCCCGGCGCCGAGCCGACGCCGCCCGCGCCATCGCCGTTCGCGGCGACCACTCCGGGCACCGCCGACCTGCTGTTCCGCTGGATCAGCCTCGCCTCGGGCCTGCTCGTGCTCCTCGTGCTCGGGCTCATCGCGGCGTCGATGACGAAGGAGGCGTGGCCGGCCTTCGCCCACGAGGGGGTGGGGTTCCTCACGGGCACGCGCTGGGCGCCGGCGGAGAACGTGTTCGGGGCGCTCCCGTTCGTCTGGGGCACCCTCCTCACGTCGCTGATCGCCCTCGTGCTCGGCGTGCCGGTCAGCGTCGGCATCGCCCTGTTCCTGAGCGAGTTCGCGCCCCGGCGGGCGCGGCGCCCGGTCGTCTATGTCGTCGATCTCCTCGCGGCGATCCCTTCGGTCGTGTTCGGGCTCTGGGGTGTGATCTTCCTGGCGCCGAAGATCGCGCCGCTCTACGAGTCGGTGGCCTCGTCCGTTCGGTCGGTGCCGGTCGTGGGCACGATCCTCGGGCCGCCCGCCAGCGGCAAGAGCTTCTTCACCGCGGGCCTCATCCTCGCCCTGATGATCACGCCGATCGTCACCTCGATCAGCCGGGAGGTGTTCGAGACGACCCCGGCCGGCCAGAAGGAGGGCGCGCTCGCCCTGGGCGCCACGCGCTGGGAGATGGTGCGGGCGGCCATGCTCCCGCACAGCCGGGCCGGCATCATCGGCGCCGTGATGCTCGGTCTCGGCCGGGCGATGGGGGAGACGATCGCGACCGCGCTCGTGATCGGTTCGAGCCCGCAGATCACGGCGAAGGTGTTCGCGCCGGGTGATGCGATGGCCGCGGTGATCGCCAACCAGTTCGGTGAGGCGAGCGATGTCCACCGGGCCGCGCTGATCGGGCTCGGCGTGCTGCTGTTCGTGATGACGATCGTGGTGAACATCGCCGCCCGCGCCGTCGTCGGACGCACACTCCAGGACGAGGTGGCGAGGTGAGCGCCGGCGCTGCGGTCCTGACACGGACGGTCACCCCCGGGCGGCGGCTGCGCAACCGGCTCGCGTCGATCCTCGTGTGGCTGTCGGTCCTCGTGGCCGTCGTGCCGCTGACGTTCGTCGTGGTGTACGTCGTGGTGCAGGGGGCCAAGGTCATCAGCCTCGACTTCCTCACCAAGCCGATCCCCATCATCTCCCGGTTGCCCGGGCCGGGCATGGGCCCCGCCATCGTCGGCACGCTGCTCACCACGGGGGTGGCCTCGGCGATGTCGATCCCGCTCGGGATCCTCGCCGCCGTCTACCTCAACGAGTACGGGCGCCGGAACCGTGTGGCCACGGCGATCCGCTTCCTGTCCGACGTCATGTCCGGCGTGCCGTCGATCGTGATGGGCCTGTTCATCTACACGGTGTGGGTGCTGCGCTTCGGCCTGTCGGCCTTCGCCGGCGCGCTGGCGCTCGGTGCCCTCATGCTCCCGATCGTGATCCGCTCGGCCGAGACCGTGCTGAAGCTGGTGCCCAACGAGCTGCGCGAGGCGAGCACGGCGCTCGGCGCCCGCACCTCGCGCACCATCCTCTCGGTCGTGATCCCCGCCGCGCTCCCCGGCATCGTCAGCGGTTCGCTCCTCGCGGTCGCCCGCGCCGCCGGCGAGACCGCCCCGCTGCTGTTCACGATCGGTGCGACGCGCACGGTCAACACGTCGGTGTTCAACGGCGTCAACACCGCCCTGTCGACCCAGATCTTCCGCAACGCGCAGCTCCCGTTCACCGGGGCGCAGGACCGGGCGTGGGGCGCCGCACTCACCCTCATCGCACTCGTGCTCGTGCTGACGCTCGTGGCTCGGCTCGTGACCGCACGCTTCAGCCGGCGCTGAGGCGCGAGCGCGTTCCGGCGCTCACGTATATTTACGTGAACGTCAACGTCAAGGAGTCCCGGTGACGACCGCAGCCGCCGAACGCCCTGCGTCCTACAAGTGGACGGCGCTCTCGAACACGACGCTCGGCATGTTCATGGCCGCGCTCGACTCGTCGATCGTGCTGATCTCGCTCCCTGCCATCTTCCGCGGGATCAAGCTCGATCCGCTGCAGCCGGCGAACATCGGCTATCTGCTCTGGATGCTGATGGGGTATCTCGTCGTGACCGCGGTGCTCGTCGTCACCTTCGGCCGCCTCGGCGACATCTTCGGGCGCGTTCGCATGTACAACGCCGGGTTCCTCGTGTTCACGCTCGCGTCGGTCGCGCTCTCGCTGACACCGAGCACCGGCGCCGCCGGCGCCATGGAGCTGATCATCATGCGCGTCGTGCAGGGGATCGGTGGCGCGCTGCTCATGGCCAACTCGACCGCGATCCTCACCGACGCCTTCCCCGTCGACCAGCGGGGGATGGCGATGGGGGTGAACATGATCGCGGCGATCGCCGGCTCGTTCATCGGCCTCGTGGTCGGCGGGATCCTGGCCGACGTGCACTGGCGTCTCGTGTTCTGGATCAACGTGCCGGTCGGCATCTTCGGCACGGTCTGGGCCTACATGAAGCTCCGTGAGGTCGGGGTCAAGACGCGCGCCCGCCTCGACTGGTGGGGCAACCTCACCTTCGCCGCCGGCCTCATCCTCGTGCTGATCGGCATCACCTACGGCATCCAGCCCTACGCCGGCCACACGATGGGGTGGACGAGCCCGTGGGTGCTGTTCGAGCTGATCGGCGGCGTGGCCCTCCTGCTCGCGTTCTGCGGGATCGAGACCCGCGTGGCCGATCCGATGTTCCACCTCGACCTGTTCCGCATCCGTGCCTTCTCGATGGGCAATGCGGCAAGCCTCCTCGGCTCGATCGGGCGGGGTGGCCTCCAGTTCATGCTCATCATCTGGCTGCAGGGGATCTGGCTCCCGCTGCACGGGTACAGCTTCGAGCGCACGCCGCTGTGGGCCGGCATCTACATGCTCCCGATCACCGCCGGCTTCCTCCTCGCCGGCCCGCTGTCGGGATGGCTGTCCGATCGCTACGGCGCCCGGCCGTTCGCGACGGGCGGCATGCTCCTCGCGGCGGTCTCCTTCGCGGCGTTGATGGCGCTGCCGGCCGACTTCGACTACCCCGTGTTCGCGCTCTTGCTGCTCCTCAACGGCATCGGCTTCGGACTCTTCTCCGCGCCAAACACCACCGGCATCATGAACAGCGTGCCGGCGAGCCAGCGGGGCGCGGCATCGGGGATGCGAGCGACGTTCATGAACCTCGGCCAGGTGCTCTCCATCGGCGTGTTCTTCTCCCTGATGATCATCGGCCTGGCCAACGTGCTGCCCCACACCATGGACAAGGGGCTGATCGCGAACGGTGTGCCCGCGGCGCAGGCGCACGCCATCGCCGGTCTGCCGCCCGTGGGCAGCCTCTTCGCCGCCTTCCTGGGCTACAACCCGATGGAGAAGATGCTGGGTCCGACGCTGCACTCGCTGCCGGCGGCCAACGCGGCCCACCTGACGGGCAAGTCGTTCTTCCCGCAGCTGATCTCGGGACCCTTCACGCACGGGCTGCGCATCGCGTTCACCGCGTCGCTGATCATGTGCTTGATCGCCGCGGCGGCGTCGTGGCTCCGTGGCGGGAAGTACGTGCACGCGGAGGAAGTCGGCGCGTTTGGCGCACCGGAGCACGCCGGTGCCGAGCCTGGCGAGGCACCGGAGCCCGAGGAGTGGGTGCCGGCGTGACCTCCGGGGCGAGCGATCCCGGCCGGCTGATCGGCGACGTCGCGCGCCAGCTGGGCATCTCCACGCGCACGCTCCGCTACTACGAGGAGCGCGGTCTCATCGAGGCGCAACCTCGAGCCACCGGCAACCGGCGCTACCGCGATGCCGACGTCGACCGCGTCGTCCGCATCCGCGAGCTGCAGTCGATGATGGGCTTCAACCTCGACGAGATCGCCGCCATCCTCGCCGCGGAGGACGATCTCGCCAGGCTCCGCGCCGAGTGGCAGTCGGGCCAGCCCACCGGCCGCCGCGACGAGATCGTGCGCGAGGCGCTCGCCATCAACCGCCGCCTGCAGGACCAGGTGCACGACAAGCTCGACCGGCTGCAGAAGTTCCTCGACGAGCTCGAAGGGAACGCGCGCCGCTACCGACGCGTGGCCCGGGAGATCGCCGCCGAGCGCGATCAGTGACCCGCCCGCCGGCGGAGCGAGTGCGTCGCCCGGCGCGGCGGGGTGCGCTCAGCCGAAGGTGAGGACGGGCCATCCGGCCGCGGCTGCAGC
This sequence comes from Acidimicrobiales bacterium, assembly GCA_036261495.1. Lineage (GTDB taxonomy): Bacteria > Actinomycetota > Acidimicrobiia > Acidimicrobiales > CADCTF01 > DATAKR01. Next base: position 5,699 of record DATAKR010000142.1, on the reverse strand, counting down.
GGCGCGGAGCCGCCGATCCGGGTTCACGGCGACGGCGCGGCCGGCGGCCTGCAGCATCGGGATGTCGCTCTCGGCGTCGCCGTACGCGACGGCGTGGCTCAGGCCGCTCCCACCGAGAGTCTCCTGCAGACGGCGGACCTTCGCGGGCCCGTGGCAGAACTCCGATGCCAGCCGTCCCGTGAGGCGGCCTTCGACCACCTCGGGCTCCGTGCCGATGGTCATGTGCACGCCGAGGTGGGGTGCGAGCGCCCGGAGCAGCGGTCCGGGACTGGCCGACAGCACGACGACCAGGTCGCCCAGCCGCCGGTGCTGGTCGAGGAGAAGGCGGGCACCCGGGTACATCCGGGCGGCGATAGAAGGCGCCGCCTCGTCGGCGATCTCCACGAGCGGAGCGAGATCGTGCCCGGCGGCGACGCGAAGGAGGCGGGTGCAGATGCGCTCGACGGTCGCCCCCGACACGCCCCGCGCGGCGAAGGCCGCTTCCGTGAGCGCGTGGCGCGCGACCTGCGACCTCCGCACGACCCCCGCGCCGGCGAGCGCCCGCCCATACATCGAGAGGCTCGACCCGGCGAGGATCGTGCGGTCGAGGTCGAAGATCGCCAGACCCCTGGCCGCGGTTCCCGTCGCCTCGTGGGATGGCGCCTGGACGCTCACGGCCATGCGCGCAGGTTGACACGGCGGGGTGGCCGTCCGGTCACGCCTTGGTGACGCCCGCGGGTCGGCTCGGCGAAGATTCAGGGACGTCGGAGACGCGGCGCCTTCTCAGACGCCGGCGACGGCCCGCCAGCGCTCGACCTCCGGCTTGCTCGCGAGGTCGGCCCAGAACGCTTCCTGGTCGACCATCGTGCCGGCGTCGCACTCATGCGGTCCGGGATCGAGCACGAGCGGGACCGGCGGCGGAACCGCATTGGGGCGGGAGAAGTCCAACGCCTCGGCCATTGCGCTCGCGACGCGGCATCGTGAAACCTGGTCGAAGCCGTGTCGAGGGACAGTTGGCTGGTGCTTTAGCGGAGCTGCGTCCAGTCGGTACCGCTCCAGACCCACAGGTCGTTGACGATTTGCTCGTCGCCCGTGGGGATCTGCCCCGGCTGCTGCGTAACGGTGTTGACCTTGCCGCCGAACAGCACCACCCGCTGGACGACCGGGATGAACGCCATCGAGCCGAACAGTCGCCTCGGCGGGGTGTGGGCCGTCGAGAGCTTCGTCCAGTCGGTGCCGTCCCACTGCCAGGTCTCCGCGGCGCCGTTCGGGGCGAACGCCAAGGCAATGGTGACGTTGTGCGCCGCGTCGAACGCCGCGGTCATCGGCCCGGACGGCGGGGTGTGCGCCGGGCTGGCCTTTGCCCAACTCGTGCCGTCCCACGACCACAGGTCGGTGGGCACGCTGCCGCCGCCTTCGCTGGCGCCGCCGAACAGGTAGGTGCGCGCCCGCGCTGCGTCATACACGAGGGCGAAGCTCGACCTGCCGCTCGGAGCGTTGGCAGCCCGCTTCGTCCATGCGGCGCCGTCCCACGTCCACGTCTCCATGGTGTCGCCGTTGCCGACGAGGACGAGCTGCGCATGAGCCGCGTCGTAGACGAGCTGGGCCGACGAGAGCTGCGGCGCCGATCCCTTGCTCGTCCAGTCCGACCCGTTCCACGCCCACGTTGCGCCGCCACCGACAAGCACGGCTTGGCCGATTGCAGGGTCGTAGGCGACGGCGACTGGCGAGTCGCCGTCGAGGGCGGGCGGTGTGTGCGTGATCGCCGCCTTGGCCCAGCCGTTGCACTCCACCCGGTAGGCGTCGGTGCGGTCGGCGAAGTCGCCGCCCTTGCCGCCGTACAGCACGAACCCGGTTGGCGTCGCGGCCAACGCCGCCCCAAACCGAGCGTCGGGGTACGAGCTGCCGGGGGTCGGCATCGAGCACGGCCCTCCCTGCTGGGCAGGTGCGGCTGCCGCCGGCTTGGTCACCGCTGCCGTGGTCGACGTGCTCGCCGCGGTGGTGCTCGTGGTGTCGGGCGGCGCGGTGTCGAGCGTGTTTGCCAGCTTCGTGGTGACCTTGCTGCGACCGCCGCCCCGCATCGCCACCACCGCGACGATCATGCCGACAGCGACCAGCACGGCGGCAGCGGAGAGCAGCAGCCCACGGCGGGACCGACGCCCCTCTTGTGAAGGCCCGTCGAGCGGGCGGGTTTCCGCATCAGTGAGCGTCATGCCGCGCCTCCCTAATGGACTGTGACATTGGTCGAGCCGCACACGCCGTTACCACATGCTTGCACGGTCAAGGTGAATGACGAAATGGATGTGAGACTTCGCGTGATCCTCAACGTTGACTGCGCGGTCCCGTTCTGATTAGCCCGACCGAACCCGGCGAAAACGAGACGCTGATGCCTGACGGCGCACCCGATGCCGACAACGACGCCGTGCCCTGGAAATACGGGTTCGCGGCGACCATGATCGTCACGTTGCCGGACGTACCGGGGAAGACGGCCGTGACGGGCGGGGTCGCCGTGACAGTCAGTCCAGGGGGCATCCCGTGAAGGCCGGCCGAGCCGTTGACAGGACCATTGATCTGCCCGAACAGCCCGCCGACATATTCGGCACTGCCCTTCTCAACGATGATGCCGTCCGACTGAATGAGCCAGTACCCATCACCGTTGACCGTGGGCTGAATCGTCACGACGGGCGCCGTGGGACTCGTGTCGCTGCCGTAGTTCACAGCGTCGCCGAATGCGACCACGGTCCCGTTCGCCTGCACGATCCAATAGCCGCGGTTGGACGGCGTGATGGCCACGCCGGTAACCGGCGCGGTAGCCAGTCCGCCGCTTAGGGAGCCGACGTACGGCGCGTCCCCGAATGCGAAGATGCCGCCGTCCTGGCCGACTTCCAAGTAGCCGTTTCCGGTGGGCGTTGCCGCCATACCGACGATGGGCGCGTTGAGCGCGTACCCGCCCATCGACCCGTAGAACGGGGTGGACGATGGGTAGGCGAAGATGCCGCCGTCCGCCGCCACGAGCCAGTACCCGCTGTCTGGCCGCGCCGCCATCCCCTGGATGCAGGCGACGAGGTTCAGCCCCCCCGTGCCGCCTTGGAAGGGCGCTCCGAAGGCGAAGATCCCGCCGTCTGCGCCGACCTCCCAATAGCCGCTGTTGTCGTACGTGCGCTGAATCCCGGTCATGTACGAATTGAGCGCCTGACCGCCCATCGAGCCGCGGAACGGCGCGTGGCCGAAGGCGAACACGCCGCCGTCCTGGGCGACGGTGTAGACGCCATCAGTCGGCGCTCGGTTCAGCATCGACTGCGAGCTGCCGGTCGGGCACGCGATCTTCGCCGTGTAACCGGGACTGATGACGCCCGAGCACGCCTTGCCATTGCCGGTGCCGGTGCCGTAAGCACCGAAACCACTGTCGCCGCCGCGGTAGGGGCCGAACATCGGCTCGGGCGGATGGCTCGCACCATTGCGGTCGAGCAGCGCGAAGTGCAGGTGCGGCCCCGTTGACATCCCGGTGTTGCCCGAGTACCCGATGACCTGGCCTTGCCCGACCCACTGGTTCTGGATCGTGATGGCGTAGCTATTCAGGTGGACGTACTCGGTTCGCCATCCGCCGCCGTGGTCGACGTCGATGATCAACGCCCCGGCGCTGTCAGTGAATGCGGACGCCGTGCCAGCAGCCGACGCGGTGACCGGCGTTCCGATGGTGCCGAAGTCGAAGTCGAGTCCGAACGTGTTCTGCGCCCCCGTGTTGTGGTGCGTGTTGCAGTCGTAGCCGCTGCCGCTGATGCGGTGCACGAGGTTCGTCTGCCAGGGGAACTCCAACGCTGGAGGCTTCGCCGTGTCCGCTGCGCTCGCTGGTGACGCGCCGAGCACCCACGTCGCCATGACGGCGCCCGCGGCCAAGCCGATGCCAACCGTAAACCATTTCACGAGCCGCCTATGCGGCCCGTCCCCAACCTTCATCTTCATGAGTTCCTTCCGTCTGCCTCCGCAGTACGTACGGAGTCCCATTTCGTGTCATCAACCCGACTATGGCGAGCGCGGCGAGGGGATCTGAGCCGATGATCCCTTCGAACCAGCCGTCGCCGATCCCAACTACCAAGAACAGCTGATCGCGCTCGGTGCCCTCATGCGCCAATGGACCGTGCGAGACATTCGCCTGCACGTCCTTGACATCCAGCTCGTCGACTGTCGGCGGCAGATGTCAGACGGCAGGAGCCAGCTGCGCGGCAGGCAAGTCGAAAGCTTGCAGGCTCCGCTGAGTTGCCTCGGTCACGGGACCGACCACATGACCGCGCCGCCGGGTGAGGTCTGGCCGTGTGGGTGAGTACACGCTGGCGTGTCCATCCCGGAAGCGAGGACCCAGCGAACGGCGCTTCTTCGTCGCAGTCTGCGACGGTGGCGACAAGACGCTCCTCAGCGGCACGCAGCTCATCGAGAACGGTTACTACCTCGTCCACCCGGCGCAGGGTAGGGCCGGCGTCTGCTGCGGACGCGACATATCAGGCGGCCATGTAGTTGGCAAGGCTGTTGTGACCGACGCCGAAGGAGTTCGGGACGTACGCATTGGCCTTCCGCAGCGCTCGAGGTGGGGTGCGTTCGGGCTCTCCCACGTGCTGGTCGCGCTCTCGTTCTCGAGGAACACCTCGATCACGTGGGCCACGAGGCCGAGTGTCGCGGCGAGGGCGAGGGCCGAGTGGCGATTGGGCGGGTGGATCAACGTGGGTCTCCTGGTGCATTCCGCCGGCGGACTCCCCCCTTGCCCGAAGACTTCTGCACTCGGCCAGCCGCGTTCCTGCCCGGGCGACGCAACGTTCGGCGGCGGTTCGCCGGCGCGCCACATCCGCGCCACCTCGACGTCATCGTCGCCGCCGGTGGGGAGCTCACCCGCCTGTAGCGTCGGCGTCGTGCGCGTTCTGGTGACCAACGACGACGGCGTTCACGAACCGGGGATCGTGGCGCTGGCGGCGGCCATCGCGGAGGCCGGCCACGACGTCGTGGTCGCGGCGCCGCTCACCGACATGAGCGGGTCCGGCGCGGCGCTCGGCCCGGGGCACTCCTCCGGTGTCAAGGTCGAGAAGCTGGTGCTGCCCGACCTCCGCGAGGTGCCGGTGTTCGGCGTCGACGGCCCGCCCGGTCTGTGCGTCATGGCGGCGCACCTCGGCGCGTTCGGCGACCGCCCCGAGATGGTGGCGTCCGGCATCAACCCCGGGGGCAACACCGGCCGCTCGGTGCTGTTCTCCGGCACGGTGGGCGCGGCGCTGGCCGCCGCCAACTTCGGCATCGACGGCGTGGCGGTGAGTCTGACCACCGGTGATCCCTGGCACGTCGAGACGGCGAGCGCTCTCGGCCTGGCCGCGGTCGAGTGGGCGGCGGCCGCGCCGGGACGCACCGTGCTCAACGTGAACGTGCCCAATGTTCCGCTCGAGGAGGTGCGTGGCGTCCGCACCGGGCGCCTCGCGCCATTCGGCGTCGTGCGCACCGTGCTGGAAGGTGAGACCGACGGTGTGCTCCACCTCGTGCTGCGCGACACCGACGAAGCGCTCGCACCCGACACCGACACGGTCATCGTCCAGCAGGGCTACGTGTCGGTGAACGCGATCGTCGGTCCGCGCACCGTCGACTGCGGCGACGCGCCGGCCGCGCTGGCCGCCGCGCTCGCGGCCGGGTGAACACGAGGCGACGCGGGCAAGGCGACCGGGTGACCGGCCGGCGACACCTGGGTG
>DATAKR010000132.1:0-4115 GCA_036261495.1 Acidimicrobiales bacterium | reverse complement strand
CTGAACCGGCGCGGTCTGAACCGGGCGCGGCCTCAGGCCGGCCGCACGTCGGGCGGGCCCGGCGGCCCGCCTGCGCCCGGAGGATCGGCGGTTCGACTTCCCTCGCCCGGTTGCTCCCGAGCCAGACGAAAGCTCATCGCACCGCCATCGACGGCGTACCGCGCCTCGAGCATCGGATCCTGGAGCCGGGCTCGGAGCTCGTCGGCGGTCGCGGCCGCACCGGCGTGCCCGCGGAGCGCGTCGACGTCGTCGGCGAGCTGTTCGACCTCGGCGAGCAGCGCCCGCGCCTCGTCCGGGGTGCGGCCGGCCTCGCCGTCGAGCCGGCGCCGGGCGGCGCGCAAGGTCGCGGCCCCGACATGGTCGATGCGCCGCCGCAGCAGGGCGGCGCGCACACCGTCGACGGGGTCGCCGCCGACGCTCTCGACCGCCTGCTCGAGGTCGTCGCGCTGGAACCGGACGACGGCCATCGGGTCGGGCATCGGATCGGCCTCCCGCGCCCAGTCGTCGACGAGGTCGTGGAGCAGCGCGTCGAGAGGTCCGTCGGCGGCCGATGGCGCGAGCTGCGAGCGAAGCTGCTGCACGAGTCCGGCGCGATCGATCGGTTCGCCCATCACTTCCCCGCCGTGGCCGGCAGCGGCGTCGCCGTCGCGTTGGCCGGCGGCGTCGCCTTCTTCGGCGCGAGACCGGCCTTCGCCGCCGCCCAGTTCTGCGCCTCCATCTGCTGCTTCACCTTCGCCCACGACAGGGTGCAGTGCGCGTCGACCCAGTCGGCGACCTTCTTCTGGGCGCCGCCGGCGAGGTAGGCGTCGATGAGGTCCGACTTCGGAAGCCCCTGCGCGATCGCTTCGTCGACCACGGGGCTCTCGCCGGGGTAGCAGGTCGGCGCGGGCTCGTTGAACTGGGCGCAGGCGATCTTGGTGAGGACCTCCGTCGTGCCCTCGTCCCACCGCGATCCCACGACTCCACGCCAGTCCGATGCGGTGTTGTTGTGGAGCATCTCGTGCACGATCGTGTGCAGGCCGGCCGACGCCTTGTTGATGTAGTTCACGCCGTCGTACGCGAACCCGTTGAGGCTGCCGTACTTCGGGACGACGTACTTGTCCCACGAGTACTCGCCGGCGCCGTAGATCTTGTCGTAGGCGGCCTTGAACGCCGCCGGTTCGAGCACCTCGATCTTGCCGGGGACGATCTTCTTGACGCTGCCGAACGCGGTGGTGAGGATCTCCTGCCCGCCGGCCAGGTCGAACCCAGGTCGGGGCGGCGCCGGGTGCTTGGGCACCGCGCCACGCGGCTGCTCGGCCGCCACGGTCGACTCGGGCGGCTTGGCCTCCTCCGCCTTCTGACCACCCTTGTCGCCGCCCTTGGAGAAGAGGCCCGACACCCAGCTGCCGAACTGTCGCAGCGCGCCGCCGATCGACCAGCGTTGCAGCGGTACGAAGGCGGGGTCACCGGGGCCGGCGCCGTTTCGGCGGCGCTGTTCGACGAGGCCGGCGACCGCCCGGTTGCCGGCCAGGCGCTGCATCGACAGCGCGTTGGCCGTTGTCAGGACGCCGGAGGACGCCGAGGCGGCGGCGTCTTCCTCCTCGAGGGCGCGGGCGCCGGCGGGCACCGGCCCGGGGCCGGCCCCGTGCCGTTCGGAAGCATGTTCGTGCCCGCGCGGGCGTGCCATCGACCTCATCGTGGGCCGGTGGTCATGCCCGCGGCAAGCAAGAGTGCACGAAGGGGCAGGTTTCCGGGCCGGTCAGCCCAGGGCGGCGACGGCGGCGCCGAGCTCCTTCGCCACCTCCTCGGTCAGGTCCGCGAACGTCTCGCCGGGCATCAGCTCCCTTGGGTCGACGGCGGCGACTCGCGTGCGACCGTCGCCGGCATCCTCGACGACCACGTTGCACGGCAGCAGCAACGCCGCGGTCGGGTCGAGCTCGAGCGCCCGGTTGGCGAAGCCCGGGTTGCACGCGCCGAGGATCTTCAGCGCCGGGCGGTCGATGCCGAGCTTCGCCTTGAACGTGGCCGCCACGTCGATCTCGGTGAGCACGCCGAAGCCGTGCTCCGCCAGCGCGCCGCGGACCGCGGCCTCGGCATCTGCGAACCCGAGGTCCACGGTGGTCTCGATGGCCTTCATCCCACTTCCTCCATCCCTTGTCGGACTGTGTCGTCTGTCGTCGCCGTCGACCGGGCCACGCGGGCCCGGCGCGACGACCTTGCCGCTGTCGCCGTCGCTCAGGCGAGCTTCATGAACATGCGCTCGACGGCAGCCATGTCGTAGCCCTCGGCGGCCGCCCGGTCGGGGTCCTCGACGCAGTAGGTGAGCCCGGCCGCGACCATCCGGAACGCGGCCTGCTCGAGCGCCTTGGTCGCCGCCGTGAGCTGGGTCACGATCTCCTTGCAGTCGCGACCTTCCTCGAGCATCCGCTCGACGCCCTGCACCTGGCCCACGGCGCGCCGGAGCCGGTTGCGGACCTCGACGATCACCTCGTCCGGCAGATCCATGTCGCACCTCTCCTGATGCTCTCGCCCGCCGTCACGCCGAGCACCGGTTCGGACCCAGCTCCATCTGCTGGAGCACCGCGACCGGTGTCTCCGCCTGGCCCATGTTGGCCTTGACGATCTCGACATAGCTCGGCGGCCGCGGTGTGGTCCGCGACGTCGCCCAGTGGACGAACTCCTCCTCATCGAGCTGCAGGGGCTCCAACGTGCGGCGGAGGTCGCCGAGTCGCGCCGAGACGGGCTCGTCGGGCCGGACCGGGACGGCGTCGCCGTAGTGGCCAGGCAGCACCAGCGCATCATCGGGCAGCACGAGCACCTTCTCCTCGAGCGACCGATGCAGGTTGCGCGCGAACTCCTCGGCGCGCTCGGCCAGGTCGGGCCGACCGACGCTCTCGACGAAGAGCGTGTCGCCGGTGAGCACGGCGCGGTCGCCGATGAAGTAGATCGTCGATCCGAGGGTGTGGCCCGGGGTGTGCAGCGCCGCGACGGTCAGCGTGGCGCCACCCTCGAGCGCGATGGCATCACCGTCGCGCAGGGGGGTGAACTCGAAGTGGAACGCGTCGGCCGGGTTCAGGTGGAGCACCGCGCCCGACGACTCGGCCAACGCCCGGGCGCCGCTCAAGTGATCAGCGTGGAGGTGGGTGTCGAACACGTGGGCGATGGTCCAGTCGTGCTCGGCGGCGATCTCGCGGTAGACGGCGAGATCGAGCGTCGGGTCGATGACCGCGGCCTCGCGCCCCGAGCCCACGACGTAGGAGAGGCACCCCTTGCCGCGCCGGCGCACCTGCACCACCCGGGCCTCGTCGAAGTCGAGCGTCACCCAGTCGTACACGGTGCCCCAGGCCGCCATGCCGCCCCGCAGGTTGGCGACCTTCCACCCGTTGTGGGAGAGGAAATCGGCTGCCGCCGACGAGCGGTTGCCCGAAGCGCACAGCGTGACCACCTCGCGGTCGCGCGGGACCTCGCCGGCGCGCGCGGCGAGCTCGGTGACGGGGATGTTCACCGCGCCCGGGATGCGCCACTCCTCGAACTCCTCCGGCGAGCGCACGTCGAGCAGGAACGGCTCGTCGTCGGTGCCGATGCGGGCCGCGAGCTCGGCGGCGCTTTCGTCCCGATACATCCTGATCGTCCTCCTACTAGGCGCGATCTCGGTCGATCGCCTACCGCCAGGGTACCCCCCGGGGTATAGTTTCGCTAGGGCTGCGAGACGCAGGAGGTTTCCCGTGGGTTTGTTCAGACGGAGCACCAAGGCGGTCGACGGCGGTGTGGGGCCGCTCGCCGCCAACGATCTGGTGATCGACGGCGCCGTGCTCCTCGACGTGCGTGAGCGCCAGGAGTGGGACGCGGGGCACGCCTCCAAGGCGCGGCACCTTCCGCTCTCGTTGCTCCCGCGCCAGCTGAACCAGCTGCCGAAGGATCGGCGCATAGTTGTGGTGTGTCGGTCGGGCAACCGCTCGGCCCGGGCGGCGTCGCTGCTCGCGCACAGCGGGTTCGACGCGCTCAACCTCGAGGGCGGGATGCAGGCGTGGGCGGCCGCCGGCCTTCCTGTGATCGACAAGGCCGGTCGCGCCGGTCGGGTCGCATGAGGGCGCTCCTCGCGTCGCCGCTCGGGTTCCTGATCGGCGTGTCGC
>DATAKR010000131.1:0-13868 GCA_036261495.1 Acidimicrobiales bacterium | reverse complement strand
GGACCACGACGCCATCCCGTACGACGAGGCCTTCAGGGCCATGTCGGTCTCGGCCTCGGAACGCCGCAACGCCGTCCCCATGGCGTAGAGGTTGTTCTCGCAGCAGAAGAGGACGGGCAGGTTCCAGAGCGACGCCAGGTTGGCGGCCTCGTGCCACGCCCCCTCGGCCATCGCACCTTCGCCGAAGAAGCACACCGTCGCCCGGTGGATGCCCTGCATCTTGTCGGCCAGCGCGAGCCCGACCGCGACCGGGATGCCGCCGGCCACGATGCCGTTGCCGCCGTAGAAGCGCGTGGTGGCGTCGAAGAGGTGCATCGAGCCGCCCCGCCCGCGGCTGCATCCCTCGACCCGTCCGAACATCTCCGCCATGATCGAGCCGGCGGGCACGCCCTTCAGCAGGGCGTGGCCGTGTTCGCGATAGGTGGCGACGACGGCTTCGTCGGGCCGCAGGCCGTCGAAGACGCCCGCGGCAACGGCCTCCTCGCCGATGTAGAGGTGGAGGAAGCCACGGATGAGGGCCGCGCTGTAGAGCTCGACGCAGCGCTCCTCGAACCGCCGCACCCGGACCATCTGCTCGAGGAGGCGGACCGCCAGCTCGGTGTCGACCGCGGGACTCACGAGCATCAGTGGCTCACCTCCAGGGTGGAGAGATCCCCTTCGGGGAGACCGAGCTCGCGGGCCTTCAGCAGGCGACGCAGGATCTTCCCGCTCTTCGTCTTCGGCAGGTGGTCGTCGAACTCGATCTCGCGGGGAGCGACGGCGGCGCCGAGGCGACTGCGCGCGAAGCCGATCAGCTCGAGGGCGAGGTCGTCCGACGGGTCGACACCGGCGCGCACCGTGACGAAGGCCTTCACGACCTCGCCGGCCACGGGGTCGGGCTTGCCGATCACCCCGGCTTCGAGCACCGCGGGATGGGCCATCAGCGTGCTCTCCACCTCGAACGGGCCGATGAGGTGCCCGGCCGACTTGATCACGTCGTCGCCGCGCCCTAGGAACCAGAACCACCCGTTGGCGTCGCGGCGGACGACGTCGCCCGTCCGGTACCAGTCGCCCGTGAAGCACGCCTCGTAGCGGTCGTCCATGCCGAGGTAGCCGCGGAACATCGACGGCCACCCGCGCCGCAGCACCAGCTCGCCCCGCTCGTCGTCGCCGGCGAACTCGGGCACGCCGTCGTTCGTGATGACGTTGCCTTCGTCGTCGCGCCGTGCGACCGCGGCGATGATGCCCGGCAGCGGGCGGCCCATCGAACCCGGGTAGATGTCGCTGCTCGCGAAGTTGGCGATCATGATCCCGCCGGTCTCGGTCTGCCACCAGTTGTCGTGGATCGGGAGCCCGAGCACGTCGCAGCCCCAGCGCACGCCCTCGGCGTGGAGCGGCTCACCCACGCTCGCGACGAACCGGAGCTTCGACAGGTCGTGCTCCCGGGGGAGGGCCGGCCCCGCCTTCATCAGCATGCGGATGGCGGTGGGGGCCGTGTACCAGACCGTCACGGCCTCGCTCTCGAGCGTCGCGTACCAGCGCTCCGCGTCGAACTCGCCCTCGTCGACGACGCAGGTGACTCCATGGGTGAGGGGCGAGATGATCCCGTAGGAGGTGCCGGTCACCCATCCGGGGTCGGCCGTGCACCAGAACACGTCGTCGGGGTGGAGGTCGAGCGCGTACAGGCCGGTGACGTGGTGGCTCACGACGGCGCCGTGAACATGCACGGCACCCTTGGGCGCGCCGGTGGTGCCGCTGGTGAAGTGCAGCAGGGCGGGGTCGTCGGGGTCGGTCGGCCCGATCGTGTAGTCGTCGGAGGCGGATCCCATCAGCGGGGCGAGCGGCTGCGTGCCGACGATGGCGGGGGCGGCGGCTCCGATGAGGAGGACGTGCTCGAGGTTCGGCAGGTCGTCGCGCACCGGCGCGACCTTGCGCTTGTAGAACGAGGGCGTCGTGACCAGCACGCGGACGTCTCCGAGCGCCAGTCGCTGGCGGACGGGCTCGGGTCCGAAGGCGGAGAAGAGGGGGCTGTAGACCGCCCGTGCCTTGAGCGCGCCGAGCACGGTCACGTAGAGGTCGGGCACGCGGCCGAGGAGCGTGGCGACGCGCTCGCCGCGGCGCACGCCGAGGTGTTCGAGCACGTTCGCGAACCGGTTGGTCAGCCGGCGCAGGTCGTCGTAGGTGAGCTCGGCGCGGTCCTTGCCGACGAAGCAGAGCGCGACCTTGCCGGGGTGCCGCGACGCCGGCGCGTCGACCGCTTCGTGGCCGATGTTGAGGCCGCGACCGTCGGGGAGCCCCTGCAGGCGGGCCCGCGCCTGGTCCCAGGAGAAGTCCCGGCACGCGGCGTCGTAGTCGACGAGGTTCGGCTCGACTGTGCCGCGTCGAACCTTGCGGATGGGCTTCTCGGGCATGCCGTCCCCTTGGTCGCCTCCCGACGAGAATCGGTCGGGGCGCCCGGTCGGGGCCAGTGCCGAACGTCCCGGCGACCGCGATCCTTGGCAGGATCCACCAGCGCGAGGTCAGGCGCGCGCCGCGTCCCAGATCATCCCGCCCTCGGGCGTCCGGCCCAGCAGCTGGAGGGGGCTCTGCTTGTCGATGTGGCCGATGAGCCCGTTGTAGATGCCGTAGCCCACCAGCTCCTGGAGCCGCGGCTCGAACCGGCGGACGAGCTCCGGCGGCACGCCGAGCTGCTGGTTCTCCTGCTGGCGGATGTAGCCGGCGCAGTAGTTCATGGCGATGCCGTAGCGGCGGTCGCCGGAACGGTTGGCGCCACCGCCGTGCCACAGGCTCCCGTGCCACACGAGCACGCTTCCCTTCCTCATCTCGGCCGCGACGGTGTCGTACTCGCTGGTGAAGCTCGGGTTCGAGTCGCGGAGGTGGGAGCCCGGGATCAGTCGCGTCGCGCCGTTCTCCTCGGTGAAGTCGGTGATCGCCCACATCGTGTTGCAGACGGTTGGTGGGTGGGGCTTCGGGATCGGGATGAGCTGGTCGTCGGCGTGGATCGGCTGCGCCGTCTCGCCCGGACAGATGACGATCGACGACAGCGACGAGATCAGACAGCCGCGGTCGAGGACGCCCTCGACGACGGGCAGCACGTTGCGCGCCACCGGGATGGCTTCGTAGAGCGGGCCGTGGACGAGCAGGTTGTAGATGCGCACCGTGCTCGTGCCCTCGAACACGTTCTGCGCCGGCGTGACGGCGAGGTCACGCTCGAGGCGGTCGAGGTCGGCGCGGATGTCGTCGGCGAACGCCGGATCGAAGGCGTCCTCGATGATGGTGTAGCCCTCCTCGGCCACCCGCGTGGTGTGGCCGGCGATCTCCTCGGCAGACAGCTCGTGCATGGGCGCCGGTGTAGCACGGCGGCGCGACACGGTCAGGCGAGCGAGCAGGGCGGGCTCACCAGCGGTCGCGGTGCACCAGCTCGTCGAGGGGGATTCGGGGTGCGCGTGGCCGGGCCTCGTCCACCGGGCCGGGGTGCCCGAGCGTGACCCCCATCGGTGCCTCGTGGTCGGCGGGCATGGCGAGGACCTCGCGAAGCCGGTCCTGGTGGTGGAAGGTGACCGGGCAGGTCGCGAGGTGGAGGGCGTTGGCCGCGATCATCGCGTTCTGTGCCATGCGGCCGATGTCGAAGAGGCGGATGGTCTCGCTGGGCGCGGCGAACACGAGCACGGCGGGGGCCACACCGATCCAGGCGGTGAAGTCGCCGCAGCCCGCGAGCCGCTCCTTCACCTCGGCATCGGTGGCGACGACGAGCCGGGTGACCTGCGCGTTCTTCGCGCTTCCGGCCATTCGGGCGGCGCGCAGCACGCGGTCGAGGTCGTCGTCGGAGACGGGGTCGGGCAGGTACTGGCGGGTGTCGCGCTTGGTGACGATCGCCTCGTAGGCATCCATGGTGTCGAAGTCTGCCGCGGTCGTGCCATCCTCGACGCGATGGCGGGAGAAGTCCTGAACGTGCGCGGCGTGCGCAAGACGTTCGACGCGGACACGGCGCCGGTCGCCGCGCTCCGCGGCGTCGACCTCGAGCTGCGCGCCGGCGAGTTCGTGGCCCTGATGGGGCCGTCCGGCTCCGGGAAGTCGACGTTGCTGAACGTGATCGCGGGGCTCGAGCGTCCCGACGAGGGCACGGTGGAGGTTGCCGGCGTCGACGTCACCGCCGCGACCGAGGACGACCTGGCCCGCCTGCGTCGCCACCGCGTCGGCATCGTGTTCCAGTTCTTCAACCTGCTCGAGGGGATCACGGTCGCCGACAACGTGGCCCTCGCGGCGCTCGTGGGCGGCGCTCCCCGAAAGGCGGCGTCGGAGCGGGCGCGCGACCTTCTCGACCTCCTCGGTCTGCTCGGGAAGGCCGGCGCGTCACCGGCGACCCTCTCGGGCGGCCAGCGCCAGCGCCTCGCGATCGCGAGGGCGCTCGCGAACGAGCCGACGCTGCTGCTCGCCGACGAGCCGACGGGAGCGCTCGACTCCGAGGGCGGCGCCGAGGTGGTCCAGCTGTTCGAGCGGCTGCACGCCGGCGGCCAGACCATCCTGCTCGTCACCCACTCGGTCGAGGTGGCGCACGGCGCGGAGCGGGTCGTCGAGATGCTCGACGGCCGCATCACCGGCGAGCGCGCGGCCAGCGAGCTGACGGCATGACCCGCGGGCTGCTCGGGCCGGCGACGGGCTCCCGTCCGTCGGGCGCGGGGGGCGCGGGGGGCGCGGGATGAGCCAGGGGCAGGTCCTCGGCGCGCTGCTCGTCGCCGCGTGGGCCGGCGCCGCTGTCGCCCTCGCCGTGCGGGGCGAGCGGGCCCTGGGCTCGGTGGTCGGAGGTGCGTCGGCCGTCGCCGCACTGGCAGTGGCCGGCGCGGCGGCCTCGGTGACCGCCCTCGCCGCCGCGGCGAGCTGCGTCCTGCCCGCGGCGGCCCTCTACGTCGAGCTGTCGTTGCCGACGGGGCGGCTCGGCTCCGCGGCGAGGCGCACGGTGGTCGCGGCCGTCGCCGTCGCCGGCGCGGCAGTCGCGGTGCCGACCATCCGCGCCGGGATCGTGCCGGCGTCCGGTGCGGCCGCGATGGCCGTCGTCGGCGCGCTGGTGCTCGGCGCGCCCTTCGCCCACGCGCGCTACGCCGCGCACGGCGCGGTGCGCCAGCGCCTGCAGCTCCTCGGGGCCGGCGTCGCGGCAGCCAGCGCGGTGGCAGGCGTGGCCGTGCCCCTCGGTTGGGTGGTCGGCGCCGAGTGGCCCGAGTCGATCGCGATCGCCGGCACCGTGTTCGTGCCGATGGCGCTGGCGGCGGGCACGCTGCCTCGCTGGCGCCGCGAGGCGGGCCGGTTCCTCACGGCCTCGGTCACGGTGTGCGCAGTCGCGGTGGCGGTGATCGCCGCCCACCTCGCCTCACTTCTCGTCTTCGGCCGCCGGCCGGGGGCCGACGAGCGGGGGCTCGTGCCGTACTCGATCCTCGCGGGAACCCTCGCCGTCATCGCCTACCCACCGGTGCGCAGCCGGCTGGTCGACTACGTCGCGTTCCTGGCGCGCGGGGTGCGACGGCCCCCGGAGGAGGTCGTCCGCACGTTCGGCGATCGGGCCAACCGCGGCGGCCCGCTCGAGGAGCTGCTCTTCGAGCTCGCCACGTCGCTCCGCCATGCGATGGGGCTGCGCCGCGTCGAGGTGTGGACGCGGGCCGGCCGGCGCTTCGAGCGGGTGGTCTCGACGCCCGACGAGGGCACCGAGGGCTTGGTGCTGCGCGAGGAGGAGATCGCCGCGCTGACCCGGGTGCCCGTGGCCGGCTCGGCGTGGCTCGCCCTGTGGGTGCCCTCGCTCGCCGGTCGTCATCAGCCCGGCCAGGTGCGGGTGGCGCCGGCCCGCCAGTCGGGGAGCCTTCTCGGCCTCGTGATCGCGGAGCGCGCGCCCGAGGACGAGCCGTTCAGCGACGACGACGACGTGGCGTTGACGGAGCTCGGTCGCCGGCTCGGCGTGGTCCTCCACAACCGCCAGCTCGACGCCACCTTGCAGGAGACCCTCGACGACCTCCGGCGCACCAACGAGGAGCTGCGAGCGTCGCGTGCTCGGCTGGTCGCCGCGTCCGACGCCGAGCGCCGCCGCATCGAACGTGACCTCCACGACGGAGCCCAGCAGCACCTCGTCGCCCTCGCCGTGAACCTCCGGCTGGTCCACGACCTGCTCGGCGACGACCATGACACCGCCGAGAAGATGCTCGACCAGCTGATCGCCGACGTTCGCGAGACGATCCAGGAGCTGCGCAACCTCGCGCACGGCATCTACCCGCCGCTGCTCATGGAGGGAGGCCTCGATCCCGCGCTGCGCGCCGCCGCGGCCCGGAGCCCGCTCGACGTCGAGGTCGACGCCGGCGGCGCAGGCCGTCACGCCACGGCCACCGAGGCGGCCGTCTACTTCTGCTGCCTCGAGGCGCTGCAGAACGCGGCGAAGCACGCGCCCGGCTCGCACGTCGACATCCGCGCGTGGACCGAGGGCGGCGAGCTGCGGTTCGAGGTCGCCGACGACGGGCCCGGGTTCGATCCGGCCGCGGCCCACGGGGGCCAGGGCTTCCAGAACATGAGCGACCGCATCGGCGCCATCGGTGGCGTCCTCACGTGGGACTCGGCGCCCGGCAAGGGAACCCGAGTGCGGGGTCGTGTGCCGGGGCTGTCGCCCGTGCCCACCGGATCCGCGGCGGGGCGTGAGCGGTGACACGAACCCCCATCGCGCGCGAAGCCGTCCTCGCTATCGCGCGGCACGAGGTGGCGCGCCGGTGGCGCGCCCTCGTGGCCATGGGCGTGCTCGCGGGGCTCGTCGGCGGCGTGGTGGTCGCGGCGGGGGCGCTCCTCGTGCGCACCGAGACGGCCGAGCGCCGGCTCGAGCGCGCGACGCGCGCCCCGGATGCGATCGTCCAGACCGTCGACCCGCGCGACATCGCGCCCGAGGCCGTCACGCTGCCGTTCGTCACCGCCAGCTCGGTGGCTGCGCTGCCGATCGGGCTGTTCGTGGGCCACGGCACGACGTACGTGTCGATCCTCACGCCGCGCGAGGCCCGCCGCGAGGTGTTCCGCCCCATCGTGCTCGAGGGAAGGGACGCCAACCCCTACGCCGAGGACGAGGTCGTCGTGCAGGAGGCCATGGCGCGGCAAGCCGGTGTCCGTGTGGGCGACCGCCTGAAGTTCCGCATGCTCCTTCCGGAGGAGGTGCTGCAGTTCGACACCGGCTTCGGTGAGCCCGACGGACCGACGCTCGCGTTCCGGGTCGTCGGCATCGTGCGCGCGTCGCCGGTGCTCGCCCGCACGCCGGTGATCTCGACGCCGGCGTTCGGTGCCGCCCACGGCGAGGCGCTCGCCGGCGCCCACGAGGCGCTCCTGCGCTTCGCCCCCCGCACCACCCGTCAGGACGTCATCCGGGGGCTCGACGCGCTCGCCGCGACCCAGCCCGCTCGGCTGTCGGACTTCGGGCCCTACCAGGCGACGTTCGCGACCGACGAGGCCCGGCCGGTGATCGCCACCACGCGCGTGCTCGTCGGCGGCCTCCTCGTGTTCGCCATCGTCGCCGCCCTCGCCGGCGGCCTGGCGGTGACCCAGGCGCAGGTCCGCCACCACTTCGCGGGGGCGCGTGACCAGCGGATCGAGTCGGCCCTCGGGCTGACGGCGGGCGAGCGCACGCTGGCGAGGGTCCTGCCGGCCACCATCGGCGCCGCGATCGCGGCGGTGCTCGCGGCCGGCGTCGCCCTTCTCGGCGCGTTCGCCGAGCCGCCGGGCGCGATCGCGCGGGTCGACCCGCACCCCGGATGGGATCCCTCGCCGTCGACCATCGGCACCGGCGCCCTCGCCGTGTTCGCGGGGTTCCTCCTGAACGCCACCGACACGGCCGGTCGCGCCGGGCGGGCCGATCGCGCCGAGCGCGCCCGGCCGCGACCGCTGCCGATCGGCCGCATCGGTCGCACCCCGTCGTTGCTCGCCGGCTTCGCCTTCGCCCTCGTTCCCGGCCGCGGGCGCTCGACGGTGCCGGTCCGGTCGTCGATGGCAGGGGTCGTCCTCGGCGTGGCCGGCATCGTCGCGGCGGCGACGTTCGGCGCGAGCCTCGCCCGGCTCACCTCGGCACCGGAGCACTACGGATGGTCGGGTGACATCCAGATCGCCGACATCCAGCCCCAGTCGCTCAACCGGTTCGCCCTCGACCCGAGGTTCACCGACGTGGCCGGCATCGCCGAGGCGCCCACGCGGATCGCCGGCGACGACGTCCCCGCCTACGCCTACACCCAGGCCAAGGGCAGGATCGAGTGGACGATGCTCGACGGGAGAGCCCCGCGCCGCGTCAACGAGATCGCCCTCGGCACCCGGACGGCCGACCGGCTGGGTGCCCGCGTCGGCGACTCGATCATCGTCGGGACGGGCGCCAACGAGCAGACGATGGAGGTGGTCGGCGTCGGGCTCGGGCCCAGCTTCAACGCCGAGCGCCTCGGTACGAACGTGCTCGTGACGCCGACCGCGCTCGGCCTGATCAGCCCCGTCAACGCGTTCACGGAAGCCGTCCTCACGGTGGCCCCGGGCCTCGACATCAACGAGATCCGCAAGGGGATCGGCGCGACGTTCGAGGTCGGCGGCCCGACGATGCCGGCGGAGGTCAAGAACCTCTCGGAGCTCGGCCGGCTGCCCCAGGTCCTCGCCGCGTTCCTCACCCTCGTCGCCACCGCGGGGCTGGTGCACGCCCTCGTCGTGACCATCCGCCGGCGGGGCCACGACCTCGCCGTGCTCCGGGCGATCGGCTTCACGCCGGCGCAGGTGGGCCGCGCCGTGCGCGCCATGGCAACGATCACGGTCCTCGTCGGCTTCGTCGCGGGCATCCCGCTCGGATTGGCCCTCGGCCGGCTGGTGTGGTCGTTCGTGGCGCAGGCCAGCGGCGTCGGCCGTGCCGTGGTGGCGCCCATCCCGCTGCTCGTGGCGGTCGGCCCGGCCATGGTGCTGGGCGCCCTCGCGATCGCGGCGCTTCCGGCCCGGCGGGCCCGTCATGCCCACGCCGCGGCCCTGCTGCGTTCGGAGTAGCTGCTCGGTCTCGCCGGTTGCCGTGCAGTTTCCCGGCGTTGACCGGCCCCAAAGGTGGTTCAACGCCGGGCAACTGCACGCGAGCCGTGGGCCGACCCCCGCCGGCTACGGCGCGACGACGATGGTGCCGTGCATCCCGGCGCTGCGGTGGCCCGGGATGCTGCAGTAGAAGGTGTAGGTCCCGGGCTTGTCGAGACGCAGCCCGCCGACGGTCGTCTTGCCCTTGCCCGCCTCGATCTTGAAGTCGGTGTGCTCGACGACGAAGTCGTGCACGGCGTCCTTGCTCGTCAGCGCGATGGCGAGATCCTCGCCGGGCTTGGCCGTGATCGTGCTGGGGTCGAACTGGAACGACTTCGCCGACACGTCGATCCGGCGCGCGTCGGCCGCGGGTGCCGGCGCCTTGCCGCCGCCGCCTCCGCAGGCGCCGGTGAGGACGGCGGCGAGGGTGAGAGCGAGGGCGGGAGCGAAGAGTGCGGACAGGGACCGACGCATCGAGCGGCGACGGTACCCGCGGGCGTCCCGAGCGCGGCAACCGGGCCGGTTACGGTGTCGCCCGACATCAGAAGGGGGACGGGATGTATCCGGGCACACACGCGCGCACCACACCCGACAAGGCCGCGGTCGTCATGGCCACCGGCGGCGAGACGGTCACCTACCGGGAGCTCGACGAGCGGTCCACGCGGCTCGCGCGGTTGTGGCGCGACGCCGGCCTCCGCCGGGGCGATCACGTGGCGCTCCTGTCCGAGAACCATCCCCGCTACTTCGAGGTCTACTGGGCCGCGGTCCGCTCGGGGCTGTACATCACCGCGGTCAACCGCTACCTCTCGCCCGACGAGGCGGCCTACATCGTCGACGACAGCGGTGCCCGCTCGCTGATCGCCTCGGCCGGCGTGGGCGAGCTCGCCGCCGAGGTCGCCGAGCTCGTGCCGCGCTGCGATCTCCGCCTTGCCTATGGCGGTCCGGTCGAGGGGTTCGAGTCCTACGAGGACGCGCTCGCGGGGGTGAGCGCCGAGCCACTCGACGACCAGCCCGTCGGGTCGCTGATGCTGTACTCGTCGGGCACCACGGGGCGGCCCAAGGGCATCAAGCGGCCGCTTCCCCAACGCCAGATCGACGAAGCCGATCCGGTGACCGCCGGCGTGAACCCGCTCACGAACCGGTACGGCATGACGGCCGACACGATCTACCTGTCGCCGGCGCCGCTCTACCACGCCGCGCCGCTGGCGTTCACCACCGGCGTGCAGGCCGTCGGGGGCACGGTGATCGTGATGGAGAAGTTCGATCCGGTCGACGCGCTGGCGGCCATCGAGAAGTTCTCCGTGACGCACAGCCAGTGGGTGCCGACCATGTTCGTCCGCATGCTCAAGCTCCCCGAGGAGGAGCGCACCCGGTTCGACCTGTCGAGCCATCGGGTCGCGGTGCACGCCGCGGCCCCCTGCCCACCCGAGATCAAGCGGCAGATGATCGAGTGGTGGGGGCCGATCCTCATGGAGTACTACGCCGGCACCGAGGGCAACGGCTCGACGATCATCACGTCGGAGGAGTGGCTGGCCCATCCCGGCTCGGTGGGGCGGCCGGCGATGGGCAAGGTCCACATCTGCGACGACCTCGGCGGCGAGCTGCCCACGGGCGAGGCCGGCCTCATCTACTTCGAGCAGCCGCGCATGCCGTTCGAGTACCACGGCGACCCGGAGAAGACCCGGCGGGCTCAGCACGCCGAGCACGACAACTGGTCGACGCTGGGTGATGTCGGCTACCTCGACGAGGAGGGCTACCTCTACCTCACCGACCGCAAGGCGTTCATGATCATCTCCGGGGGCGTCAACATCTACCCCCAGGAGGTCGAGGACTGCCTGATCCTCCACCCGTTGGTGGCCGACGTCGCGGTGTTCGGCATCCCCGACGACGACATGGGTGAGGCGGTGCAGGCCGTGGTGCAGCCGGCCGAGGGCGTCGAACCGGGACCCGACCTCGAGCGTGAGCTCATCGCGTTCGCGCGCGAGCACATCGCCCGCTACAAGGTGCCGCGCTCGGTCGACTTCCTGCCCGAGCTGCCGCGCCTGCCGACCGGCAAGCTCTACAAGCGGCTGCTGCGCGACGAGTACGTCAGCCGGCTGGCAGCGGCCCGGTGAGCGAGGCCCGCTGGGAGATCTCGATCGGCGTGCCGTCGGGGTCGCGCACGAAGGAGATGTAGGCGACGTCGCCGAGCCGGATCGGCTTCGACTGCTCGCTCCAGCCGAGCTCGACGAGCCGGGCGTGCTCGGCGCGCACGTCGCGCACCTGCACGGTGAGGTAGCGGAAGCCGCGGGCGCGCAGGCCGGCGTGGTGGGCGTCCGGGTCGTGCTCGACGAGGAGGAGCGTGGTGCCGACGCGCCAGGCGTCGTCGTCGACGGGTACGGCGTCGAAGCCCTCCGCGAGCAGTCGCCCGAGCCGGTCGGGATCCGTCGACGCCCACTGCACGCCGACGGTGTCGACACCGAACGCACCGGGGGGCACCAGCGTGACCGCGAGACCTTCGGGGTCGGCGAGCACCTGCGGCTCCGCGGCGCGCTCGTCGGCGATCAGCAGGCGGCGGAGCGTCGTCGGGTCGTCGGCGAGCGGGTCGCGGGAGGCGTTCACCTTGAGGACCGCGCCCCGCAGCCCGTAGCGGTGCTGGTGGATGCCGCCGCCCGCCTTCAGCAGCTCCTCGTAGGGAAGCCCGACGGTCTCGCCGTAGAACGCGCGCATCGCGTCGATGTGGTCGGTGTAGAGGCCGCAGTCGAGGTGCGGCTTGGCGAGCTCCATCGCGTCAGCGGCCGCAGCTCATGGCGGTCGTCATCGCGGGACCTCACTCCACGGAAGGTCCTTGTCGACGCGCACGTCGCCGGGGAGGCCGAGCACGCGCTCACCGATGATGTTGCGCAGCACCTCCGACGTGCCGCCTTCGATCGAGTTCGCTCGAGCCCGGAGGAACGAGCGCCGCAGGATGTCGTCGCGACCCGAGGGTGCCGTGCGCTCGTGGCCCGGCCGGTCGACCAGGTCGTAGGTCGCGTAGAGCGTGCCGTCCATGCCCATGAGGTCGATGGCGAGCGCAGTCGACGACTTGTTCACCTCGCTGAACCCGAGCTTGGCGAGCGACCCGTCGGGGCCGGGCGTGCCTGCCTTGCGGCTCGCCGCCGACCGGAGGTTCATGAGGCGCAGCACCTCGCCCTTGATCCACTGCGCCACCAGCCGATCGCGCGCCACGTCGCCGCCTGGCCGGCCGCGCTCCTCCCATACGCGCCGCGCCTCGCCCGCCGCACCCATGCGTGTGCCGGCGGCCGGGGTGGCCGACGGGCGCGCCACCGCCGCGCCGCCGCCGATCGACACCCGCTCGTTCATCAGCGTGGTGAGGGCGACCGCCCATCCGTTCCCGACGTCACCGAGGCGGTCGTCGTCCGGCACGCGCACGTCGGTCATGTAGACCTCGTTGAACTCGGCCGCGCCCGTCATCTGCCGGAGGGGACGGACCTCGACGCCGGGCGAGGTCATGTCGAGGAGGAAGTAGGTGAGGCCCCGGTGCTTGGGCACCGACGGGTCGGTCCGGGTGACGAGGATGCCCCGGCGCGCCAGGTGCGCGCCGCTCGTCCACACCTTCTGGCCGTTCACGATCCACTCGTCGCCGTCGCGCTCGGCCCGCGTGGCCAGGCTCGCCAGGTCGGAGCCGGCGCCCGGCTCGCTGAAGAGCTGGCACCACACCTCCTCGCCCGTGAACAGCGGCCGCAGGTACCGGCGGCGCTGCTCGTCGTTGCCATGGACCGCGATCGTCGGCGCGGCCATGCCCATCCCGATGCCGCCACGGAAGCCCATCTGGACGCCGGCGTCGGCGAGGCGTTCGGCGACGATCCGCTGGAGGCCGGGGCTCACCCCGAGCCCACCGAAGCCCTCGGGGAACTGCACCCACGCGATGCCGAGGTCGTACTGGCGGCCGAGGAAGGCGGTGCGATCGTCCGGATCGCCTTCCTCGATGAGCTGATCGACGCGCTCGCGGACGAGCTTCTCGTCCCCCCGGAGTTCCGACATGGGCTCACTGTTGCACGGATCGCTCGGGCACTCGCGCCCTCACGCGCTCACCGCCGGCGCGCCGCGACCCGGGCCGGCGGGGGCGTGCCGGTCCGGGTCGCGGGGATCGAGCGGAGGGGGCTCCGAACGACGGGGTGCGTCTAGGCGCCGAACTTGTCCGGGAACTGCGTGGCGATGGCGCCGGCGAGAACGTCGGCGGTCATCGGCATGTGGGAGGCCGCGGTCTGCAGCTTGGCGACGGCGTCGGGGCTCTTGGCGGCCTGGGCGTCGATGGCGGCTTCGAGGGACTCGACGTGACCCTTGAGCTCCTCGGCGACGGCCTCCTTGGTCAGCTTCGGGTTGGCGGCGGCGAGGAAGGCACCGAAGTCGTTGCGGTAGCCGTCGAGCGCGGCCTTGGCCTGGTCGAGCTTGGCCTGGTCGTTGGTGGCGCGGCCGACGGTGTAGTCGACGAAGAAGCCGATGTGCTTGCGCCACAGGGCGAGGAACTCGGTGCCCGCGGCGTCGCCGTACACCGACGCGATGGCCTTGGAGAGCGCGACGGAGTTCTGGTCGAGCACACCGGCGGGCACCTTGTAGTCGCCGCCGCTGAGCGCGGTGCCGGTGGTGATCCCGGCGAGGTACACGTGCTCCTGGAGGAGGGAGGTGAGGCCGGCGCGCAGCGTCGAGGCGCCGCCATCGACCTTGCCCATGAACTTCTCGGGCATCTGCGTGGCGATGGCGCCGGCGAGAACGTCGGCGGTCATCGGCATGTGGGAGGCCGCGGTCTGCAGCTTGGCGACGGCGTCGGGGCTCTTGGCGGCCTGGGCGTCGATGGCGGCTTCGAGGGACTC
>DATAKR010000128.1:0-22126 GCA_036261495.1 Acidimicrobiales bacterium | reverse complement strand
AGAGGACGCCGCCGAGGATGAGCTCGTAGATGATGTTCGGCGTCGTGTTCGCGAGCGTGTAGGTGTCGGCCAGTCGAGTCGCGCCGAGGGCATAGGCGAACGCGAAGTTGCGTCCGAAGCCGGTGACACGCGACAGGAGTGTCCCGGCCGCTTGGACCGCGACGTCGCGGCCCATCCGGTCGGAGGCGTCGTCGGGCAGCTCGTCGCTGCCGCCCTGACCCTCCCCACCGACGGGGTTGCGGGGCGCGGTCACGCTGGCGTTGCCGCGTCGGCGACTGCGGCGCGACGGCCGCGACGGGCCCGCCGCAGATGGACCGCCCACCACACCAGGAGGAAGGCACCGGCGCCCACCGAGAGACCGACGCCTACGCCGCTCAGTGCGGTCGAGCGGACCGTCATGCGCGACTCCTGTAGGACGAGCCCCCCTTCTGGCGATTCGAGGCGAACTCTCAACGGGAACGAACCGGACGCGCGAGCGAGCACCGACAGCCGGGTGGTCGTGTTGCGTCGCTGGAGCGACAGCTCGAAGCGCGAGCCCTTCGGGAACTGGAGGGTGTCGCTCTCGACGAAGAGCACGGCTCGCACCGGGTAGGGCAGGGAGTTCGTGATCGTGATCGGTATCTCGCCTTCGCGCGCCGTCAGGGTGATCGAGCGGCTCACCGGGAGAGAGATGCCGTGGACCTGGCTCGCCACCTGCGCGTTCACTCCCGCGAGGTACTCGGTGCGGTCGCGAGGCCGGAGCGGCGACGACTCGGCGACCAAGAGCGTCCGGTCGAGCCGGTCGACGATCGCGCTCTGGGAGGGCACGGCCGACGTGAACGCCTCGATGCGGCGGCGTGCGGCTCGGATCGCCGCGCCCGGAAGGCTCGACGGGGGCGGCAGGTCGCTCCGGAACGATCGGTGCAGGGGCCGGGCGCGGGTCGTGAGCTCGTCGACCTTGGTGAAGAAGCCGTCGAGGCTGACGCTGTCGAGCAGCGGGCTCGCGCCGAGACCGGTGAGCAGGGTGTCGAGGAACGGCCCCGATGGGATCCAATCCCGCGACGGGAGGGCGATCACGCCCCGGCCCGACGCACCGGGAGCATCGAAGTAGATCTGGGCGAGGTCGGCCAGCATCTGGTGAGCCGACAGCACCGGGTCGTTCGCGGCGCGGTCGAAGTGCGCGGCGAGGCCGGCGTCGCCGACGCCGACCTCGGCTTCGTCCCGTTTGAGTGCCAGGCGGACGCGCCCGGTCAGCGTGGTGCGCAACGTCGACGCATCGAGGAGCGTCTCGGGCACGACGAGTCGGCTGGTGTCCTCCGCGGTCAGCTGGGCCATCGCCGCGTCGTCGATCCTCTCCTCGACAACGCGGGTGTGGGTGTCGGGTGAGACCCCGAGGGTGCTGCGGACGGTGTCGACGCCTCGGGTGAGCTGCGCCGTGAGCTCGGACTCGAGCCCGGCGGCGACCATGGCCTCGTTGCTGACCGGGACATAGGGCGCCGCGATCACCTGGCGGCCGGCGAGTGCGGACCCGATCATCGCGAGGGGGGTGCGGTCGACGTCGCGGCTGCTCTCGTCGAGCGCCGCGAGGGTGTCGGGCGTCGGCCACAGGGTGAGCGGCACGCCGGCATGGCTCTCGATCGAGGACGCCAGGTCGCCGATGGCGCGGGCGCGAGCGGCATCGAGGGAGGGCTGGCCGTCGGGCGCGACCGACGGGGGAGCGGCGATCGGCAGCACGAGCGCGGTGTGAAGGGGATCGCCCGAGACGGGCGCGGTGACGTTCACGAGGTGCGTCACGAGCGAGGCGTACACCTGGCCCCCGCCCTTCTCGCGCAGCTCGATCCGGACCGGGTAGACGCCGTCGGCCGCCAGGTCGGGGTTCACCTCGAGCGTGACGTAGCCGTTCGGATCCGTCGGCAGCTCGGCGAGCGGAGTGGCGAACACCCGGAAGGCGTTGCGCGGGTTGCGGCCGTCGATCGTCATCGTGAGCTCCGAGCGGTTCCGCAGCTTCGGGTACACGACGGCGGCCAGCTCGACATCGGCGACGGGCGCGGTGGTGCGGACCTCGAGGAGGAGCGAGAAGGCGGTCCCCGGTGCACGCCAGTAGGTCTGGTCGACGAGGCGCAGCCGTCCTTCGTTGGTGTCCTGGGCGGTGGCACGCCCGGCCCCCGCCGGAAGCACCGTCACGATCGCGACGAGGAGTGCGGTCGCGGCAACGCGGAAGGCCCGCTCGCTCATGGAAGGTCGATCGTGAGCACGCTGAGGCCCGCCGGCTCGCGCCGGAAGCCGAGCCGTTCGTACAGCGCGAGCGCGCGCTCGTTGGCGAGCTGGGTGTTGACCATGGCGCGCTCGCCCCGCCACCGCCGGAGCCACCGCAGGGCGTCGGCGACGAGGAGCGTGCCGAGCCCCTCGCCCTGGTGGTCGGGGCGCACGGCGAGCCGCTGGAGGTAGCCGCGCCGCCCGGCGCGCCCGGTGATCGCGTAACCCACCACGTCGTCGGGGTCGCCGGCCGTGACCGCGACACGGAACCGGGTGTGGGGTGTGGCGGCGATCGCGTCGTCGAGGCCTGACTCGTCGAGCTGCCAGAACGGCTCGAACGCCTGCGCATCGAGCGCGAGCACGATCGGCCGGTCGCGGCGCGAGGCCCGCCGCAGAGAGAACCGGGGGTCGGCGCCGGCCGGGGCAGCACCGGCGAGATCGTGGCTGAGGAGATGGAGCTCCTCGCTGGGCGCGAAGCCGACGAGCCGGAAGGGCGCCTGCTCGGCGGGCGCCAGCGCGCCGGTGACGACGCGCCGGTAGCCCTGCGACGACAACGTCCGGAGGCAGCGGCGCAGGAAGTCGGGTGACGGGAGCGGCGTTCCGGGCACGGGGTTGAGGTACGCGACGGTGCGATCGCCTCGCCACGGCCCGGCGCGCAGGCGCTCGCGGCCCCACTCGATCACGCCTGTCGCGCTCGTCGTGCTCACTGGGCTCCCGAGACTACGCACCCGCGCGGATCGCGGAGCGAGACACCCGCCGGTACCGTGCAGAGGTGGTCGTGCTGCTCGAGACCCACGAGGCCTACCTCGACCACCGGACCCCGCGGTGGCATCCCGAGAGCGCCGATCGGCTGCGCGCCGTCCTCGACGGCCTCGACCGGGCCGGGCTCCGCGAGGCGGTCACTGCGGTCGCGCCGCGCCCGGCGACGCGTGAAGAGATCGAGCGTGTCCACCTGCCGCTCTTCGTCGCCGCGCTCGAGGACTTCTGCTCGCGAGGGGGCGGCTCGATCGACCCCGACACCACTGCGGTGCCGGAGTCGTGGGCGGCCGCGGTCCTCGCCGCCGGCGCCGGCGTCGACGCCATCGAGCGCCTCGACCGCGGGGAGGCCGACGCCGCCTTCTGTGCCGTTCGCCCACCCGGGCACCACGCCACCCCCGACCGGGCCATGGGCTTCTGCCTGCTCAACAACGTCGCGATCGCGGCCGCCGCGCTCGCCGATCGCGGCGAGCGGGTCCTCATCATCGACTGGGACGCCCACCACGGCAACGGCACCCAGGACGCGTTCTACGACGACCGGCGCGTGATGTACCTCTCGATGCATGAGTACGGCTTCGGCGTGTATCCGGGATCCGGCCGGGTGTCGGAGACGGGGTCCGGTGATGCCGCCGGAACGACCGTCAACCTGCCGTTTCCCGCGGGAACGCAGGGCGACGCCTACCGGGCGGCCTTCGACCGCGTCGTCCTGCCGCTCGCCGAGCGGTTCGTGCCTACGTGGGTCGTGGTGTCGGCCGGCTTCGACGCGCATCGCGCCGACCCCATGACCGATCTCGGCCTCTCGGCCGGCGACTATCCCGACCTCACGGCTCGCTCCATCGAGCTGGCCCCGCCCGGTCACCGCCTGGTGTTCCTCGAGGGCGGCTACGACCTCGATGCTCTGGCGGCCTCTGCGGCGGCGTGCGTGGCGACGCTCGTCGGCCAGGACCTGCGTCCGGAGAAGGCGAGCAGCGGGACGACGGGCATGGACGTGGTCGCGGCGGCGGAGAAGGTCCACGGCCTGACGGACTGACGGTCGTTCACCCCGACGATCGTCCCCTTCGGGCCGTTTGCCCGCTCAGGTTCGCCGTCGCGCGGTCCGATGCAAGCCTCATGCTGGATCTCAGCGAGCTGCTTCGGTACACGGTCGAGCAGCGTGGCTCCGACCTCCATGTGAAGGTCGGTTCCACGCCGCACGTGCGCGTCGACGGCCACCTGCTGCCCGCACCGTTCGCCCACGTGCAGCCGGCGGACGCCGAGCGCATGGCGTTCCAGATCCTCCCGAAGGGCCGCGCCGACGAGTTCGTCGCGACGAACGAGGCGGACTTCGCGTACAGCGTCCCCGGGATGGGCCGCTTTCGCGTGAACGTCTTCCGCCAGCGGGGATCGGTCGGCCTGGTGTTCCGCCGGGTGCTCCCAGGCACGCCCAGCTTCGAGTCGCTGGGGCTGCCGCCGGTGGTGCGTCGCCTCGCGATGGAACCGCGCGGCCTCATCCTCGTCACGGGGCCGACGGGCGCCGGGAAGACCACGACGTGCGCGGCGATGATCGACCACATCAACGAGTCGAAGGCCACCAACATCGTCACGATCGAGGACCCGATCGAGGTCCTGCACGCCGACAAGAAGTCGATCATCAACCAGCGCGAGATCGGTACCGACACGGAGGACTACCACGGCGCCATGCGGCGCGTGCTCCGTCAGGATCCCGACGTGATCTTCGTCGGTGAGATGCGCGATCCCGAGACCGTGTGGGCGGCGCTCGCGGCCGCCGAGACCGGTCACCTCGTGATCTCCACGCTCCACACCACGAACGCCACCGAGACGGTCAACCGCATCGTCGATTTCTTCCCGCCGTTCCAGCAGAAGCAGGTGCGGATGACCCTGGCGGCGTCGCTGCGGGGCGTCGTGAGCCAGCGCCTCCTCGAGCGGGCCGACGGGAGCGGGCGGATCCCCGCGGTCGAGATCCTCGTGATGACGGGGCGGGTGTTCGACCGGATCGTCGACCCCGACTCCCAGCACACCATCGAAGAGGTCATCGCGGACGGCGAGTACTACGGGATGCAGACGTTCGACCAGAGCCTGTTCCAGCTCTACAAGGACGGTCTGGTCGCCCTTCGCGACGCCCTCGCCGTGTCGTCGCATCCCCACGACTTCCGGCTTCGGCTGCAGCAGGAAGGGCTCCAGGCCAGCTTCTGAGGCCGCACCGGCACCGGTAGCCTCGGCGGGTGATCCCCGCCCGTGTCGAGCCGCTCGTCGAGGAGACGCGCGACGTCGCCCAGCGGTTCACCGCGGCCGGGCATCACCTGTACCTCGTCGGAGGGATCGTTCGCGACGCCATCCTCGGGCGCATCGGCGACGACCGCGATCTCGACTTCACCACCGACGCCATGCCCGACGAGATCGAGCGCATCCTCCGTCCGTGGGCGGACGCGGTGTGGCTGCAGGGGAAGCGGTTCGGCACGATCGGTGCCAAGAAGGGCGACCGCATCTACGAGATCACCACCCATCGAGCCGAGGCCTACTCGCCTGACTCGCGAAAGCCCGACGTCGCGTTCTCCGACTCCATCGAGTCCGACCTCTCGCGCCGCGACTTCACCGTGAACGCCATGGCGCTCACGCTGCCGTCGCTCGACCTCGTCGATCCCTTCGGCGGCGTCGCCGACCTCGCCGCGGCGCGCTTGCGCACGCCCCTCGACCCGCACGAGTCGTTCAGCGACGACCCGCTGCGGATGCTCCGAGCGGCGCGCTTCATCGCCGGCTACGGCCTCGAGCCCGATGCCGCCGTCGTCGAAGCCGTGAAGGAGATGCACGCGCGGCTCGAGATCGTGTCGGCGGAGCGCATCCGCGACGAGCTCGACAAGCTGATGACGGTCGACTCGCCGACCGAGGGGCTGTGGTTCCTCGTGCGCACCGGCCTCGCCGGCGAGTTCATACCGGAGCTGCCGGCGCTCGGCCTCGAGCAGGACCCCATCCACCGCCACAAGGACGTCCTCGCGCACACGATCGCCGTCGTCGAGAAGACCCGGCCCGACCGCCTCCTGCGACTCGCGGCGCTGTTCCACGACGTGGGCAAGCCGAAGACGCGGTCGATCGGCCCGGCCGGCGTGTCGTTCCACCACCACGAGGTCGTCGGGGCCCGGATCACCCGCGACCGGATGCGGGCGCTCCGCTACAGCAACGAGGACATCGACGACGTCACGCGCCTCGTCGAGCTCCACCTCCGGTTCCACACCTACAAGATGGGCTGGACCGACAGCGCGGTTCGCCGGTACGTGCGCGACGCCGGGCCGCTGCTCGTCCGGCTCAACGAGCTGACGAGGTCCGACTGCACGACACGCAACAAGCGCCGGGCCGAGGAGCTGTCGCGGCGCATGGACGACCTCGAGCGCCGCATCGACGAGCTGCGCCGCCAGGAGGAGCTCGATGCGATCCGTCCGGATCTCGACGGGCGCGACGTGATGGACCTCCTCGGCGTCGCCCCGGGTCCCGTGATCGGGCGGGCCCTTCACCACCTGCTCGAGCTGCGGATGGAAGAGGGGCCGCTCGGACGCGAGGAAGCCGAGCGGCGTGTCCGCTCCTGGTGGGCGGAGCAACCCGAGTCGTCGCGCTGAGCCCCCGCGGGGCTACGGGACGACCCAGCGCCGTTGCCCCTCGGCGGTGAGCATCCGGCCGAACCGGAGACCGGGGAAGTGGGCAGCGGCCACGGGCACGTCCTGGCCCTCGATCTCGCGCGCGAGGGCGATCCTCGTCCGCTTGGCCATGCCGGGGTCGACGTCGTAGATGCCGGCCCACTCGTCGTCGAGGAGCTCGACGGGACAGTGGATGACATCGCCGAGGAGCATCGCCCGCTCGGTGCCCGACGACACCACGACGATGGTGCTCCCGGGCGTGTGGCCGGGTGCGGCCATGAGGTCGAGACCGGGCAGCAGAGGACCCGAGCCCGCCCACGGTTCGAGCCGGTCGGCCAGCGGCGAGAGCTTGCGAGTGGCGCCCTCGTCCGGGCCGACGAAGTGCGACCAGTCGCGCTCGTCACAGCGGTACGTGGCGTTGGTGAACACCACCGCGCCCTTCTGCGTCGCCCAGCCGACGTGGTCGAAGTGCAGGTGGGTGAACACGACGTCGGTGATGTCGGTCGGTGCGACGCCGAGCGCCGCGAGGCTCTCGAGGAGCCGGCCACCCTTGTACGGCGGATGGTCGACGAGGCCGATGCCGGCGTCGACGAGCACCACCCGATCCCCTGAGCGCACGAGGAACCCGCCGAGCGCCATCTCGAGCATCCCGTCGTCGGCGAGGAACCGCCGATGCGGCTGCCACATCTCGTCGGTGGTGCCCTGGAAGGCCGCGGTGGGGGCGACGCGGGCGATGCCGTCCTCGACGCCGTCGATGCGGATGTCGCCGATGTTCACTCGAGGCCCTCCACCGTCGCGATCCACCGTCCGGGCGCCTTCTCGACGAACGGGAACGGGAGGCTCCGGCGCTTCGATCGATCCCAGTAGAGGTGCGGGTGCTCCGCAGGAGTGCGGCACAGCACGTGCACGCTCACGCCGGCGCCCGGGCCGGGGTTGCGCACGCGATGCCAGCAGCCCTCGCCGCCGGCCGGGTCGGGGAGGAGATACGTGACGTCGCCCTGGTGGAACACGTGGCGGCCGAACTCCTCGGGCTCGCCGGAGACCTCGGTGTAGCGGGTCTCCTCGTCACCGCCGCGCAGATAGCCGATCACGCCCCAGCAGCCGTGGAAGTGCGTGCCGCTCGATGTCCCCTCGGGGAACACCACCGCGAGCACGTGATATCGACCCGCGGGGTCGGCATGGAGGAGGTTGCCGACGGCGCCTCCCTCGTAGGCCTCCTCGGCCCACGCCGGTATCGGGTCCGGATCGGCGAGCAACGCCGCCATCGCCGGCCCCATGGCGCGGGCGCGGTCTGAGTCGCCGGCGAGGGTGCGATCGGCGAGCGCGGCGTCGACCGCGGCGACGAGTGCACCGAGCGCCGGCGTGGTCGGGAGGGGCTCCATACCGTCAACTTTGTCGCGCGGACCGCGCCCCGCGCGGCTGCACGCGACAGAGTTGACGGCGATGCTCGACCGTCGTGTGCCGCTCGTGTCCGTCGTTCCTACGCCTCTCGAAGTGATGGACCGCCTCGGCGCCGCGCTCGGGCTGCCCGCCGGGACGCTGTGGGTCAAGCGCGACGACCTGACCGGGCTCGGCGGTGGCGGCAACAAGGTGCGCAAGCTGGAGTACCTGTGCCGTGACGCCCTCGACCAGCGGTGCGATGTCCTCGTCACCGGCGGCGGGCGGCAGAGCAACCACGTGCGGCTCACCGTGGCCGCGGCCAACCGTCTCGGCCTCGACTGCACGGTCGTGCTCTCGAGCGACCCACCGAGCACGCCGGCGGGCAACGTCCTACTCGACGAGCTGCTCGGCGCCCACATCGTGTGGGCCGGCAACGCCGACTACTACGGCACCGAGGCCGCCATCGATGCGGCCGCCGACGCCCACCGGGCCGCGGGGCGATCGCCCTATGCGATCCCTGTCGGCGGCGCATCGACGATCGGCGCCCTCGGCTACGTCGTCGCCGCCCAGGAGCTGCTCGACCAGAAGGCGGAGCTCGACCTCGTGGTCGTCGCCGACGGGTCGGGCGGCACCCACGCCGGCCTGGTCGCGGGCCTGGGGGACCACGCCAAGGTGCTCGGCGTCCGACGTCGGCACCCGCCCTGACCTCGACGGCCGCGTGCCGGAGAAGGCGGCCGAGGCCGCGGTCGCCGCCGGCATCGCGGCCCCTCTCGGGTCGGTCCAGATCGATCACTCGTCGTTCGGCGCCGGCTACGCCCTGCCGACCGACGAGTGCCGCGAAGCGCTCGACCTCGCGGCGCGGCTCGAGGGCCTCATCCTCGATCCCGTGTACACGGGCAAGGCGATGGCCGGGCTGGTGAAGGCCGTCAGGACAGGCCGCATCGAGCCGGGGATGCAGGTCGTGTTCGTGCACACCGGCGGGATGCCGGCCTTGTTCTCGCCCCGCTTCGCGTCCTGGATCGAGGAGGCGTGGCGTCGTGAGCGGTGATCGCTCGGGGCTCAGATGCCTTCCTTGCGCGCCCGGACGATGAGGGTCCGCGGCACGTAGCGGAACGACTCGCGCCAGAAGATGCTTCGCGGCCCCGCCGGGTTCGGCTCCGGCTCGAGCATGACGTCGACGCGATAGCCGGCACGCGAGAGGCCCATGTAGATGTCGGCGATCGTGTGGTGGTAGTCGGTGAACTTGATGCCGTTCCACTCGTAATCGATCGGCGAGCGGTCGAAGTACGACCGGCGCACGAGCAGCGGCTGCTCGGCATCGTCGTCGATCATGTCGTACGCGGGGTGGGGAAGGCTGAAGACCAGCGGTGCGTTCTGCTTGAGCACGCGGTGCACCTGACGGAAGACCCGGTTGAGGTCCTCGACGTAGCCGAAGGCGTACGCGCTGAACACGAGGTCGATCGACTCGGCGCGCACGAACGCCAGGTCGGCGAGGTCGCCGTGGTGCAGCTCGACCTTGACGCTCTCGCGCTCGCAGAGCCGGCGGGCGAACGCGAGCTGCTCCGACGAGAAGTCGACACCGATGGCGATCGCGCCCTGCTTCGCGAAGGCGATCGAGCACTGCGCGCCACCACACCCGAGCTCGAGCACCCGCTTGCGCGACAGGTCGCCGAGGAGGCGCAGCTCGGCCTCTGAGGCGATGTCGGGGCCGTAGTGCGCGACCGACGTCGACAGCCCCATGCCCTGTTGGTACGCGTCGGCATAGCGGTCCCAGGCGGCGGCATTGTCGGTCGGCACGGCGCCATCTTGGCGCACGGCACGATGCCGGGGTGGCAACGCGGGTCGCCGCGTGCCGGTCGCTCGAAGCCGAGACCGCGTGCTACACCCACCCGATGGCGCTCGAGATGTGGACGCTGGGAGCCGGCGTGCCGAAAGCCGGGACCCGGTACGCGCAACGGGTGGAGGCCGACGGGTGGGACGGCCTGCTGATGGTCGACTCGCAGAACCTGTCGGCCGACTGCTTCGTGGGTCTCGCCCTGGCGGCGAAGGCGACCGACCGACTGAAGCTCGGCACCGGTGTGACCAACCCCTGGACGCGGCACCCGGCGGTGACCGCCGCCGCCATCGCCACGGTGCAGGCGGAGTCCGACGGGCGGGCGGTGCTCGGCATCGGCCGGGGCGACTCCGCGCTCGCCCACCTCGGCCTCGCGCCCGCGCCGGTGGCGGTGTTCCGGCGGTTCCTCGAGCAGCTGCAGGCCTACCTCCGCGGCGAGGAGGTCGACCTTGCGACCGCCGCCGGCGGCTCCACTCCCTCCGACACCGACGGCGCGCCCCGGCCGGTCGACTCCCTCGGCCTCGCCGGCACACCGCCGAGCAGCCGCCTCCACTGGCTCCGCCCGGAGCTACCGAAGGTGCCCGTCGACGTGGCGTGCACGGGGCCCAAGGTGATCGCGGTGGGCGCGACGATCGCCGACCGGGTGACGTTCGCGGTAGGCGCCGACCCGCACCGCGTCGAGTGGGCGCTCTCGACCGCCCGGGCCGCTCGCCGGGCCGCGGGCCTCGATCCCGACGGCGTCTCCTACGGCGCGTACGTCAACTGCGTCGCCCACCCCGACCCGGAGACGGCTCGGCGCCTGGGCGAGGGCGGGTTGGCCTCGTTCGCTCGCTTCTCGGTGATGCACGGCACCGTGAGCGGCCCGGCCGACGACGTCGAACGGCAGGTGTTCGGCGCCCTGCACGATGCGTACGACATGCGCGTCCACACGCGCTCGGGGACGCCCCAGGCCGCCGCGCTCACCGACGAGTTCGTGGATCGCTACGCCGTCTTCGGACCGCCCGACTACTGCGTCGGCCGGCTGCGGGAGCTGGCGTCGCTCGGCCTCGACCGCATCGCAGTGATCGGGCCGTCGCTCGGCGCCGACCGCGCTGACGTCGAGGTCGCCCGGGAGCGCTTCGCCGCCGAGGTCCTCCCCGCGATGCGCTGACGGTGCGCCGCGCGCAACGGTCCCGCGGCCTTGCCGCGGGACCGTTCGCCATCCTCGGGGCTGGCTAGCCCTCGGTGTCGCCCTTCGAGAAGGCCTCGACCATCTCGCGCGCGACCTCGTCGCGGTACTGCACGGGCGGGCTCTTCATGAAGTACGCGGAGGCGCCCATCACCGGGCCGCCGAGGCCGCGGTCCTTGGCCAGCTTGGCGCAGCGGAGGGCGTCGATGATCACGCCGGCGGAGTTCGGCGAGTCGTGGACCTCGAGCTTCAGCTCGACGGTGAGGGGGACGTCGCCGAAGTTGCGACCCTCGAGGCGGATGAACGCCCACTTCCGGTCGTCGAGCCACGGCACGTGATCCGACGGGCCGATGTGGACGTCGTGGTCGCTGATCCCGGCATCGATCTGCGAGGTGACCGACTGCGTCTTCGAGATCTTCTTCGACTTCAGCCGGCTGCGCTCGAGCATGTTCATGAAGTCCATGTTCCCGCCGAAGTTCAGCTGGTAGGTGTGGTCGATCGTGGTGCCCCGGTCTTCGAAGAGACGGGCGAGCGTGCGATGGACGATCGTGGCGCCGACCTGGCTCTTGATGTCGTCGCCGACGACCGGCACACCGGCATCCTCGAACTTCTTGGCCCACACCGGGTCGCTCGCGATGAACACCGGGATGGCGTTCACGAAGGCGACGCCAGCCTCGATGCACGCCTGCGCGTAGTGCTTCTGCGCGTGCTCGGAACCCACGGGCAGGTAGGAGACGAGCACGTCGGCCTTGGCCTTGCGGAGCTCCTCGGCGACGTCGACCGGCTCGGCCGGCGACTCCTCGGCGACCTGGCGGTAGTACTCGCCGAAGCCGTCGAGCGTCGGGCCGCGCAGCACGGTGATGCCGAGCTCGGGCACGTCGGCGAACCGGATCGTGTTGTTGCTCTCGGCGTAGATCGCCTTCCCGAGGTCGAGGCCGACCTTCGTCGCGTCGACGTCGAACGCCGCCACGAACTCGACGTCGCCGACGTGATAGCCGCCGAGCACGACGTGCATCAGGCCGGGCACCCGTTCGGCCGGGTCGGCATCCCTGTAGTGCTCCACGCCCTGGATCAGCGAGCTGGCGCAGTTGCCCACGCCGGCGATCGCCACACGGATCTTGCTCACTTCGAGCTCTCCTTCTCTGCTTCGATGAGCCGGTCGAGCCACGAGATGTCGCGCTCGGTGGTCTCGTTGCTGTGCTCCACGAGGGAGCGGCTGTACGCGTCGAGTCGGTCCCACCGCGTCTTGAGCGAGCGGCGGGCCTTGGCCAGGCGATCGACGAGATGCGCCCGCCGGCGCTCGAGCAGCCCCAGGCGGGCGTCGGGCGACAGGTGGCGGGCGAACGCCAGCTTCAGCTGGAACGTCCGGTCATCGTCGCTGGCCTCGTTGTCGGCGGCGAGCAGCTCCTCGAACAGCTGCTCGCCCTTCTCGGTGATGCCATAGACCTTGCGGGTGCGGCCCGACGCTCGGTTCGCGGCCCCGCGCCGGGCGCGGAAGGCGGCGAGCTCGCCGCCGAGTGAACCGGTCATGGGGATGCTGCGGGCGACGTCGTTGGCCTCGACCGCCTTGAGGGCGCCGGCCGCTTCCAGCCGGCGGAGGGCCGGATACAGCGACCCGAACGACGCGCTCGACCACGGACCGAGGGTCTCGGCGAGACGCTTCTTCAGCTCGTAGCCGTGGTGGTCCTGCTCCTTGAGCAGGCCGAGGATGGCGAGTTCGAGCATCGAGGCCGGCGGGTCCTTTGGGATCGTTCGATGTATCGGATCGATATATCGAGGGACACCGTACTCGCGTGGCCGGGCGGCGGCAAGCGCCCGGCCGGGAAGGTTCGGGACGAGGCGGGGTACCCTGGTCGCCCGATGGCGTTCGGTCCCGGCTCACTGCCGGGCGCAGCCGCCGGAGCACCCGCCGGCGTGGTCGACTTCCGCCTGGCGCGCAACGCCGTGCTCGCGGACTACCGGAAGGGCCGGCTCTCGCGCATCGACGTCTGCGACGCGCAGCCCGAGCTCCTCCGCAACGCCATCCACTGCGGGCGGCCCTCCGTCGAACCCTGCCCGATCTGCGACGCGTCGATGGTGCTCGTCACCTACGTGTTCGGCTCCCGGCTTCCGGCGAGCGGCCGGTGCATCACGTCACTCGAAGAGCTGGCCAAGCTCGACCGGGGCGCGACCGAGTACGCCGCGTACGTCGTCGAGGTCTGCGGCGACTGCTCGTGGAACCATCTCGTACGCAGCTTCCCGGTCGGCCGCCGCGGCCGCACCCGTTAGCCCGGCCGATCCCAGACCGTGCCGGCACCTCCCCGGTCTCGCGACCGCGCGTCGTCCCCGCCCCCGCCGCGGGCCACGAAGAGGAAGCCGGCCGCGGCGCGAGCCGCCCCGTCGAGCCGCGCCAAGAAGGCGCCGGCGCGAGCGCGCCCGGCCCCCCGTCGCCCCGCGGCACCGCGCAGCCTCGCCTGGCGCTACCGGAGGCCGCTCTTCCTGCTCGCCCTCCTCGGGTTCACCGCGGTCGCGGGCGCTCTCTACGTGCTCGGCCGGGTGCCGCTGCCGAAGGAGGCGCCGCTCGCCCAGACGACCCTCCTCACCGACGTCAACGGAGCGCGGCTCGCGTCGTTCGACGCCGGCGAGAACCGGGTGCCGGTGCCGCTCTCGTCGGTGCCCAAGGTCGTCCGGGATGCTGTCGTCGCGACCGAGGACCGCAACTTCTACGAGCACGGCGGCATCGACCCCTTCGGCATCGTGCGGGCGACCCTCGCCGACCTGCGCGGCCAGTCGCTGCAGGGCGGGTCGACGATCACCCAGCAGTACGTGAAGAACGTCTACGTCGGGAACGAGCGGACGCTGTGGCGCAAGCTCCGCGAGGCGAGCCTCGCCGTGCAGCTCGAGCGCCGGTACACCAAGGACCAGATCCTCGAGCGGTACCTCAACATCGTGTACTTCGGTCGCGGCGCCTACGGGGTGCAGGCCGCGAGCCGGGCCTACTTCGGCAAGGACGTCGATCAGGTCAACCTCGACGAAGCCGCGTACCTCGCCGGGCTCATCCGCGCTCCCGAGCTCGCCGACGCCACGCGCAACGAGTCGGTGGCTCGGGCCCGGCGCGACCTGACCCTCGGGCGCATGCGCCGCGCCCACCTCATCACCGCCGCCCAGCAGGAGGCGGCGAAGAAGGTGCCGCTGCCGACGTTCGTGAAGACCACCGACGAGCCGCAGGTCGCGCTCGCCGACAAGGGCGCCCAGTACTTCGTCGAGTACGTCCGCGCCGAGCTGGTGCGGCGCTACGGCAAGGACGCCACCTTCGAAGGCGGCCTCCGGGTGAAGACCAGCCTCGACCTCGGGTTGCAGGCGGCCGCCTACGACGCGGTGTACGGCGTGCTCGACCGCGACAACGACCCAGCCGGGGCGCTGGTCGCGATCGACGGCGACGGCCGGGTGCGGGCCATGGTCGGCGGCCGCGACTGGAACACCTCCAAGGTGAACTACGCCGCCGGCACCGAGGGCGGCGGCTCGGGCCGGCCGGCCGGGTCGACGTTCAAGCCCTTCACCCTGGCGGCGATCGTCAAGGACGGGTGGTCGGTCCAGTCGACCTTCCCCGCGCCGGCGCGGATCACCCTGCCGAAGGCCGACAGCGGCAAGGACTACGTCGTCGACAACTTCGACAACGAGGACTTCAGCCCGTCGCTGAACCTCATCGACGCCACCGCCAACTCGGTCAACACCGTGTACGTGCAGGCCCAGCAGGCGATCGGGAGCCAGAAGGTCGCCGACATGGCGAAGGCGCTCGGCGTGACGGCTGGCCTCCATGCCGACGCGTCACTCACCCTCGGCACGCCGTCGGTGTCGGTGGTCGACATGGCGTCGGCCTACTCGACCTTCGCCGACCGCGGCGTCCACGTCGCCCCGCGCACGATCCTCGAGGTCCGCCGGGCCGACGGCACGGTGCTCGATGCCGACCGGGAGCCCGACCGGACCCGGGTCCTGTCACGCGACCAGGCCGACGTCGTGAGCTACTGCCTCCAGCAGGTCGTGAAGCGGGGCTCGGGCACCGGCGCCGCGGTTCCCGGGACGGGCGTCGCCGGCAAGACGGGCACCACCGAGGACAACGCCGATGCATGGTTCGTCGGCTACACCCCGAAGCTCACGGCGGCGGTGTGGATGGGGTACCCCGAGGGCAACGCGCGCAAGCTGGTCGGTGTCCACGGCGTTCGGGCAGTGACCGGTGGTTCGCTCCCGGCCACGATCTTCCGGCGCTTCATGGCAGCCGCGGCCAAGGATCCGCAGTACGCCGGCGACTTCGGCCCCGCGCCGCGGCTGGGCGGGCGCACCCTCATGCCTCCGAAGAACGTGGTGCTCCCGACGACCACGACGACATCGACGACCTCGACGACCACCGCGCCGCCGGCGGAGGCGTCGACGACCACGACCGCCGCCAAGCCGACGACCACGACCTCGCCCCCGGCGCCCTCGACCACCGCCGCCCCGCCGTCGTCGACCGCGCCGTCGACGACCGCCGCGCCCGGCTGAGCCCGGGCCGGCGCCGGGCGCCTACGACTCCGGCGCGGCGTCTTCGTGCGGGTACTGGGTGCGGCACGAGAAGCACCACAGCTCGACGTCGGTCGAGGTGGTGCTCGAACCCGGCTGGTCCCACGTCTCGGGGACGACCCACATGCGATGCACCGGCGCCAGGTCGTCGTCGGGCCGAGCGCAGTTCTCGCAGACGTCGTCCTCGACGCGCGTGTCGGGTTCCTGCTCCACGGGTACCAAACCTACACTTGGGTTCACCGCCGGCAGCCGGGTGGCGCTGGACGGGCAAGGGAGGGCCGCATGGCACAGAAGGTGACCGCGCCCGCGGTGCGATCGCGCAAGGTCGCGTCGGGCGCTCAGCCGCTCGTGATGGTCACGGCGTACGACGCGCCGGGCGCGCGCATCGCCGACGAGGCGGGCGTCGACATGATCCTCGTGGGCGACTCGCTCGCGATGGTCGTGCTCGGCTACGACGACACGCTCCAGGTGACGACCGCCGACATGGCGCACCACGTCGCCGCCGTCGCCCGGGCGAAGCCGAAGGCGCTCGTGGTCGGCGACCTGCCGTGGCTGAGCTACCACGTGAGTGTCGACGACACGGTGCGCAACGCCGCCACGCTCGTGCGCGCCGGCGCCGAAGCGGTGAAGCTCGAGGGTGGGCGCAAGCGCGTCCGCATGATCGAGGCGATCGTCGACGCCGAGGTCCCGGTGATGGGCCACATCGGGCTGACCCCGCAGTCGGTCCACGCCATGGGCGGGTTCAAGGTGCAGGGCAAGGAGGCCTCGGCGGCCAAGGCGCTGCTCGACGACGCCAAGGCGTTGGTCGACGCTGGATGCTTCTCACTCGTGCTCGAAGGCGTCCCCGACGCCGTGGCGCGGATGATCACCGAGAGCGTCACCGTGCCGACGGTCGGCATCGGCGCCGGCCCGCACTGCGACGGCCAGGTGCTCGTGTTCCACGACCTCCTCGGCATCGAGGACCGGATCGCACCCAAGTTCGTGCGTCGGTACGCCCACCTCAAGGCCGACGCGGTCGAGGCCATGCGCGCCTATGCCGCCGATGTCCGCGAGGGCCGCTTCCCGAGCGACGGCGAGAGCTACCACCTCTCCGACGACGTCGCCGAGCTGCTCGGCCTGTACGGGGCGAAGTAGACCGGCGCGGCCGAAGGCCGCCGCACCGCGGAGCGAGGGCATCGAGTCGGTCGGCGTCGGGAGCGCCAGCGAGCAGCCGCCACCCGAGCGGCAAGCCGGCGCGGCCGAAGGCCGCCGCACCGCAGAGCGAGGGCATCGAGTCGGTAACGTCCTCGGGGTGCTGCCCGAGGACCTCGACCCACCGGACCGCCGGCTACCGGCGCTGCGGTGGATCGTCGCGCTGCTGCTCGTCCTCGGCATGGCGTCGTGCGTCGGCAAGGGCGCCAACGGGGTCGCCGACCCGAAGCTGCAGGAGAGCCGGCTCCCGGGCTTCGGCGAGATCGGCATCCGCGTCGAGCCCGGCGCCGCCAGGGCGGCGGCGGACTGGTGCGCATTGCTGGCCGCGACCGACGCCCAGCGGGCCAGGGGGCTCATGCAGGTGACCGACCTGAAGGGGTACGCGGGGATGCTCTTCCGGTTCGCGACCGACAGCCAGGGCGGCTT
Source organism: Acidimicrobiales bacterium (assembly GCA_036261495.1). Lineage (GTDB taxonomy): Bacteria > Actinomycetota > Acidimicrobiia > Acidimicrobiales > CADCTF01 > DATAKR01. The sequence goes on along the minus strand of DATAKR010000128.1, from coordinate 4,974 downwards.
CTGGATGAAGGACACGCCGATGCCGTTGTCGATCGCGTTCTTCGCCGCCGACGGCTCGTTCGTGTCGGCGACCGACATGGACCCCTGCGTCGGGAAGGGCGACAGCTGCCCCGTGTACTCCGCCGCCGGCGCGTACCGCTACGCCCTCGAGGTGCCGAAGGGCCAGCTGCCGTCGCTCGGCGTCGGCCCCGGCTCCCGCCTCGCGGTTCGCGGTCCCTGTTGACGCGGCCGCGCTCCGCTTGACCGATTGGTCAACTGTCGTGAACCCTGTCCCCTCATGCCTGGCGCCGCGTCCCCGCCGGATCGCCTCCGGATCGCCTTCCTCTGCTACCGCGGCAACCCTCACTCCGGAGGGCAGGGCGTCTACACCCGGCACCTGACGCGCGAGCTGGTCGCCCTCGGCCACGAGGTCACCGTGTTCGCCGGCCAGCCGTGGCCCCATCTCGACCCCGGTGTCGAGTTCGTCCCGGTTCCGAGCCTCGACCTCTACCGGCGGCGGTTCCCGTTCTGGTGGCCGTGGCCTTGGCAGCTCAAGACCTCGGTCGACTGGAAGGAGTGGGGCTGGGCCTCCACCGGCCAGTTCCCCGAGGCGCACACCTTCAGCCAGCGCTTCGCCCGCATGATGCAGGGCCGCCAGCGCGACTTCGACGTCATCCACGACAACCAGTGCCTCGGCCGCGGCCTCACGCCGATGCTCGACGACGGGTTCCCGCTGATGGCGACCATCCACCATCCGATCACCGTCGACTTCGAGCTCGAGCTGCAGCACGCCGGCAACGCCTGGCGCACCTTCTGCCTCAACCGGTGGTACTCGTTCCTGCCCGCGCAGATCGAGGTCGCCAAGCGGATGCCGCACGTGATCACGGTGAGCGAGTCGTCGAAGACCGACATCGCCGAGCAGATGGGCGTGCCCATCGAGCGCATGCAGGTGGTGCCGGTGGGCGTCGACCACGAGCGGTTCCGCCCGCTGCCGCACATCGCACGCAACCCCGACATGCTCCTCACGACCGCGAGCGGCGACGTGCCGTTGAAGGGCCTGGTCCCGCTGCTCGAGGCGCTGGCGAAGATCCGCACCGAGCGGCCGGCGGAGCTCACGGTGATCGGCAAGCTGCGACAGGGCAGCCAGGTGCCGCGCACCCTCGACCGCCTCGGGATCGCCGACGCGGTCCACTTCGTGTCGGGCGTGTCCGACGAGCGCATCGTCGAGCTCTACGCCGAGTGCGCGCTCGCGATCGTCCCGTCGCTCTACGAGGGCTTCTCGCTGCCGGCCATCGAGGCCATGGCGAGCGGGGCCCCTCTTGTCGCGACCACCGGGGGCGCGCTTCCCGAGGTCGTCGGCGACGACGGCGTAGCCGCGCGGGTCGTGCCGCCCGGTGACGCCGGCGCCCTCGCCACCGCGATCCTCGACCTCCTGGGTGACCCCGCGGAGAGGGAGCGGCTGGCGCAGGCGGGTCGCGACCGCGTGCTCGAGCGCTACACCTGGCGCGCCACCGCGGAGCAGACGGCGGAGCAGTACCGGGTCTTCCTCGAGAACCGGGGGGCGTGATGCTGACCGTCGACTACCGCCGCCTCGGCCTCCGTCCCGGTGACACGCTCCTCGACGTGGGCGCCGGCGCCGGCCGTCACGCGTTCGAAGGGCTGCGGCGCGGGGCCGACGTCGTCGCGCTCGACCTCGACGACGCGTCGCTCAAGGACGCCGCGGCGCTGATGTGGGCGATGATCGACCAGGGTGAGTCGCCGAAGGGCGCCGGCGCCATGGCGACGGTGGGGAGCGCGCTCGAGCTGCCGTTCCCCGACGGGTCCTTCGACCGGATCATCGCCTCCGAGGTGATGGAGCACATCGACGACGATCGCGGCGCCATCCGTGAGCTCGTCCGCGTGCTGAGGCCCGGTGGCCGCCTGGCGGTCACGGTGCCCCGGTGGTTCCCCGAGCTCGTCAACTGGGCGCTCTCCGACGAGTACCACGCGCCGGCGCAGCCCGGAGGCCACGTCCGCATCTACCGCGAGTCGGCGTTGCGGGGCCGGCTCGAGGACGCGGGCCTGCGGGTCGTCGACCGCCACCACGCCCACGGCCTGCACTCGCCGTACTGGTGGCTCCGCTGCGCGGTCGGCCCGCACAACGACCAGCACCCCCTCGTGAAGGCCTACCACTCGATGCTCGTGTGGGAGATCACGGCGCGTCCCGTGCCCCTCCAGCTCGCCGAGCGGGTCCTGCAGCCGGCGATCGGCAAGAGCCTGATCCTCTACGCCGAGCGGACGGCGTGACGGCATGAGCTGGACCGGCCTCCCCGACCTCCCCGGCGTCCTCACGCCGCGGCAGATCGCCGACACCGCCGATGCCATCGCCGCCTGCCAGCTGCCGACGGGTGCGATCCAGTGGTTCCCGGGCGGCCACATCGACCCGTGGAACCACACCGAGGCGGCCATGGCCCTCGTGGTCGCCGGCCGCAAGGCCGAGGCGGAGCGTGCCTTCGACTGGCTGGCCGCCACCCAGCACGACGACGGCGGCTGGCACGCCTACTACCTCCCTGACGGGTCGATCGAGGAGAGCCGGCGCGACACCAACGTGTCGACGTACGTCGCCGTGGGTGCGTTCCACCACTGGCGCGTCACCGGCGACCTCGGCTTCCTCGAGGACGTCTGGTCGATGGTCGCCGCCGCCGTCGACTTCGCGGCCGCCGTGCAGCAGCCCGGCGGCGAGGTGCTCTGGTCGTACGAGCCGCCCTACTACGCGCTGCTGACCGGCTCCTCGTCGATCTTCCTGTCGCTGCGCGCCGCGCTCGGCGTGGCGACGGCGCTCGGCCTCGAGCGTCCCGAGTGGGAGCTGGCGGCGCTGAAGCTCGGTGCTGCCCTCGCGCATCGTGCCGAGTCGGCGTTCGAGCCGAAGCGCCGGTGGGCGATGGACTGGTACTACCCGGTCCTCTGCGGTGCGCTCCGGGGCCCGGCCGGCGGCGAGCGCATCGACGAGCGGTGGGACGAGTTCGTGATGCCCGGTTTCGGCGTGCGGTGCGTCTCCGACAACGAGTGGGTCACGGCGGCCGAGACCGCCGAGTGCGTGCTCGCGCTCGACGCGCTCGGCCGCACCGACGAGGCCCGCCGGCTGCTCACCTCGGTCCAGTACCTGCGCGAGGCCGACGGGTCGTACTGGACGGGCTGCGTCCACCCCCAGGAGGTGCACTTCCCCGACCGGGAGAAGACCACCTACACGGCCGCCGCCATGCTGCTCGCCTCCGACGCGCTGGCCGGCCTCACGCCCGCGGGCGGGCTGTTCCGAGGCGAGGCGCTCCCGGAGATCGTCGCCGACCCGGATCTCATCCCCGAGCGCGACTGACCGCCGCCGTCACCACCTGGAAGGGTGCTCGCGCCGCGCGCGCCGCGTCAGTACGATCGAACGGATGCGCGAGGAGCCCGGGCGACGCCGCGGCACGTCGACGTCGCAGTTCGGCGTCTCGCGGCGCGAGAGCCACGACGCGTCCGCGTTCTACGAGCGGTTCACGGCGCCCGATCTCTCCGACGACACCGCGGTCGCGCCCCGCAAGGACCTCGACGAGATCCACGTGGGCGATGCCCGCCAGATGGACAAGGTCGACGACGCCTCCGTCGCCCTCGTCGTCACGTCGCCCCCGTACTTCGCCGGCAAGGAGTACGAGACCGCGCTGGGCGAGGGTCACGTGCCGGCGACCTACGCGCAGTACCTCACCATGCTCGAGGAGGTGTTCGCCGAGTGCGTCCGCACCCTGGAGCCCGGTGGGCGCATCGCGGTCAACGTCGCCAACCTCGGCCGTCGGCCGTACCGGTCGCTGTCGGGCGACGTCACCTGGATCCTCCAGGACCGGCTGCGCCTCCTGCTCCGTGGCGAGGTGATCTGGGTCAAGGCGCGCGGCGCCGCGGGTTCGTGCGCGTGGGGCTCGTTCCAGCGGCCGGCCAACCCGGTGCTGCGCGACCTCACCGAACGAGTGGTGATCGCGAGCAAGGGGAGGTTCGACCGGGCGCTGACGGCGCGGCAGAGGTCGACCAGGGGGCTGCCGTCGGAAGCGTCGATCTTCCGTGACGAGTTCATGGAGGCGACCACCGACGTGTGGGAGATCCCGCCCGAGAGCGCGAGCCGGGTCGGCCACCCCGCGCCGTTCCCCGTCGAGCTGCCGGAGCGGCTGATCCACCTCTACACCTACCGGGGCGACCTCGTGCTCGACCCGTTCATGGGGTCGGGCACGACGGCGGTCGCCGCCGTGCGCACCGAGCGCCACTTCGTGGGCTACGACATGGATCCGGACTACGTGGCCAAGACCCGAGCGCGCCTCGACGCCGAGCGGCGCCGGGTCGCGCGGGCCGACGGGGCCGACCGGCGCCGCGCCGTGCTCCCTGCCACCCCCGTCGTGGTGGGTGCCGGCGATGCCGCCGGGCCCGACGCCGTGAGGGAGGGACGCGCCGCGCGCGAGCTCGGCCGAGAGACGCTGGCCGCGTGCGGGTTCGACGGCATCGAGGCGAACGTGTCGTTGCCGGCGGGGGTCGACGTGAGCTTCGTGGCCTGCGATGCGGGAGGGCGGCGCTGGTTCTTCGACGTCGCCGGCGGCTTCACGTCGAACCGGCCGGGGCTGCGGCGCGCCGATGTCCTCTGGAAGGCCCTCGGGAAGAGCGCGGTGGTGCACGCCGCCTATCCCGACGACCGGTTCGTGCTGCTCACGACCGAGGTGCCTGCGCCGAAGAGCGCCGGCGCCGCTGCGCTCGCCTTGGTGCGCGGGCCGCGGAAGCCCATCCACGACGTGATCGTGCTCGACTCGGCCGACGACGTGCGCCGGCTCGAGGGTTATGGCCGGGGGCGGCCGGACGCGCGGGTGCGTCGCAGCACACGCAAGGAGCCGGTGGCGCCGGCGTCCTCGAAGTCGCCCGACTCGATCGCGGCGCAGTAGATCTCATACGGCGGCCGGCCGCCGTCGTCGGGGTTGGGGAACACGTCGTGGATGGCGAGCGTTC
>DATAKR010000123.1:0-21899 GCA_036261495.1 Acidimicrobiales bacterium | reverse complement strand
CGTGGTCGCCGGCGACGTCGTCGCCGGCGTCGCCCCGTCTCGGCAGCACGACGCCGACCAGCACGACGAGCCCACCGACCCACACCGAGGCGGCCCCGACGTGAAGGAGGTCGAACGGAAGCGCCACGGCGAGGGCGGGGCCGGCGCCCGCATGCCCGGCGAGGGACACCGTCGCGATCAGGGCGAGCCCCATGACGGCGAGCGCGCCGCGCGTCACCCCACCCACGTGGTAGGGCGATACCACGATGGCGAGAAGGGGTATCGATCCGACGAGAAGGAGCAGGCGCCCAGCCGCCATCACGCCGTACCGGGTGTCGAGCGCCGCCTGCAACGTCGACGGCTTGACCGCGTCGAGCAGGCCGAGCCCCGGGCCGTACGCGCCTTGGAGGCCGATCGAGACGAGGGTTCCGAGTGCGAGGACGAGGAAGCTGCCCCAGACGATCCGCGCGGTCCGTCGGTCGGTCGACCCGGCAGGCCACAGCACACTGACGAACGCAACCGAGCCGACGAGCACGAGCAGCGAGGCGAACACCAGGAAGCGGACGACGCCGTAGGCGACGCCGAGGGCGCGGTCGCCACGCGGCTGCATGGCGGCGCCGGCCGCTTCCGCGGCGGCGCCGGGCGCAGCGGCGCCGACCGCGAAGGTGAAGGTGCCCTGCACCGGGTGCGAGTCGTCGGACACGACCCGCCAGGTGACGACGTAGGCGCCGGCACCGAGCCGCGGGACGGCGACCGCCACCTTCGACGGCGCCCCGCCGGGGTGGGTCACGCGGCCCTGCTCGACGCGCGCACCCCGCGCGTCGAGCACCCGGATGGCGCCCGACGGGACCGTGACCGCTTCCGAGAACGTGAGCGTCACCGTGCTCGGCCCCGTCGCGAGCTGCGACCCGCTGACGGGGTCCGTCGACACGAGCGACGCGTGGGCGGAGGCCGAAGTGGCAGGAGCCAGCGCGGCCACCAGCGTCAGCAGGAGGATCGCCACACCGCGCCGCCGCGCCACCAGGCGTCGGGGCCGCGTCACGCGCATGTCGCGCGACGCTACGGGGCGATCTGGGACGGGTCGTCGGCAGGGTTCACGGACGTCCGCGGCGAAGGGCGTCGGGGGTCACGGTGCCTCCTCCCGGGCCGCGTTCCTCATCGAGCCAGCGCGGCGCCTCCCGCCTCGCCCACGCCTCGGACACGCGGCCGCCGAGCATCGAGCGCAGCGAGGCGGGGTGGGTGAGGGCCATGAGCACGTGACCGGCGAGGGTCACCGTGAGCGCCGCGGCCGTGAGGTCATGTACCACCGACGCACCGGCGCGCCACGCCAGCGGGAAGTGGCCGAACCAGTGCATCACCGCGCCCGAGGCGAGGAGCAACAGGATCGCGCCGGCGGTGAACGCGGCGTTGAGCTTCTGGCCGGGGTTGAACTTGTCGAGCCGCACGCCCGCGTCGGGCTCCATCCGGAGCCATCGCCGCTCGGCCTCCGACCACCGATCCAGGCGTCGAAGGTCGCTGCGCAGCAGCCCCCCGCGGGTGAACGCGAGCAGGAGTCCGACCGCGAAGGGAACCGGGAGGAGGAGGCCGGCGGTCACGTGAACCCAGCGCACGTCGTCTCGCCGGCCGACGGCGGCGGCCACCGGTCCGATGAACAACGCGGCGGCGGTTGCGAACGAGACGAGTGTGAGCGCCGCGGTGGTCCAGTGCACGGTTCGCTCGCCCGCGTCGAAGCGGATCAGCTCGCTCGGCGCGCCGCGGTCGGCGTCGGGTGGAGCGTCAGGAGGTGGGCGCATCCTGCCGCCCATTCGACGAACCGACCCAGGCGTCCACGTCGTAGCCCTCCTGCTCCCAGTAGCCCGGCTCCACCGCGTCGACCAGATCGATGTGCGAGAGCCACTTGAGCGACTTGTAGCCGTACATCGGAGCCACCAGCAGGCGCACCGGGCCGCCGTGGCGGTCGGTGATCGGCGCACCCTGCATCTCGTACGCGACGAGGACGTCGTCGCGGCGCGCCTGGTCGAGCGTGAGGCTCTCCGTGTACACGCGATCCGACGAGCGGAACGTCACCGCCTTTGCCGCGGGGGCGACGCCGGCGCGGTCGAGCACATCCCTCAGGGCCACGCCGGTCCATCGCACGCCGGCCACGCGCCAGCCCGTGACGCACTGGAAGTCGCGGGTCAGCGTCGTGGAGGGCATGGCCTGGAGGTCCGCGTACGTCAGCCGCAGGCTGTTGGTGGCGAGGCCGCCCACCGCCAGCGCGTACTCGGCTGGTGGTGTCGCCGGCGAGTAGCCGGCGACCGAGTAGATCCGGAACCCGTCGCCGGTCAACGGGGCGGCCAGGTCGGACACGGTCGACGTCAGCCGGCCGCCGAACACGATCCCGACGGCCCCGGCCGCGAGCATCCCGAGCACCACCCGGCGCCCGATCCGGGTCTGCTGTGGCTCGAGGACGGCATCCACCGCGAAGAACCTTAGAGAGAGCCCGACACCTAACGGCGTCGCGCCGAGCCGGTACCGTTCCCGGCGTGCCGCCGTTCGTCCCGGCGGTGCCACGTGCGGGAACGCGGACGGCGAGAGGCAGCACGTGTCGCAGAGTCAACCGGGCGGTCAGGGGCCGCGCCGCACACGCATCGCGGTCGTCCCCGCGTACAACGAGGAGCCGACCGTGCGCGGCGTGCTGACGCGGCTCGCACCGCTCGTCGACGAGCTCATCGTCGTCGACGACGGGTCGACGGACGGCACCCGCGCCGAGATCCTCGCGTCGGTCGCCGAGCACCCCGACATCCGGGCCCTGTGGTTCGACCACAACCGGGGCATGTCGGCCGCCTACTACCGCGCGTTCACCGACCTCCGGACGCGCCTCCGCGCTGGCGAGCTCGATCCCGACGCGCTCGTGTTCACGGTCGACGCCGACGAGCAGCACGACCTCGAGAGCTTCGACCACCTCGAGGCGCTCGTGGTCGGGGGCGGCCTCGACGCGCTCCTCGCGCAGCGTGACCTCTCCGACTACCCCTGGATCAAGCGGGCCGGGAACGCCGTGATGAGTCGGTGGGCGACGCTGTGGGCCGGTCGTCCGCTGCGCGACGTCGAGTCCGGCTACCGAGTGTTCCGGCTCGGGGCCCTTGCCCACGCCCTCGACTACTACCGCGGGTACAAGTACAGCGAGACGGTGGAGGTCGCCGTCGTGCTCTGCCGCCTCGGCTACGAGGTGCGCAACGACGTGCTCGTGCCCGTGCCGGTGTTCAGGTCACGCACGAGCTTCCTCGACGCGGCCATCGACCTCGCCGCGATCCCGGCGGCGTGGTTCCGGGTCCGCCGAGGCCGGCGTTCCCGCCAGCACCGCGACATGGCGCCCGACGCGGTCAGCGGGTCGCGGCCGGACACCGCCCGGCGTACGGGTTGACGCCGAGCATGCGATCGAGGCGCACCGGGGTGAGGTGCCGTTCGGCCAGCCCGTCGAGGATGAGGGGAAGGGCGCGCACCACCACGGAGCGGTCGGCCGTGACGTTCGCGTCGAGGCCGTCGTGGAGGTCGATGATCGAGCCCGGCCGCACGCGGCGGAGGACCCGCGCCGCGACGACACGCGGGTCGTGGGTGACCCAGTCCGCGGCCGACACGTCCCAGCCGATCATCTTCATGTGCGCGCGAGCGACGACGCGAGCCATGAACGGAGTGTGCTGACCGTGCGGCGGGCGGAAGAACGTCGGGCACTCTCCCGTCGCCCGGCCGATGGCGGCCTCGGCGCGGCCGAGCTCGGGGTATCGGGGGTCGAGCCAGCGGATCTCGTCGTGGCGGTACGAGTGGTTGCCCACGATCTGGCCCGAGGCGACGAGCGCCTTGGTGATGTCGGGGCGCTCGTCGACGGCGCGCCCGATGGAGAAGAAGACGGCCTCGAGGCCCCGCGCCGCGAGGAGGTCGCGGATCTCGAGCGTCGCCGGATCGTCGGGCCCGTCGTCGAACGTCAGCGCGACCTCCGGCCGATCGCGCGGGCCGTGGGCGACGATCGAGCCGAACCATGCGGCATCGGGGCGGTTCGCCCCCTGCCACAGCGCGTAGCCGGCGGTGGCCGCCACCATGGCGGCGGCAACAGCGATCGCGCCGATTACGACCGCTCGGCGGCCGTGGCGCGGCCGGACGCTTTCCGCAGGAGCTGACACCGCGCCGACCATGCCACGTCCGCCCGCCGCCGGAGAGGTCACCACGATCGGTGTGGAGCCACGAGCGCCGGCTCGCGCGTCGGGGCCGCTCGAATCCGCGGGCGACGCGGCCGCCGTCGCCATGGGCGCGTTGTGGCTGGTCCTGCTGGCCCTGATCCTGCGCCCGCGGATCTTCGTGTCGAACGACAGCGTCAGCAACTACGTCCACGTGTGGTGGATCGCCGAGCGGCTGTGGCACGGCCACGGGCTGCCGATCCGGTTCCCGGCGCTCGCCTCGGGCCGCGCCCTCGCGTACCCGTACGGCTTCGTGCCGTGGACCTTCGCCGCGCTCCTGTGGCCCCTCCTCGGCGACCGGGCCACGACGCTCATGCTCGTCGTGGGCGCCGTTGCCATGCTCGGATCGACGTTCTTCGCCTTCCCCGAGGTGCGGCGAGGGTGGCGGGCTGCGACCGTGCTGGCGAACCCGCTGGCGGTGGCGGCGATCGTGCTCGGCCAGGGCCCCTTCCTCTGGGGCGTGTCGTTCCTCCTGCTCGCGGTGGCCGCATGGCGCCGCCGGCGCCCCGGCCTCGCCGCGGTGCTCGCCGGCATCGGCGCGCTCACGCACGCGGCCGTGGTGCTGCCACTCCTCCTGATGCTGTGCGCGCTCGGATGGGTGCTGTCCGACGGCGACGATCGACCGGCACTCGTGCGGGCCGCGGCGGTCGCGTGCCTGATCGCGGCGCCGGGCGTCGTCGCCGTCGCCGCGTCGCCCGTGATGGCCCAGACCGACACCCCCACGAAGGTCGTCGAGCTCGCCGGGACGCTCGCCGAGCGCCTCGTCGTCATTGCCGTGCCGCTGCTCCTGATCGCCATGGGCCGGCTCCGGTCGCGGGCGTGGGCGCCGGCGGCGTTCGTGGTCATCCTCCTCGCCAACCCGGTGCTCGGGCCCTACTTCGGCATGCACTACGGCTGGCTGGCCCTGCGACGCACGCCGAACACCGCGCTCGTGCCCTTCATCCGGTCGTCGGAGTTCGTGCCGGGCGCGACCTACCGGATCCTTCGCGCCGCCGACGGCAAGATCGGCATGTACCAGCTCGTCCGCAACGGCGCCGTGATCGACTCCGAGCTGTTCCCGGAGAGCATCCACCGGAAGAGCTACCGCACCGCCGAGGAGTACTCGACCTTCCTCCGCGACCGGCGCGTCGACTACGTGCTCGCCTTCCACAACTACGACGAGTTCTGGCACACCAACGAACACGCACTGCTCGAGCGGCTCGCCTCGGCGAACGGGTGCACGCCGACGACGGTCGGTGTGGTACTCATCCACCGTGACGCCCGCTTCGACGGCTATCGCATCGCTCGTCGCTGCGCACCGGGGGGATGACGACGTGGCCACGACACCGTTCCTTGACGACTACTTGACACTCGCCAGAGGTCCGGTTGCCTACGGTTCGGCTCCGTGAGCATTCCTGCGGCGCGCCTCGTCTTCGGCGACGAGGACCGTGCCGCCGTCCTAGCAATGGTCGACGAGTCGCTTCGCACGGGCTCGTTGACCCTCGGCCGCCGGACGGAGGAGCTCGAGCAGGCATTCGCCGCCCGCCACGGCGTCCCCTTCGCCGTCGCGGTATCGAGTGGGACGGCGGCCCTCGAGATCATCCTGCACATCCTCGGCATCGACGGGCGCGAGGTCGTCGTGCCGTCGAACACCTTCTTCGCGACGGCGGCGGCCGTCCTTCGGGCCGGCGGGATCCCACGCTTCGCGGACGTGTCGCCGCAGACCATGGCGCTGACCGCGGCGACGGTCGAGGCCGCGCTCACCGAGCGCACCGCCGCCGTCGTCGACGTGCACATCGGCGGGCTGGTCGCGCCCGACGTCGAAGGCATCGCCGCGCTGTGCCGGGCGCGCGGCATCGAGCTCGTCGAGGATGCCGCCCACGCGCACGGCGCGTCGTGGCGAGACCGGGCCGCGGGCTCGTTCGGCATCGCCGGCGCCTTCTCCTTCTACCCGACGAAGGTCATGACGGCCGGCGAGGGCGGCATGATCGTCACCAGCGACGAGCGCGTCCGTGACGAAGCCAGGATCTACCGCGATCAGGGGAAGGCGGGGTTCCTCGGCGGCGACCACGTGCGGATGGGCTACGCATGGCGCCTCTCGGAGATCCACGCCGCGGTCGCGGTGGTGCAGCTGCGCCGCCTCGACGAGTTCATCTCCACCCGGCGGCGCGTCGCCGCGATCTATGACGAGGCTCTGGCCGGCGCCGGATGGATCGCGCCGCTCGGTGCGCCCGACGGCTCGATGTCGAACTACTACAAGTACATCGCCCTCCTCGCTCCTGGCCTCGAGCGCGACGCGCTGAAGAGCCGGCTGCGGGAGGCCGGCGTCTCGCTCTCGGGTGAGGTCTACGCGAGGCCGCTGCACCGCCAACCGGTGTTCGACCGGCTCGCGGCACCGGCGCTCCCGGTGACCGACGACGTGTGCGCCCGCCACGTGTGCCTGCCGATCCACTCCGACATGACCGACGCCGAAGCGGCGTTCGTGGTCGATCGCGTGCTCGAGAGCGCGCCCGTCGCCGCCCGGGAGGCGTGAGCATGCGCGTAGCCGTCACCGGTGGCACCGGCTTCATCGGGTCGCACGTCGTCGACCGCCTTCTGGAGGAGGGCCACGACGTGGTCGTCGTCGACCGCCGGCCGCCGCACCGCGGCGACGCCGCCTTCGTCGCGGCCGACATCGAGGATCTCAACGAGATGGTGCTCGCCATCCACGGGTGCGACGCCGTCTTCCACCTCGCGGCCGTCGCCAACGTGAACGACGCCTTCGACCACCCGGTCGACACCGTCCGCACCAACATGCTCGGAACGGCCACGGTGTGGGAGGCGGCGCGGCGCAACGACGTGCAGCGCGCCGTGCTCGCGTCGACCGTGTGGGTCTATGCCGGCGCCCGGGGCGAGGGCCCGCTCGACGAGGAATCGCCCTTCGACCTGGCGAGCACGGGCCACCTCTACACGTCGTCGAAGCTCGCCAGCGAGATGATCGTGCACAGCTACGCCGAGCTGTACGGCGTTCCCTTCACGATCCTCCGCTACGGCATCCCGTTCGGTCCGCGGATGCGCGACGAGCTCGTGATCGCTCGGTTCGTGCAGAAGGCACTCGACGGCGAGACCATCACGATCCACGGTGACGGCTCCCAGTACCGGAGCTACGTGTACGTGCGCGACCTCGCCGACGCCCATGTCCTCGCGCTCGGGCCGAAGGGCGAGAACGGGGTCTTCAACCTCGAGGGCCGCGAAGCGATCTCGGTGCGACGGATCACCGAGTCCATCCAGCGGGCGCTCGGCCGGCCGATCGCCGTCGAGTTCATGGCTGCGCGGCCCGGCGACTACGCCGGCCGGCCGGTGTCGGCCGACAAGGCCGACCGGGTGCTCGGATGGGCGCCGACCACCTCGTTCGACGAGGGTGTGCGTCGCTACCTCGACTGGTATCTCGCGACCCGGCCGGCGGGGGAGCGCGATGCCGACGCCCCCGGCGCCTGAGCGGCCGCTTGCCCGGGTAGGTGCGCCGGCTCGCCCCCCGGGTGACAATGAGGGCGTGCGCATCGGGCTCATCGCTCCTCCCTGGCTGGCGGTCCCGCCGAAGGGATACGGCGGCACGGAAGCCGTGATCGATGCCCTGGCGCGCGGGATCGCCGCCGAGGGCCATGAGGTCGTGCTCTTCGCGACGGGTGACTCCACCTGCCCCGTACCCACCGAGTGGGTGTACGCGGAGGGACAGGACGCCGGCATCGGCTCGGGAGTGGTCGAGATGCGTCACGTCGTCCACGCCTACGAGGCGCTGCGTGGTGTCGACCTCATTCACGACCACACGGTCCTCGGCCCGCTGTACGCCCAGTGGCACCCCGAAGCGCCGGTCGTGACGACCCACCACAGCAGGTTCACCGAGGACTTCGTCGATCTCTTCCGGATCGTCGCGGCGCGGGCTCACGTGGTGGCGATCTCGCATTCGCAGGCGTCCCACGCCGGCGACGTCCCGATCGACCGCGTGATCCACCACGGCATCGACGTCGACGACTACCCGTACGGCACGGGCCGCGGTGGCTACCTGTTGTTCCTCGGCCGGATGTCGGCCGACAAGGGACCGCGGCGCGCGATCGTCGCGGCGCGCGAGGCGGGCATGCCGCTGCGCATCGCCGCCAAGATGCGCGAGCCCGGGGAGTTCGAGTACTTCGAGTCGCAGGTGAAGCCCCTCCTTGCCGGCGACATCGAGTACGTGGGCGAGGTCGACGCGCGCGCCAAGATCGAGCTGCTGGCGGATGCCACGGCGCTCGTCAACCCGATCCGCTGGGACGAGCCCTTCGGTCTGGTGATGGTGGAGGCGCTCGCGTGCGGCACGCCGGTGCTCACCTTCGCGGAGGGGGCGGCACCGGAGATCGTCGACGACGGCGTCACCGGGTTCGTGTGCCGCGACGAGCTCGAGCTCGGTCGGCGGGCGCGAGAGGTGCACCTCCTCGACCGCCGCGCCTGCCGGACGGTGGCGAGCCAGCGCTTCTCGGCGCAACGGATGGTGCGCGACCACCTGGCGCTGTACGCCGAGGTGCTCGAGAAGGGCTGACCGCGCTCACTCGCTCCAGTGCTCGGCCACGAGGGGCGTGCGCGCTTCACGGACCAGCTCGAGACCGTCGGGTAGGCCGGTGACCGTCACCTCGTCGCCGTTCACCTCGATCGTGACCCGCGCCCCCGAGAGGGGGATGCCCTCCACCCGAAGGCGGTGCACGCCATCGGGAAGCACCGGTGCGACGTGGACCGTGCCGTGCGGTACCCACGGGTCGAGGCGGAGCATGGTTCGCAGGAACAGCAGCGGAGAGGCCGCCGCCCACGCCTGGGGGACGCAGGAGGTCGGGTAGGGCGCCGGCGTCTGGAGGCGGGACCGCGCCACGCCGGCGAAGAGCTCGGGCAGCCGTCCGTCGAACGCGGTCGAGACGTCGAGCAACGCGCTCATCACGCGGTTCGCCGCGTCGGCGAACCCGTAGCGCATCAGCCCCGCGGCGCAGATGGCGTTGTCGTGCGGCCAGACGGAGCCGCAGTGATACGAGACCGGGTTGAAGCCGGGGGTGTCGGCGGCGAGCGTTCGCACGCCCCACCCGCCGAACATCGGCTCCGTCAGCAGGCGGTGTGTCACCGCCTCCGCCTTGTCCTCGTCGACGATGCCGGTCCAGAGGCAGTGGCCGATGTTGGAGGTGAGGGAGTCGATCGGGTTCTTGTCGCCGTCGAGACCGACCGCGAACCACTCCCGGTCGGGCAGCCAGAAGTCGCGGTTGAAGCGCTCCTTGAGCGCGCGGGCGCGGGCGCGGTAGTGGTCGGACGTCGCCTGGTCGCCCGCTTCATCGGCGAAGTGAGCGCGCGCGACGAAGGCGGCGTACACGTAGCCCTGCACCTCGCACAGCGCGATCGGTGCGTGGGCGACGCGGCCGTCGGCGTACCGGATGCCGTCCCAGGAGTCCTTCCATCCCTGGTTGGCCAGACCCTTCGGTGTCAGCCGCTCGTATTCGACGTACCCGTCGCCGTCGCGGTCGCCGTAGTCGGTGATCCACTGCAGGGCCCGGTCGGCGTGCGGCAGCAGCCGCGACACGATGTCTTCGTTGAGGCCCCAGCGCCGCAGCTCGCCGAGGAGCATCACGAACAGCGGCGTCGCGTCGGCTGTGCCGTAGTAGATGTCGCCGTCGCCGAGGGCCATGGAGCCCGTCGAGCTGAAGCGCACCTCGTGAAGGATCCGCCCCGGCTGCTCCTCGGTCCGGTCGTCGACCTTGGTGCCCTGCAACCGAGCCAGCGTCTCGAGCACCCCACGGGCCAGGTCGGGATCGAGGACGAGCGCCATCCACGCGGTGAGGAGCGAGTCGCGCCCGAACAGCGTCATGAACCAGGGCGCCCCGGCGGCGATCACCGGCGTCTCGGGGTGGTCGGGATCGAAGATCCGCAAGGCGCCGAGGTCCTCCGACGCGCGGCGGACGGCGCGGGGCAGTCGGGGATCGTCGCTGTCGACGACCGGGACGCGACGCCGCCAGCTCGCGAGCCGCTCCTCCGGCGCCGCCCGTCCCGGCTCCGCACCGCAGCTGAACCGAGGCGTCAGCGACTGCCCGTCGACACCGCCTGACACGCCGATGCACACCGTCCACCGCGCGCCTGGACCGAGGTCGACGGTCCACGACGCCGACGAGCTGTCGGTGTCGGCCGCCTCGGAGAGATCGATGCGCACGGACTTCACGCGGCTCTCACGGTGGTGCGAGAACGCGATGAAGTCGTCGCCCACCTCGCTGTGGTAGGCGCCGCGCCGGCGCACGCGGCTCTCCTTCACGGCGAAGAGGTCGGCGAAGTCGGCGTCGACGAGCAGGTCGACGGTGACCGTGCGCCGGTCCTCGGCGTAGTTCTGGAGCTCGATCTCCTCGCGCAGGCCCGTGCCGACCCAGCGGCGCCGGAACCACACGACCGCGCCGTCGGTGCGGCCGGGCGGCGGATGGGTGCGACCGAAGAACACCGCGGCGAAGGGATCGTCGACCGACACGCCGAGCCCCTCCACCGGCTGCCCGTCGAGACGCAGCTCGAACCGTGACAAGAACCGGGTGTCGAGGAAGAAGAGCCCGTGGGGTGTGTGCGGGTGGATGTCGCCGGCGCCGTCGGACAGGCAGAACGACGAGCCCTCGACGAGCGTCACCGGGCCTGGAAGCGCCCCCACGCGGGCCGACTCACCCGAGAAGGTCCACGCATCGGCCACATCGGCAACCTACCCGTGTGGTGGGGCGCCCTCAGTCGCCGCCGGCGGGCGCGCCCTCGGCCTCGGCGTTCGCGACGGCGTCGGCGACCAGGGAGGGGCCTGCGCCCACGGCCTCGGTCTCCGCGGCCTCGACCCCGAGCTCGGCGTCGAGGGGCACCGTGATGTGCGCGGTCTCGCGGAGCGGGGTCTCCTTCAGCAGGAAGGTCACGAGGAACGCCACGAGGATGAGCGGGACGGCCCACAGGAAGGTCGTGTGGATCGACCGGGCCAACGACTGGATCACGGCATCCTGGGTCTGGGGAGGAAGGGCGCGGATGGCCTGCGGGCTACCGGTGAGCGCCCCGGTGTCGACGTTGTGACCGGCCGCCTCGGGCAGCAGCCGCGGGAGCCAGAAGGCCAGCCGGTTGTTGAGGATGGCGCCGAACACGGCCACGCCGAACGACGAGCCCATCGAGCGCGAGAAGCTCTCGACGCCGGTGGCGGTGCCGAGGTCGCGGTGCTCGACGGCGTTCTGCACGGCGAGCACCATCACCTGGATGATCATCCCCATGCCCGCGCCGAGGATGAGCATGTAGAGCGACGACTGCAGCCTCGACGTGCCGAGGTGCATGGTCGAGAGGAGGAAGACGCCGACGCCCATGATCGCGGTGCCGACGACCGGGAAGATCTTGTAGCGACCGGTGCGGGTGATGATCCGGCCCGACCAGATCGATGTCGTCATGAGGCCGGCCATGAGCGGCAGGATCAGCAGGCCGGAGTTGGTGGCGCTCGCCCCGCCGACGGTCTGCAGCCAGAGCGGGAGGTAGATGATCGCCCCGAACATGGCGAAGCCGACCAGGAACTCGAGCAGCGTCGCCACGCTGAACACCGGGTTGCGCCAGAGCCGCAACGGGATGAGCGGCTCCTCGGCGCGGCCCTCGACCCAGAGGAACGCGGCGAGCAGCGCGACGCCGGCGATGGCGAGCCCGACGATCGTCGGCGAGGTCCACGCGTACTCCTGGCCGCCCCACACGGTGACGAGGATGAGCGACGTGGCCGAGCCCATGATGAGCGCCGCGCCCCAGTAGTCGATGTCGTGGTCGATGCGGCGGTACGGCAGGTTGAGCACGATCGACGTGATCACCAGGGCCACCGCACCGACCGGGAGGTTGATGTAGAAGACCCAGCGCCAGGTGAGGTGGTCGACGAAGAAGCCGCCGAGGAGTGGGCCGATCACGCTCGAGAACGCGAACACCGCGCCCAGGTAGCCCTGGTACTTGCCGCGCTCGCGCGGCGAGACGATGTCGCCGATGATCGCCTGCGCGGTCGCCATCAGTCCGCCGCCACCCACGCCCTGGATCGCTCGGAAGGCGATCAGCATGCCCATGTTCTGAGCCAGGCCCGACAGCACCGAGCCGATCAGGAAGATCACGATCGCCGACTGGAAGATGCGCCGGCGCCCGTAGAGGTCGGAGAGCTTGCCGTAGAGCGGGACCGAGATGGTCGAGGCGAGGATGTACGCCGTGACCACCCAGGAGAGGTGGCGCAGGCCGCCGAGGTCGCCGACGATCGTCGGCAGTGCCGTCGACACGATCGTCTGGTCGAGGGACGCGAGGAGCATCCCGGCCATCAGCCCGGAGAACACGACGACGACCTGGCGATGCGTGAGGTTGGCGCCCGGAAGGGGGCCGGCGGATGCCGCGACAGGCGGGGGCGCCTCGGTCATGGGGACGCTCCTTCGATGGAGTCGGTGTGGTCGAGTGGGGCGACGGCGCGCGCCGCGAGGGCGGCGAACTCATCGGCGATCTTGCGGGTGACCGGCTGGCCGGTGACGAGCAGCCGGTACTGGATCGGGCCGACGAGGAGATCGATCACGACGTCGCGATCGACACCGGGCCGGAGCTCGCCCCGGGCCTCGGCGCGTTCGAGCATGGCGGCGAGCACGCGCCGCCGGGGCGCGACGAGCGCGGCGCGCAGGGCGCCGGCGAGCTCGGGGTTGCGGCCGATCTCGCCCACGAGGCCCGGCAGGATGCGGCCTGTCTTCTCGCGGGCGTCGACCAGCGGCCGGAGGACGGCACGGAAGTCGCCGAGAAGCGATCCGGTGTCGGGCGCCGGCTGCTCGGAGGCGTGGCCGGCCAAGGTGGCGACCACCAGGTCGAGCTTGGAGCTCCACCGGCGGTAGAGCGTCGCGGTCGACACGCCGGCCCGCGTGGCGACCGCCGAGGTCGTGAGGTGGGCGTATCCCACCTCGGCGAGGAGCGCCAGCGTGGCGTCGCGGATGGCGTCGTCGACGGCGGCGCTCCGGGGCCGTCCGCGCCCCGGGGCTGCGGGTGCGTCGGAGGCGGCCGGTGCGGACATGAGGAGCGCCAGCGTATACGAAACGACACCCTTTCGTTTCCGAAGTGGGGACGGGCGTCAGGGCCGTCGGTCAGGTCGGAAGGGGCGGCACGTCGTCGAGGCCGAGCACTCTCATGGCGCGCCGCGCCGCGTCGCCGCCGGACTCCTCGGCCACCTCGAGGGCCCGGGGAACGTCGAGGTCGTCGAGGAGGGCGGCCATGACCTCCTCCTCGCCGGTCTCGCTCCCTCCCGGCGCGGCGGCCCGCGTGCGCAGCCGGTCGAGCCGTGCGGCCGCGGCGGCGACGCCGGCCTCGGCGTAGTCCCAGTCGTCCCACCAGCGACGATCGAGCACCAGGAGGCGGAGCGCCTCGCCGGGCCAGCGCTCGAGCAGGTCGTGCACGAACACCAGGTTCCGAGTCGACTTTGCCATCTTCTCGCCCTCGAGCCGCACCGTGCCGACTCTCAGCCAGGCCCGGGCGAACGGGGCCACACCGAGCGCCGCCTCGGCGTGGGCAGCTTCGTAGGCATGGTGGGGGAAGGCGAGGTCGCTGCCGCCGGCGTGCAGGTCGATCCCCGTGCCGAGCGTCGCGAGCGCCATCGCCGCGCACTCCGCGTGCCACCCGGGCCGCCCCTTGCCCCAGGGGCTCGCCCAGGCGGGGTCGTCGTCACCGGAGCGCTGCCACACGGCCACGTCGAGCGGATCGTCCTTGTCGGGGTCGTCGGGGTCGCCGCCCCGCTCGGCCGCCAGCCGCAACGCCTCGGCGCGCGCGATGCCGGCGCCGGCGTGGACGTCGGCACCCCGGAAGTAGACGTTGCCCTTGCGCTCGTAGGCCCGGCCGGCGTCGAGGAGGGCCTTCGTGAGCAGGATCACCTCGTCGACGTAGTTGTGCGCCATCGGCTCGAACGTCGGCTTCGCGCACCCGAGCCGGGTGACGTCGTCCTCGAAGCGGTAGGTCTGCTGGGTGGCGAGCGACCGCCACGACGTGCCTCGCGCCCGGGCCTCGGCGAGCAGGTCGTCGTCGACGTCGGTGATGTTGCGCGCCACGGTCACGTCGAGGCCGAGCTCGCGGAGCACGCGCACGGCGAGGTCGCTCCACACGAAGGTCGCGGCGTGTCCGAGATGGGTCGTCTCGTACGGCGTGATCCCGCAGACGTAGACGCGGGCGCGACCGATCAGGGGCAGGGGGCGGGAGGAGAGTCGGAGCATCGACGCGGAGGCTACGCACCCGGCGCGGCGCGGTCAGGGGCCGACGGTCACACCCGTCCGGTAGAACGGCGCCATGGACGTGCTCGTCGTGCGCCACGGACCGACCGAGTGGAGCCGCACCGGCCGGCACACGGGGCGCACCGACGTGCCCCTCGACCCCGCCGGCCGGGCGCTCGCCGCGACCCTGGCGCCGGTTGTCGCCGCGTGGGCGCCGCAGGTGGTGCTGTCGAGCCCGCTCGCGCGGGCGCTCGACACGTGCCGGCTGGCGGGGTGCGGGGAGGGCGCGACGATCGACGACGACCTTCGCGAGTGGGATTACGGCGCCGACGAGGGCCGCACCACGCCGGAGATCCGGAGGGAGCGGCCGGGATGGACGGTGTGGCGCGACGGCCCCGCGGAGGGTGAGCGCATCGAGGAGGTGGCGGCGCGGGCCGACCGCGCGCTCGGCCGGATCGCCGCGCTCGGCGTCGACCGGGTGGCGGTGTTCTCACACGGTCACTTCCTCCGCGTGTTCGCGGCGCGGTGGCTGCGGCTGCCGCCGGTCACGGGCGCGCACCTGGCCCTCGACGCCGGCACCCTGAGCCTTCTCGGGCACGAGCGCGAGACGCCGGTGATCACCCGGTGGAACGTGTCGGTGGGCGCCGGCGCGGTGTCCGTCCTCTGATCCGACCGCTCAGAAGCCGGCGCGCGCCCAGGTGTCGGCGACCTCGACCGCGGCGATCACCGTGGAGTCGGGGAGCCGCCGGCGGCGACGGCGAGCGTTCCGGTCGAGGGCCGCGTCGGTGGCGACCGTGACGGCTTGGCGCACCGTGGCGCCCACCCGCAACGCGGCCCGCCACGCGACCCACGCGACCTCGACCTCGGGCCCGTAGCCGGGCCCGGCGACCGCGAGGAACGACTCGCGGAACGCCGCGTCGGCGGCCGCGGTGACGTCGGCGAACGTCCGATCGAGGAAGGAGGTGGTCGTCATCGTCGGTGACAGTTTCGCTGCGCATCGGCGCGGTTCCTCTCCCGACCGACACGTTTCGAAGGCGGACCGGGTCGGGGGGCTCGCGATCGGTGCGCACTCGTACCATTGGTCCCGTGGCCGATCGTCTCTACTTCCGCCAGCTCCTCTCCGGCCGCGACTTCGCCGTCGGCGATCCGGTCGCCGAGCAGATGGTCAACTTCGCCTATCTGGTCGGCGACCGCGCCACCGGCGAGGCGGTCGTCGTGGACCCCGCCTATCGCGTCGACGACCTGCTCGACGTCCTCGCCGCCGACGGGATGCGCCTCGCCGGCGTGCTGGTCACGCACTACCACCCTGACCACGTGGGCGGGTCGTTCGCCGGGCACGAGCTCGAGGGAGTGCGCGAGGTACTGGCCCGGGCGTCGGTGCCCGTGCACGTGAACGAGGCCGAGGCGTCGGGCGTGCGCAAGGTCACCGGCGCGTCGGCGAGCGACCTCGTCCTCCACGACGGCGGCGACCGGGTCAGTGTCGGCGACGTCGAGATCGAGCTGTTGCACACGCCTGGCCACACTCCCGGGAGCCAGTGCTTCCTCGTCGACAAGCTCCTGGTGTCGGGCGACACGCTGTTCCTCGATGGATGCGGCCGCACCGACCTGCCGGGCAGCGACGCCGGCCAGATGTACGAGAGCCTCCAGCGGCTCGCCACGCTCCCCGATGACGTGGCGGTGTTCCCGGGGCACCGCTACTCGGCGGCATCGTGCGGGGCGATGGCAGCCGTGCGCGAGCTCAACTACGTGTTCAAGCCCGCGACCAGGGACGCCTGGCTCCAGATGTTCGGCTGACGCGGCCGTCCGTCCTGACGCGGCCGTCCGTCCGGCCGGCCGACCGCCGCCGGCGTCATCGCACGGTGTGGCCGGCGACCCGCACCTGGTTGCGGCCTCCGTTCTTCACGACTCGCATCGCGGCATCGGCGGCGTCGATGACGGCGTCGGAGGTGGCGTGGTCGGACGGGTCGAACTCGGCCACGCCGATCGACACCGTCACGTCACCCGGGATCATCCCGCCTCCCTCGGCCACCCCCGCCACGGCGCGACGCATGCGCTCGGCGATCTCGAGGGCGTCGATGAGCGCGGTGTTGCGGAACAGGACGACGAACTCCTCGCCGCCGCGCCGGTAGACCGTGTCGCTCTCCCGGCACGACGCCGTGAGGGTCTCGCCGACGGCGCGCAGCACCTCGTCGCCGGTGGTCTGCCCGAAGGACTTGTTGAACTGGCCGAAGAGGTCGATGTCGACGAACGCCACCGAGAACGGGACACCACCCTCCCGTGCGGCCCGCTCCGCCTCGGCGAGGTCGTCGATCTGGCGCCGGAGGTTGGGGAGCCGCGTCAGTGGGTCGGTCTCGACCTCGACCTGGAGCTCCTGAACCTTGCGCTCGAGCTCGTGGGCGCGTCCCTCGAGCTCGACCCGGCTGCGGCGCTGGTCCATGACCCATCTCGCGAGCTGCGGGTCGAACATGCACCACCGCCCGCGACCGTCGACCTTGGCGCGGTACATCGCCGTGTCGGCATGGGTCAGCATCCGCTCCACCGACCGGGCCGACGACGAGAGCGCGATCCCGATCGAGGCGCTGATCCGGACCGGCGTGCCGGCGACGTCGAACGGCTCCTGCAGCGACGCGAGGATCCGTTCGGCGACGCGGACCGCGTCGCTGTCGTCGCGGCATCCCACCATCACCGCGAACTCGTCGCCGCCGAAGCGCGCCGCCATGTCGGTCGGCCGGATGGTCGTGGCCAGGCGCTGCGCGACCTGTCGCAGCACGTCGTCGCCGGCGGCGTGACCGACGGCGTCGTTGATCGCCTTGAAGCGGTCGAGGTCGACGAACAGCAGCCCCAGGTGACCGGAGTCGAACGACTCGAGCCGGTTCATCTCGCTCTCGAGACGCTCGGCGAGCACCCGGCGGTTCGCGAGCCCGGTCAGGGGGTCTTCCCGGGCGAGACGGGTGAGCTGCCGCTCCGACTCGACGCGCGCGGTCACGTCGGCGACGTTCATCACGATGCCCCGCACCCGGCGGTCGGCGACGAGGTTGACCGCCGTCAGCTCGAGGTGGAGCACGGTTCCGTCGCCATGGACGGCGCGCACCTGGACGAAGACGCTGTGATCGTCGGCGGTCAGCGACGCGACACCTCTGACGTAGAGCGCGACGCGTTCGGCGTCGTCGGGGTCGCACAGCGTCGCCAGGGCGCGACCGACCAGGTCGGTGCCGGCCGCGCCGGCGAGGAAGCGCGCCGCGCTCGCCGTGTGCCAGCGGATCACACCACCGGTGTCGACGACGACTGCCGCGACCGCCGACCTCTCCAGCACCGTTCGATGGAACCCCGCAGGTAGCCGCGAGTCCGACGCCGCCGCGTTCATCGTCTTCCCGCCATCTGGTCGACCCCTTGCTGCTCCGCCTTGTTCGGGTATCGGCGGGAAGTTGCTCAAGGATTGAGGATGGTTTGTCGAACCCCCCGGGAAGGTCTCGTGCCGCGCCCGGCAGGGCGTTGACACCGGCATGGCTACACCGCTGTCATTTGCCCCATCATCAACAGCAGCCCCAGATCACCGCGAACCGCCCGGAGGATCGAGGCCCAGCTCGGCGAGCACGTCATCGGTGTCAGCGCCGAGCGGGCGCGCCGCGAACCCGGCGCTTCCGGGCGTTCGCGACAAGCGGGCGACGGGAGCCTGCATCGGCACCCCGCCCACGTCGACGAGGATCCCGCGAGCGCGAACGTGGGGATCGGCGACGACCTGCGACATCGTCATGACCGGGGCGATCGCGGCGTCGGCTGCCAGGAAGGCGTCGAGGACCTCCGTCTCCGTGCGCGCGCCGATCCAGTCGGCGACCGCGCCGTCGACGAGCGCCCGGTGCTCGACGCGGCCGGCCATGGTGCGCAGTCGCTCGTCGTCACCGAGACCGACGAGGTCGAGCACGCGGTGGGCGACCGAATCCGACGACGTGCTCACGGCCACCCACCTGCCATCCTTCGTCCGGTACGTACCGCGGGGGACGGTGTAGGGGATGCCGGCACCGAGGCGCGGCTGGTCGTAGCCGAGCACGGCGGCCGCCGAGGGCAGTGGGCCCATGATCTGCAGCATCGACTCGAGGAGGTTGACGTCGACGACCTGCCCGACGCCCGACCGCAGTGCGACCATCGTGGCGAAGGCGGCGACGAGCGCGGTGACCTCGTCGGTCAGGGCGATCGGCGGCAGGAGCGGGGCGCCGTCGGGTTCGCCGTTGAGCCCCGCGAACCCGCTCATGGCCTCGGCGAGGGTGGCGAAGCCAGGACGGTTGGCATATGGCCCGTCCTGGCCGAACCCGGTGATGCGGGTGACGACGAGGGCCGGGTTGCGGTCGAGCAGCACCTCGGGCCCGAGCCCGAGGCGCTCGAGGGCGCCCGGCCGGAAGTTCTCGATGAGCACGTGGGCCGTGTCGCAGAGCCGCAGCATCGCCTCGCGCCCGTCGTCGGACTTGAGGTCGAGCACCACCGTCCGCTTGCCTCGGCCGAGGAGCTTCCACCAGAGCGTGACGTCGTCGCGCGGGTCGATCCACCCCATCGACCGGGTGCCGTCGCCGTGGCCCGGCCTCTCCACCTTGATGACCTCGGCACCGAAGTCGCCGAGGTGGCGGGCGCAGCCCGGTCCGGCGACCACCGTCGAGCAATCGATCACGCGGACGTCGGCGAGGGGACCGTCGGTCATCGTCGCGACGCTAGGCGTCAGGTCCGGACGCTCCCGTGTCGGTGCCGCCCTTCTTGGCGAAGACCTTCTGGAGTGCCTCGCCGGCCTCGTTGAAGGTCGAGGTGATGGCTTCGGCCATCGACCGCGCCGCGGCCTTGGCGTCCTCCTTCACAGCGTCGTCGCGAGCCGCGTTGCCGATCGCCGACACCGCCTGCTCGATGGTGGTGCCCAGGTTGCGCAAGGCGTCCTGCAGGTCGCCGGCGTCGTCGCCGAGGTTCTGCTCCAGGTGCATCTTCAGCTTGAGGCCGAGACCGGCGAACCGGTCGGCCACGTCGTCCCATGCGCTCTTCGAATCCGTCATGACGGCAGTGTTCCCCCGAGGAGCCGTCGGCGACCAGGGCCGGCGGTCATCCCGGGTACCGCTGCACGGCATCGGCGACGGCGGCCTCGGCGGCGGCGGCTCCCTCCCACCCGCGGGTCTCGGTCTGCTTCTCGGGCTCGAGGTCCTTGTAGACGTCGAAGAAGTGACCGATCTCGTCGAGCAGGTGCTCGTCGAGGTCGCCGATGTCGCGCACCTTCTCCCATCGAGGGTCGGTCGACGGCACGCAGAGGAGCTTGGCGTCGGGCCCCTTCTCGTCGCGCATCCAGAAGACGGCCACCGGCCGCGCGTGGATGTGGCACCCCGGAAACGTGCGTTCTTCGAGCAGGACGAGCGCGTCGATGGGGTCCCCGTCCTCCGCCAGCGTGTGGGGCACGAAGCCGTAGTCGGTCGGGTACTGGGTGGCGGTGAAGAGGAGCCGGTCGAGCCAGATGGCACCCGACTCGTGGTCCATCTCGTACTTGTTGCGGGACCCCTTCGGGATCTCGACCACGACCTCGATCTCCATGGGCCGCGGGTCTACTCCGCGCCGGCGCCGCATGCGCAACCATGGCGGGGTGCGCCTGGTGATCGCGACCTGCACGGTCGACTACGAGGGGCGGCTCAGCGCCCACCTCCCCGAGGCGCCCCGCCTGCTCCTCGTGAAGAACGACGGGTCGATCTCGATCCACAGCGACGACCGGGCCTACAAGCCGCTCAACTGGATGAACCCTCCGTGCCGGATCGTCGAGGAGGACGGCGACGACGGCGCCCGGCGCTGGGTGGTGTCGAACCCCAAGGGCGAGACGCTCACGATCACGATCACCGAGATCCACACGGAGATGTCGCACGACCTCGGCGTGGCACCGGGCCTCGTCAAGGACGGCGTCGAGGCTCACCTCCAAGAGCTCCTCGCGGCCAACCCCGCGACCATCGAGCCCGGGCTCACGCTCGTGCGCCGCGAATACCCAACCGACATCGGGCCCGTCGATCTGCTCTGCCGCGACGGCGAGGGCCGCGTGGTGGCGATCGAGGTGAAGCGGGTGGGTGAGATCGCGTCGGTCGACCAGCTGACGCGCTACCTCGAGCGCCTCGAGCGCGACTCCCGGCTGGCCGGCCTGCGGGGTGTGCTCGTCGCGACCTCGATCAAGCCCCAGGCGACGGTGCTCGCGCGCGACCGGGGCATCGGCTGCGTCGAGGTCGACTACGCGGCGCTGCGAGGACTCGGCACCCGCAACCTCACGCTCTTCTGACGCCGGCCGGGCCGGTGATCGCGGTTCGGGTGCGAGCGGCGCCCCGCGGGCCGCCCCGAGTAGGGTGGCGGGGCGATGGTGGTCGCTCGTCCGAGAGTCGAGCGACGTCGTCGCCTCGGCCGTTTCACACGGCTCGTGCTCACGTTGCTGGTCTTGAGCGTCGTCGTCATCGCGGCCAACTCGATCATCACGACCAGCACGCGCGGGCCCGACGAGGCGATGGCGTACGCGGACCGAGTCCGTCCGGCCGTCGACCGCTCGACGCGCCAGGCGGCCGCCCTCGACGACCTCCGGGGCCAGGCGCCCACGCTCGGCGCCACGGGGCTCCGGCGCAACGTCGACCGCCTCGTGCGCGACGGCCGCGACATCGTGGCCTCGGTCGACGACGTGTCGCCGCCGAAGAAGCTCCGCCAGGCGCACGGGCTCCTGCGAACCGCGCTCGAGACGAGGGCGGACGCCCTTGCATCGTTCTCGACCACGCTCGGCGCGGGCCCCGACGATCCCTTCGACAAGGGCGTGGATTCGCTGGTTGCCGTCGGTCGCGACCTCGCCGTGGCCGATCGGGCGTACCAGCTGTTCCTCGAGCAGCTTCCGCCGCCGGCCCGCCAGACCATGCCGGCGTCGACGTGGGTGCCCGACGACACGCGGTGGGCGCGTCCGGAGATGTCGGCGTTCCTGGCGACGTTGCGCGCCAGCGCGTCGGTCGCGCCGGTGCACGACGTCGGCCTCATCACCGTCGACGTGGAGCCGGCACCCGTCGGTGTCGACCCGGGCCAGGGTGCCGACGTGCGCGTCCTGCCGCTGTCGAAGACGCTGAAGCTCCAGGTGGTGGTGGCCAACGCGGGCAACACCGCCGAGAAGCGGGTCCCGGTCGAAGCGGTGCTGACGTCGCAGGGCGGGATGGACACCGGCCGCCAGTTCGTCGACCTGGCACCCGGGCAGCGCCAGACGGTCACCCTGTCGGTGCGGGTGACGGCGCCCGGGACCGCCGTGATCGACCTGCGGGTGCGGGTCGGACCGGTCGCCGACGAGGCCAAAGCGGCCGACAACGAGCAGTCGTTCCGCTTCACCATGAGGTCCTGACGTCCTGACGTCCTGACGTCCTGACCGCCCGGCGCCGGCCGCCGGTGGCGTCAGGCCGGCCGGCCGTCGGGATCGTCGTCAGGACCCGCGCGGCGCGGCCCGGAGATCCGCCCTCGCCACGCCGCCTCCGCCCGGTAG
>DATAKR010000119.1:0-24797 GCA_036261495.1 Acidimicrobiales bacterium | reverse complement strand
CCGGGTTGCGCCACGCCCTCGCCGAGCCCGGCCCGCACCTCATCGAGGCGATCGTTCCCGCCGGCTTCTGACACGACCGGCACGCGCCGGCTACGCGGCGTCGGGCGGGGTTTCGAGCGGCTCGCGGAGGGCGGCGAGGCGCTCGAGCGGCGTGGCGGCCGCCGCGCCCGCCGTGGCCATCGCCGGCGCCGGCGCTTGCACCCGCGCCGGCGTCACGGGCCCGCTTGGCGGCGGCAGCACCGAGATCGACGCTGCCACCGCCGTCTCGTGGCGCTCGATGGCCCAGCGGGCCGACTCGTAGCAGACCGAGGGGTGGTAGCCGAGCCGCATGAGCTCGCGCTCGGTCTCGCCCAGGTCGAGGCCGGCCTCGAGGTACGACAGCGCCAGCTGGCGCGACCGTCGGCGCATGCGCTCGAGGGGAGGCGTCCGCAGCTCGACCTCCTGCCAGTGCCGGTGCGCGACCTGGAGCAGCTCGGGGAGCCGGGCGAGGTGCCGGCGGCTGAGGGGCGGGATGCGCCGGCGGACGGCGAGCGTGCGGGTGTCGACCATCTCGGCCATCTCGAACTGCACCAGGCGCTGCACGGCCCGGACGAACACCGAGTGCCGGCCGCCCTTGTCGCCGAGGCCCAGCCGGCGGGCGGTGTCGCCGAGGGGGAGGTCGAAGCCGTCGGGGAAGGCGTCGAGGGTCGAGGAGAGGTGCCGGAGAAGGAGCGTCGAGCTCGGGCCGAGGACGCCGGTCCAGAACGTCTCGACGTACACGGAGCAGGGGTGGTGGCCGACGCTGTCGATGACATCGTCCGGCCAGGGCCGGACGGTGAGGGAGTCGAGAGGGTCGATCGTCGGGGCCGGGCGCATGGGTTCCTCCGGGGTGCGCGGGCGACAGGAGGGGGGAAGTTCTTTCGTGCTATTTCATGTCCTAGCATTCCTCTTGACGCCGCACAAGCCCTGGCTTGACCGGTTCTTGACGGCCCGGGGAAGGAGGCACGCCCGGGGACGGCGAAGGTGTCCCTCGTCACAGTTCCAGCCGAGACCGACTGGGGGGTCGAATGGCTGTTCCATCACGAGCGACCGATCCGGGCATGGCACGCGATCCGGTGTCGCGCAGTGCCCTGAGAGCGTCGACGCACCTGCGGCGGTTCATGCCGCTGTACGTGTTCGGGACCATCTGGGCGTTCATGCTCATGGCGTTCCCGACGATCGTCCACAACGCCCGCGACACGGGCACGCAGCAGGCGGGCGCCCAGGCGCTCGGCGTCCGAGCAGGTGCCCAAGGGGCCGCCGACCAGGCGACGGCTGACACGACGGACGCCTCCGCCGGCGACGCCGCGGCGACTGACACGTCGACTGCGGGCGGCGCCACCGGTGGAGGTGCAGCCGCGGGCACGGTGGGCGG
Source organism: Acidimicrobiales bacterium (assembly GCA_036261495.1). Taxonomy (GTDB): domain Bacteria; phylum Actinomycetota; class Acidimicrobiia; order Acidimicrobiales; family CADCTF01; genus DATAKR01. The sequence continues at coordinate 23,404 of DATAKR010000119.1, read as the reverse complement.
CGGCACCGCCAAGGCGGGCGGATCAGGTGGCGGCGCCCCGCCGGCGAAGGTCGAGGCCGGCACCGGCAAGACCATCGCCGGCGACGCCTGCGCGCCCAACGTGCGCCAGGTGCCGCGATCGCTCTACGCGCCGCCCTGCGTCAACCACCAGGACAACGTCGACAACGGCGGCGCCACCTACAACGGCGTCACCAAGGACACGATCAAGATCTCGGTCCGGGTCACCGCCGACGCCGGCGGGCCCAATGCGGCGACGGTGAACCAGATCCAGAAGCAGGCGGGGCAGGCCACGACCGACGACGCCTTCCAGTACGCCAACACGCTCCTGCCCTGGTTCAACAGCCACTTCGAGCTCTACGGCCGCAAGGTCGTGCTCGAGAAGCGCAGCGGCAACGGCAACGGCACCGACGAGGCCCAGTCGAAGGGCCAGGCGGCGGCATGCCAGGACGCCAACGACATCGCCAGCTCCCAGCACGCGTTCGGTGTCGTCAGCTACGGCTTCGGCTACATCAGCCAGCCGTTCTCCGAGTGCGCCAAGCAGTACAAGCTGTGGATCCCGATGGGCGCGGCGTACTTCCCCGAGGAGTACTACCAGCGGTGGGATCCGTACGTGTGGGCCGGCACGATGGAGTGCGACCGCATCGCCACCGACGTGGGCGAGTACATCGGCAAGCGCCTCGCCAACAAGCCGCCGAAGTGGGCGGGGAGCGACGTGCAGCAGAGCGCCAAGATCAACACCGGGGGCAACCGCAAGTTCGGCACCTACGTCCCGAACAACGACGGGTACCAGCACTGCGTCGACATCACCGTCGGCATCCTCAAGAACCAGTACCACCAGGACGTCTCGTCCCGCTACAACTACACGCTCGACGTGTCGCAGTTCCCCAGCGAGGCGGCCCGGGGGATCACCCAGTTCCAGGCCGACCACGACACGACGATCGTGCAGGCGTGCGACCCGATCTCGTCGATCTTCCTCACCCAGGCCGCAGCCAAGCAGCAGTACCACCCGGAGTGGTTCATCATCGGCGTCGCCGCCCAGGACACCGATGGCTACGCCCGCCTCTGGGACCAGTCGGAGGTCGACGGCCACCTGTTCGGGCTGAGCCAGCTCGGCAGCGACAAGCGGATCAACGACCCGAACGGCGAAGCCGCCCTGGCGTGGAAGGAAGCCACCAAGGGTCAGGCCATGCCCAACGGCGCCGGCCTCGTCTACTACGAGATGCTGCAGATGTTCTCGCAGCTCCAAGTGGCCGGACCGCAGCTCACCCCGGCCAACATCGCCACCGGCACCCACGCCATGCCGCCCGGTGGCGGCCCGACGGGCGCCGTCGGCACGTGGGACTTCTCCAACGATCACACCGCGATCAACGACTCGCGGGAGATCTACTACACGGGCAAGGCCAACGGCTACGACGGCAAGGCCGGCACGTACCTCGAGACCTACGGCGGGAAGCGCTTCTCCTCGGGGCAGTGGCCCGCGGAGGATCCGCCCGTCTACCCGAACGGTCAGTGACGCCATGACCGCCGCCATGTCCACCATCAAGGATCGATACCGGGCCGTCCCCTCGGCGGCCCGGTACGCCGCACTCTTCGTCGCCGTCTTCGTCCTGTGGGCTGTCGGCGATCACGTCCTGCCGCGCGGGCTGCCCGCGGGCCTCGTCCTGAAGGGCGCCGTGTTCGGCGCCCTCGACGCCCTCGTCGCCATCGGCATCGTGCTGATCTACAAGGCGAACAAGGTCGTCAACTTCGCCCAGGCCGAGTTCGGTTCGGTCGCCGCCGTGCTGGCGATCGAGTTCAAGCTCAAGCTCCACTGGAACTACTTCCTGGCGATCGGCGCCGGCCTCGTGCTCGCGATCGTGCTCGGCGCCGGCATCGAGCGCTTCATCATCCGGCGCTTCGGGCGGGCGCCCCGCCTGATCCTCGCGGTCGCCACCATCGGCCTCGCCCAGGTGCTGCAAGCGTTCAGCATGCTGATCCCGCTGTGGTGGAGCGGGCTGTCGGCCGGCACGTTCAACACGCCCTTCAACTTCAACTTCCGGGTGTTCCCGGTGGCGTTCAGCGGCGACCACCTGCTCGTGCTCATCGTCGTGCCGGTCGTGCTGCTCGGCCTCACCTGGTTCCTCAAGTTCACCGACTACGGCGTCGCCATCCGCGCCGCGGCCGAGAACGGCGATCGCGCCAACCTGCTCGGCGTCCCGGTGTCGCGGCTGTCGACGGTCGTGTGGTCGATCTCGGCGCTGCTGTCGGCGCTGGCCGTGATCCTCAGGGTCCCACTGCTCGGCTTCTCGTCCTTCACCAGCGTGTCGGGCAGCGGCTTCTCGCTCCTGCTGCGCACCCTCGCCGCCGCGGTGATCGGCGGGATGACGAGCCTGCCCGTCGCGCTCGTCGCGTCGATCGGGTTCGGCATCCTCTCCGAGCTCGGGGCGTGGACCTTCCGCAACGGCGACTACATCGATGCGCTGCTCCTGTTCGTGATCCTCGCCGTGCTGCTCGTCCAGAAGGAGAAGTTCTCCCGCGCCTCCGAGACGGGCATCTCCACCTGGAAGGCCATGCGCGAGGTGCGGCCGATCCCCCGCGAGCTCCGACGGCTCGCCGAGGTCCGCTACGGGTTCAAGGCCGCCAAGTGGGGCCTCATCGCGCTCGTGCTGCTGCTCCCGCTCGTGCTCCCGCCGAGCAAGGAGCAGGCCATGGGCCTGATCTTCATCTACTCGATCATCGCCGTGTCGCTGGTCGTGCTCACCGGCTGGGCCGGCAACATCTCGCTCGGCCAGTTCGCCTTCGTCGGGTTCGGCGCGGCCACCACCGGCGTGCTGATGGCCAACCACGGCTGGGACATGTTCCTCGCCATCCCGGTGGCCATGCTCGTGACCGCGGGCATCGCGCTGCTCGTCGGCCTGCCGGCGTTGCGCATCACCGGACCGTTCCTCGCGGTGACCACGCTCGCCTTCGCGGTCACGTCCGGCACGATCTTCCTCAACCACCACTACATGGCCTTCCTCATCCCCGACTTCGTACCGCGGCCGATGCTGTGGCAGCGCATCACCTGGGACAAGGACTGGCAGATGTACCTGGTGGCCTTCGCCGGGTTGTGGCTGACGATCTCGGCCGTGCAGCGCCTGCGCAACTCGCGCGCCGGCCGCGTGATCATCGCGACCCGCGACAACTTCCAGGCCGCGCAGTCGGTGTCGGTGCCGACGACGCGGATGAAGCTCGCCGCCTTCGCCATCTCGGGCGCCATCGCGGGGTTCGCGGGCAGCCTCTACGTGCTCCACGAGACCGTGTTCAAGACCGACTCGTTCGGCCCCGAGGTCAGCCTGCAGCTGTTCTCGATGGTCGTGATCGGTGGCCTCGGCTCGCTCCCCGGTGCGGTGCTCGGCGCCGTCTACATCACGGTGACCGCGCTCCTCTTCCGCGGCGGCTACGCGCTGCTCGCCTCCGGCGCCGGCATGATGCTGCTGCTGCTCATCCTGCCGGGCGGTCTGGGCGAGCTCATGTACCGCCTGCGCGACGCCTACCTCCGCTGGGTCGCCAAGCGCCACGGCCTCCTCGTGCCGAGCCTCGTCGCCGACATGCGCGTCGAGACGGAGGACGCCCCGATCGCCCTCGGCACCGCGCTCGAGGGGCTCTCCGACCGCGAGGCCGGCGAGGTCACCACGCCGGCAGCGATGGCGGCCGAGCCGGCGGACGATGCCGAGCGCGAGCCCGCCACCGCGGCGGCCACCAACGGCAGGGCCAACGGAGGCAGGAAGCGCACCACGAACGGGCGCGCCGATTCCGGCGACAAGGGACGCGCCGGCACCCAGACCAACGGGCGCGCCAAGGGCGCGGCGAACGGCCGATCGTCGAAGGCGCGAGCCCGGGCAACGGCTTCGCCGACCACTGCAGCAGACGACGACGACATGGTGGAGATCCCCTGATGGCGACCACGCGGCGCGACCGCGCCAGCTCCGAACCCGACGCGCCCACGAAGGAGCAGCCGGCACTGAAGGGTGACGTCGACATCGACCTCACCGCCGGCGACTCCGCCGCGCTCCTGGTCGACGACGAGCCGATCTCGGTCGCCGACGTCCTCGTCGAGTCCGAGATGGCCGCCAACGCCGGCGCCAACCCCTTCGCCGCCGTCAAGGCCCTGTCGGACGCGCTGGGCTGGGCCGGGCTGGTGCCGCTCCTCATCCTCTTCGGGCTCAGCGCGGTCGAGCGCTTCGACGCCGGCGCGTTCGGCATCCTCGGCCCCGAGATCCGCCACACCTTCCACCTCTCGAACGGCGGCTTCAACGCCGTCGCCGGCTTGACGAGCGGGCTCCCGATCTTCGCCTCGGTGCCGCTCGGCTACGTGGCCGACCGCGTCAACCGCGTGCGGCTCACCCAGATCGCGGCACTCATCTGGGGCGTCACCGCCATCTTCACCGGCCTCGCACCGATCCTGCTGATCCTCGTGCTCGCCCGCCTCGCCGGCGGCATCGGCCTCCTCGTCAACGAGCCGGTGCACCCGAGCCTCCTGTCCGACTGGTACGAGCCCGACCAGCTCCCCCTGGTCAACGCCGTCCACCGCCTCGGTGCGGTCGTCGGCCTCATCGGCGGCCCGATCGCCGGCCTCCTCGCCGAGCACATGGGCTGGCGGCCGACCTTCGTGGTGCTCGCCATCCCGACGTTCATCCTCGTGGCGCTGATGCTCCCGCTCAAGGAGCCGCGCCGCGGCGCGACCGTCGGCATCGAGGAGACGCCCGAGCACATCGGGTTCGCCGAGGGCTACCGCCGGGTGAAGGCGATCCGCTCGCTCGCCCGCACGTGGCCGGCGGCGTTCCTCTTCGGCGCCGGCACGCTGCAGTTCGCCACGCTGCTGAACCAGTTCCTCGACGAGGTGTACCACATGAGCCCGTTCGCACGGGGCTCGGTCACCCTCGTGTTCGGCATCGGGAGCTTCGTCGGCCTCTTCCTCGGCGCCATGCTTTCGACGACGCTCGTCGCCAAGCGCGGCCCCGGATGGCTGTCGGTCATCAACGGCGCCATGGTCGTGGAGGCCGCGGTCGGCATCGTGCTGATGGCGCTCGCGCCGTGGATGGGCGTATCGATCGTCCTGGCCACGATCGCGTCGATCGGCACCACCGGCTTCCTGCCGCCGTACCTCACCATGGTCGCCCTCGTCACCCCGCCCAAGCTGCGCAGCCAGGCCTACGCCTACTCGCTGATCTTCTACGCGCTCGGCGGCATCATCATGGGCATCATCGCCGGCACCATCGCCGACGATCACGGCTACCGGCCGGCGATGGTGTTCCTCGCCCTCTTCGTGGCGGCTGGCGGCCTCGTCGAGATCTCGGCGCGCAAGTTCGTCGCCCGCGACATCGAGCAGGCCACCCGGGCCGAGGCGACGGCCCACACCGACGCCCTCCTCGCCTGCAGCGGCGTCGACGTCGCCTACGACCAGGTTCAGGTGCTCTTCGGCGTCGACCTCGAGGTCCACGAGGGCGAGATCGTGGCGTTGCTCGGCACCAACGGCGCCGGCAAGTCGACCCTGCTCAAGGCCATCAGCGGCATCAACGACCCGATCGGCGGATCGATCGTGTTCGACGGCCGCGACATCACCCACGCCGACGCCAACCAGACGGCGCGCTTCGGCATCGTGCAGGTGCCGGGCGGCCGCGGCGTGTTCCCGACGCTGTCCGTCGGCGAGAACCTGCGTGTGGCCGGCTGGATGTTCCGCAAGGACCCGGCCTACGTGAAGGAAGCCACCGATCGCGTCATCGAGTACTTCCCGATCCTGAAGACCCGATGGGACACGGCGGCGGGATCGCTGTCGGGCGGTGAGCAGCAGATGCTCTCGCTCGCGCAGGCGTTCATCGCCAAGCCCAAGCTGCTGCTCATCGATGAGCTGTCGCTCGGCCTGGCCCCGACCGTCGTCGAGCGCCTTCTCGAGATCGTGCGGGCGATCCACGCCAACGGCACCACCGTCATCCTCGTCGAGCAGTCGGTGAACACCGCGCTGCGGCTGGCGCAGCGCGCCGTGTTCATGGAGAAGGGCGAGGTCCGCTTCTCCGGGCCCACTGCCGAGCTGCTCCACCGCACCGACATCCTGCGCGCCGTGTTCCTGAAGGGCGCGGCCGCGGCCGCGGAGGAGCAGCAGGCGGAGCCGTCCTCCTCCTCGTCGCGGTCGTCGGCGCGGGCGTCGAAGCGGGCCGCGGCGGAAGCAGCGAAGGCCGACGCCGAGCGGCGCGACGCGCTCCTCGAGCGGCCGGTCGTGCTCGAGACGCTCAACCTGACCAAGCGCTACGGCGGCATCAACGCCGTCAACGGCGTCGACCTCCAGCTCCACCAGGACCAGATCCTCGGCCTCATCGGCCCCAACGGCGCCGGCAAGACCACGCTGTTCGACCTCATCTGCGGCTTCACCGAGATCAACGCCGGCCACGTGATCCTCGACGGCACCGACGTGACCGCCTGGAGCCCCGACCGGCGTGCCCTCGCCGGCATGGGGCGCTCGTTCCAGGACGCCCGCCTGTGGACCGCGCTGACGGTGAAGGAGGCGGTCGCCGTCGGCTTCGAGCGCGACGCCGACGCCAAGGGCGCGCTGCCGGCGCTGCTCGGGCTCCCCGTCGTCCAGCTCGCCGAGTACGAGATCGAGGAGCGGGTCGAGGACCTCATCGAGCTGATGGGCCTCGGGGCGTTCCGCGACAAGTTCATCAGCGAGCTGTCGACCGGCTCGCGGCGCATGGTCGAGATCGCCACGATCCTCGCCCACCACCCCAAGGTCCTCCTCCTCGACGAGCCGTCGTCGGGCATCGCCCAGAAGGAGACCGAGGCGCTCGGCCCGCTGCTGCGCGAGGTGCAGAAGCACCTGGGGTGCTCGATCCTCGTGATCGAGCACGACATGCCCCTCATCACCGGGCTGGCCGACCACCTCATGGCGCTCGACCGGGGCACGGTCGTCACGTTCGGCGTGCCGACGGACGTCCTCCACCACCCGACGGTCGTCGAGGCCTACCTCGGGGCGGCGGCGACCGACGAGACGCACCTGCTCGACGAGTAGGGGCGCGCCTCGCGCCGGCGAGCGGCTCGGGACGCGCTTCCTCTGTCGTGTGGCGCGCGGTACTCGCGCGTCACGCGACAACGGACGCGGCGCGCCGGTCGGTTGCCGGCACCCACACGGGTCAGTCGGTCGCCGGCGACGGCAACGTCCGGGCGTAGGCCTCGAGGTCGGCCACCGACGTCGTCCCGCGCACGCGGACCCACCGGACGTGCTCGCCGGGCACGAGGGCCCGCAGCTCGGCGCCGTCGTTGCGCACCACGCTCGTCGCGTCGATCGCCTTCGTGCCGGCGGCGCCGCCGATCGACGAGGGCTCCGACACGTCGTCGGGATGCCACGGCGCCCCGCCGGCGCCGGCCTCGACGGTGACCATGTCGGCGCCCTTCGAGAACGCCCACACCTCGGAGGTGTAGGCGACCTGCCCGGGATGCTGCGGGTCGGGGAACGCGAAGCGGATCGCCGACGCGAGGGTGTAGCCGGCGGGCGGGGCCGGCGCCGGGAACCACGCATCCGGGCTGGTGAGGGGCGCCGACGTCGCCGCGGGCACGTCGGTCGCACGGGGCGCGGCGCCGGCGGCGGACAGGGCCGCGTCGAGACCCCCTGGCGAGGTCGTGACCTCGAGCGCCGTCTTGCGCAGCACGACCCTGCCGCGGAGCGTCCACTCCTCCCGCAGCACGAGGCCGTCGCTGTCGAGGCACAGGTCGTCGTGACCGTCGACCGACCCGATCGTCTTCAGCGGGCCGGCGACGGGCTCGGCGAAGCGGATGTCGTGGCACTCGCGCCCGGCGACCGTTCGGGTGGTGCCCGTCGGCTGCGCCACCTTGCGGGCGACGGCATCGCGCAGCACCGGTCCGAGCGCCTGGTCGTCGGTGCCCACCGCAGGCTGGCGGTTCGAGACCTCGGTGAGCCCGGTCGGGCCGACGCGGAACAGGGCGTCGATCGACGTGAGCGTGCCGTTGACGGGCGCGGTGGTGGCGGCCGGGCGCACCGAGAACGACACGCTCTTGGCGAGGAACGGGCGCGACACCGTGAGCTTGTCCCACCGGGTCTGGGCCGGCTCGGCGGCGAGGTTCTCGGTCTCGTACAGGATCTCGTAGGCCGCCGGACGCTGCGCCGGGACGACCAGCTCGGCCGGCGCGCTGCTCGTGCTCGTCGTCGTGCTGGCACCGGTCGTCGACGGCGACGGCGAGGTGGTGCTGGCGTTGTGGGAGCAGGCAGTGAGAAGCGCGGCGATGCCGAGGCTGCTCAGCGCCAGCCGGGGGCCATGGCTCAGAAGCCGGCGCCCATGGCGTGGGCGAGCAGGACCGCGAACCCTTCGGGTGTCAGAAGGGCGCTGTAGTCCTGGGCCGGGTGCGCCTGCGCGGTCGACGATCCCGTGGAGCTTCCGCTGCATCCTGCGGCAGACCCTACGGTGCCGGCGGCGTCCGCAGGCGGCGCCTGGCCGGCCGTGCCCGATGCCGTGCCCTGGGCGGTTCCGATGGCCCCGACCACGGTCGTGGCGACCGGGGCGGGCAGCGTGGAGTCGGTCGTGCACGACGGCGGCGGCGCCGGCGCGTCGGACGAGTTGCTGTCGGAGCTCGAGGAATCGGTCGACGAGCCGGTGTCGCTGGGCGGGGTGTAGGTGAACGAGTCCGACGCCTGCGGCCCGGTCGAGTCGGCGCTCGTCGTGTCGAGCGTCGACGTGTCGACCGCGGGAGAGCTGAAGTTCGACGACGTCGACGCGGCGGGCGAGGACGGGGCCGGCGCCTTGGCCGCGGGCTTGGCCGAGGAGCTCGCCGCCTTCCGGGTGGCGGCGGCCCTCGCCGAGGCGACCGGCTGCATCAGGCCCGCGGGCTTCTCGGGGTGGACCAGCACGAGCACCATGACCCACGCGATCCCGACGGCGTAGAGCCACTTGTAGCGGATGACGTGGGTGAGCAGCGGCACCGCGACGACGTTGTAGACGTCGGGCTCGATCCCTCCCGCAGCCGCGACCGGCGCGGAGGCAGCCACCGCCTCCTCGCTACCGGGTCGGTCGAGAACTTCGAGTGCCACGGCAGTCACCCCCAGAGAATCGCCGTGCTCTCCCCTTCGACATCTTCTACCCCGATTCCTGCCAAATCACCGCGGACTGGCCCATGCGAGCACGGCGCACAGGAGGGCGATGGCGAGGGCGGCGCGCAGGGTGGCGCCGGCGAAGCGCCCGGCGGGGGATGGGCGGTCGGGGCCGGAGGGATGGGCGATGGAGGTCATGGCCCAAGCATGCGCAGGGGGTGTGACACGATCCCGTTGCCGCCGGCCCGCGCGACCATGGCGCCATGGCGACGGCGACCATCGACGAGGTGCGCGAGTGGGTCCGGGCCGCCCGCAGCATCACCGTGCTGACGGGCGCCGGCATCTCCACCGACTCCGGGATCCCCGACTTCCGCGGCCCGAACGGCGTGTGGACGAAGAACCCGGCGGCCGAGAAGGCCTCGAACATCAGCTACTACCTGGCCGATCCCGAGGTCAGGAAGGCGTCGTGGCGCCGGCGGCTCGAGTCGACGCTCCTCGCCGAAGCCCGTCCCAACGTCGGCCACCTCGCCCTGGTCGAGCTCGAACGCCGCGGCCAGCTCAACGCCCTCATCACCCAGAACATCGATGGCCTCCACCACGCCGCCGGCCACAGCCCCGACAAGGTCATCGAGATCCACGGCTCGGCGCGCGAGGTCGTGTGCATGGAGTGCGGCGAGCGGGCACCGATGGAGCGGGCGCTCGAGCGGGTTCGCGCCGGCGAGGACGACCCGCCGTGCCGGTCGTGCGGTGGGATCCTCAAATCGGCGACGATCAGCTTCGGGCAGTCGCTCGTGAGCCGCGACATCGAGAGGGCCGAGCAGGCGGCGGCGACGTGCGACCTGCTGCTCGCGATCGGGTCGACGCTCACCGTCGTCCCGGCGGCCTACGCGGTGCCGATCGCGGCCCAGAACGGCGCCCGGATCGCCATCGTGAACGCCGAGGAGACGGCGTACGACCACGTCGCTGACGCCGTCCTCCGCGGGCCGATCGCCGAGATCGTCCCCGCCATCGTCGGCTGACGCCGCTCCCCGGGCGCTACCAGCGGCCGCGGTGGACGACGTCGTCGGCAGAGCGCCGGCCCCGCTGGAGCGACGGCGACGGCTCGTCGGGCGCGGGGTGGCCGATGACGAGGGCGCCGATGGGCGTGAGCTCGTCGGGGACGCCGAACGCGGCGCGGAACGACGCCATGCGCTCCGGGAAGATGCCGAAGAACAGGGCGCCGAGGCCGGCGTCGACCGCGGTCAGCAACATGAGGAGGGCGGCGAAGCCGGTGTCGATGTCCCAGTAGGGGACGGGCCAGTGGGCCTCGCTCCGGTCGGTCCACCCCTTGTCGGGCGCGGCGTACCGGTCGAGGTACACCTGCTTGTGGGAGAGCGGCACGACGATCAGGGGCGCGTCGAACAGGCCCTGCCAGCGGAACGAGGCGCGATCCCCGCCGTCGAACGTCGCCGCCCAGAACCGCTCGGTCTCCTCCCGCCCCTCGAGCACGAGGAACGCCCATCCCTGGCTGAACCCCGCCGACGGCGCCCGCTGGGCGTTGGCGAGGATGCGGTCGACGACGCCGGGATCGAGGGGCCGGTCCTCGAAGCTGCGCACCATCCGCCGGCGCCGCACCACGTCCTGGAACTCCATGCCTCCATCCTCCACTTTCGGGAATCCCGACCTGTCCGGTAGGGTTTAGTCCCGTATGGCGTCCTTCCGCGAGCTCCTCGCCACCACGAAGTCCCGGATCCGCGAGGTCGACACGGCCCAGGCCGAGTCCGAGATCGCCAAGCCGGGCGTCCTGCTCCTCGACGTGCGCGAGCCCGACGAGTACGAGCAGGGTGCGATCCCCGGCGCGATCCACATCCCCCGCGGCCACCTGGAGAGCCAGGTCGAGTCGAAGATCACCGACCGCGACGCCGAGGTGGTCGTCTACTGCGCCGGCGGCGTGCGGTCGGCCTTCGCCGCCGACACCATGCAGCAGCTCGGCTACACCAACGTCATCTCGATGGCGGGCGGCTTCAACAAGTGGAAGAACGAGGGCCGCGACTGGTCGACGCCGAAGACCCTGTCGGCCGAGCAGCGCAACCGCTACCACCGCCACCTGCTCCTGCCCGAGGTCGGCGAGTCCGGCCAGCAGAAGCTGCTCGAGTCGAAGGTGCTCCTCCTCGGTGCCGGCGGTCTCGGCTCGCCCGCGGCGCTCTACCTCGCCGCCGCCGGCGTGGGCACCATCGGCATCATCGACATGGACGTCGTCGACGAGTCGAACCTGCAGCGCCAGATCCTCCACAACATGGACCGCATCGGCGACCGCAAGGTCGACTCGGCCAAGAAGACCATCACGCTGCTCAACCCCGACGTGAGCGTCGTCACCTACGACGTCCGCCTCGGCGCCGACAACATCCTCGACATCATCGACGGCTACGACGTGATCGTCGACGGCACCGACAACTTCCCGACCCGCTACCTGGTCAACGACGCCTCGCTGCTGAAGAAGATCCCCGTCGTCCACGGCTCGATCTTCCGCTTCGAGGGCCAGGCGACGGTGTTCGCGCCCTACGTCGGCCCGTGCTACCGCTGCATGATCCCCGAGCCGCCGCCCGCCGAGCTGGCCCCGAGCTGCTCGGAGGCCGGCGTCCTCGGCGTGCTGCCGGGCATCGTCGGGTCGATCCAGGCCATGGAGGCGATCAAGCTCCTGCTCGGGCTCGGCGACCCGCTCATCGGCCGCCTCCTCGCCTACGACGCCATGGAGGAGACCTTCCGCACGTTCAAGGTGCCGCGTGATCCCGACTGCCCGGCGTGCGGACCCAACGCCGGCGAGATCGTGATCGCCGAGTACGACGAGCTCTGCATGCCACACCCCAAGCAGGCGCCCGGACAGAAGTAGCGGCCGGCGCGGCTGGCCCGCGCGGCTGACCCCGCCCGGCACCCGAACGCCCGTACGATCGACGGATGGCCCGGGTGCTGCTCGTCGAGGACGACGCCGACATCGCCGAGCCCCTGTCACGGGCGCTGCGGGCCGACCACGACGTCACCGTCGCGTCCACCGGTCGCGGCGCCCTCGACGCGCTCGCCGAGCGCGAGGTCGACATCGTCGTGCTCGACCTCGGGCTCCCCGACATCGACGGCCTCGAGGTCTGCCGGCGGATCCGGCGCGAGCACGGCGACCTCCCCGTCCTCATGCTGACGGCCCGCGGCGAGGAGCTCGACGTCGTCGTCGGCCTCGACAGCGGCGCCGACGACTACGTGGCGAAGCCCTTCCGCGCCGCCGAGCTGCTGGCCCGGGTGCGGGCGCTCGTCCGCCGGGCGCCGGCGACGCGGGTGTACGACGCCAACGGCGTGCACGTCGACGAGTCGTCGCGGCGGGCGTGGGTCGGTGACGAGGAGCTCACGCTCACGCCCAAGGAGTTCGACCTCCTGGCGCTCCTCGTCCGCGAGGCGGGAACCGTGATCTCCCGCGACCGCATCATGACCGAGGTGTGGGACGAGAACTGGTGGGGGCCGACCAAGACGCTCGACATGCACGTGTCGTGGCTGCGCAAGAAGCTCGGCGACGATCCGTCGGCGCCCCGCTACATCACCACGATCCGCGGCGTCGGGCTGCGGTTCGAGCGTCGCTGAGCGGCGGGGCGTTCGCACGTGCAACGCCGCCTGCTCCGTGCTCTGCTCGCGGTCGCGGTCGCCGGCGTCGTCGTGCTCGGCGTGCCGCTCGCGGCGACGGTGTCGCGCTTCCTGCACGACGAGGCGGCCCGCCGGTTGGAGGCCCAGGCCGCCCTGGTCGGGTTCACCGTCGACGACGCCTTCGAGGAGGGTTCCCCCATCCCCGTGGCCTCGGTCCGCCGCCTGCTGTCGTCGGGGCAGCGGGCGACCATCATCGCGCCCGACCACACGCGGACCGTCGTCGACCGCGACACCGCGCCGCCCGGCGACCTGTCGGTCCGCATCACCACTGCTGATCGCGGCGTCGTGATCCTCGACGGCACCGACGAGAACGTCGACGGCCGCGTCCACCGGGCCTGGTTGCTCGTCGCCGGCCTTGCCCTCGGGGGCGTGCTCGCCGCGTTCGTCGTCGCCGTGGTGGAGGCGCGCCGGCTCACCCGCCCGCTGCGAGCGCTCGCCGGCTACTCGACGCGCATCGGCGCCGGCGCCCTCGCCGCCCTGCCGCCCCGACGGAGCGGCGTGGCCGAGATCGACGAGGTGGGCGAGGCCCTCCATGCCGCCGCCGCCCGCATCGCCGCGCTCCTCGAGCGCGAGCGCCAGTTCTCCGCCAACGCGACCCACCAGCTGCGCACGCCGCTGACCGCGCTGCGGCTGCGCCTCGAGGCCATGTCGCCCGCCGGACCCGAGGTCGACGCCGCGCTCGCCCAGGTCGACCGGCTCGACGCGACGATCGCCGAGCTCGTGGCGTTCGCCCGCGAGGGGCGCGCCGGCGGCACCGAGACCGTCGAGCTGGCGCCCTTCCTCGAAGGTGAAGCGGCACGGTGGCGGCCGGTGCTCGCCGCCGAGGGGCGCGCCCTCGTGATCCACGTGCCCCCCCGGCTCCGCGCCGACGTGTCGCCCGGTGCGCTGGCGCAGGTGCTCGACGTGCTCGTCGAGAACGCCCGGGTGCACGGCGCCGGCGCCGTCACCGTCTCGGTGCGCGCCCTCGGCGACCACGTGGTCGTGTCGGTGGGCGACGAGGGCGCCGGCGTGTCGGACGACCTCGCGGCCCGGATCTTCGAACGGTCGGTCACGACCGGCGAGGGCACGGGCGTCGGCCTCGCGCTCGCCCGGGCGCTCGTCGAGGCCGAGGGCGGCCGGCTCGAGCTCGAGGAGCGGCGGCCGGCGCGCTTCGCCGTGTTCCTCCGCGGCGCCGCCTGAGTGGTGCGCCGGCGGTGTGGCTCCGTTGGCCGTTGCCCGACGCGGCTACGTAGCCTTTGCGCCATGGCCGCCTCCGACGATCGTCGCACCACCGACTCCGGCATCGAGATCAAGCCGACGTATCGCCCGGGTGACCTCGCCGGGTTCGACTACGACGCGCAGCTCGGAGAGCCGGGCCAGTTCCCCTTCACCCGGGGTGTGTACCCGAACATGTACCGGGGACGCCCGTGGACCATGCGGCAGTACTCCGGCTTCGGCACCGCGGAGGCCACCAACGAGCGCTGGAAGCTGCTCCTCGCGTCGGGGTCGACCGGCCTCTCCTGCGCCTTCGACCTGCCGACGCAGATGGGGTACGACTCCGACCACCCGCGGGCGGAGGGCGAGGTCGGCAAGGTCGGTGTCGCCATCGACTCGATCGACGACATGCGGCTGCTGCTCGCCGGTCTCCCGCTCGACCAGGTGACGACGTCGATGACGATCAACGCCACCGCGTCGATCCTGCTGCTGCTCTACCAGCTCGTCGCCGAGGAGAACGGCGTCCCGTCCGACCAGCTCGGCGGCACGATCCAGAACGACCTGCTCAAGGAGTACGTCGCTCGCGGCACCTACATCTACCCGCCGCGGGCGTCGATGCGGGTCATCACCGACATCTTCGCCTACTGCCGCGAGCACATGCCGCAGTGGAACACGATCTCGATCTCCGGCTACCACATCCGCGAAGCCGGGTCGACGGCCGTCCAGGAGATCGCGTTCACCATCGCCAACGGCATCGCCTATGTGGACGCGGCCATCGCCGCCGGCCTCGACGTCGACGAGTTCGCCCCGCGGCTGTCGTTCTTCTGGAACGCCCACAACAACTTCTTCGAGGAGGTCGCCAAGTTCCGGGCCAGCCGGCGCATGTGGGCCCGGATCATGACCGAGCGCTTCGGAGCCAAGACCGACAAGGCCAAGCTCCTGCGGTTCCACACCCAGACGGGTGGCTCGACGCTCACCGCCCAGCAGCCCGAGAACAACCTCATGCGCGTCACCCTGCAGGCACTGGCCGCGGTGCTCGGCGGCACCCAGAGCCTGCACACCAACGGCTTCGACGAGGCGCTCGGCCTGCCGACGCAGCGGGCGGCCAAGCTGGCGCTGCGCACCCAGCAGATCATCGCGAGCGAGTCGGGCGTCGTCGACACCGTCGACCCGCTCGCCGGCTCCTACTTCGTCGAGTCGCTCACCGACGAGGTCGAGAAGGCGGCGTGGCAGTACCTCGAGAAGATCGACTCGATGGGTGGGGCCGTCGCCGCCATCGAGGCCGGCTACATGCAGGACGAGATCACCCAGGCGGCCTACGACTACGCCAAGCAGGTCGAGAGCGACCAGAAGATCATCGTGGGCGTGAACACGTACGTCGACGACGTTCCCGAGCCCGCCGACGTGTTCCCGATCGATCCCGAGCTCCAGCGCCAGCAGGTCGAGCGGGTCACGCGCACGCGGGCCGAGCGCGACCAGCCGGCGGTCGACGCCGCCCTCGCCGACGTCGAGGCCGCGGCCCGAGGCACGCAGAACGTCCTCGTCCCGATGAAGGAGGCGCTGCGCCGGCGGGCGACGCTGGGCGAGGTGAGCGACGTCCTCCGGGGCGTCTTCGGCGTCTACCAGCCCCACTGACTGCCACCCCACCCCCGCTTCTGCAGGCACTGGCGCGGCACGAGCCCGCGCCAGTGCCTGCAGAACGAAGGTTGGGGGTTCCGCGGGCGCCCGGGTCTCCCCGGTCGATGGACCCGGGCGCGCGCAGACCGTAGGAGGGGCCCGGACTAGTCGGGCTCCTCGGCGAGCATCGTCAGGCAGAGCTCGAGGCACTCGTTGCAGATCCGCCCCCGGCCGCCCTTGACCATGGCCTTCACCTGCAGCGGGACCTTCCGGCAGAACGCGCAGCCGTGGGCCTCGCGCGACGCGGGCTGCAACGTGACCGAGCGCGGCCCGCGAACGGGGGCGCCCCGGTCGGCGACGGTCATCGCCGCCGGCGCGCACTCGCCGCAGATGTAGACGCCCGGACCGCCGACGAGCTTCTTGGCCTCCGTCGAGCTGGCGTTGCAGAACGAGCACCGGATGCGCGGGTTGAGCCGCCCGATCGTGCGCCGCGGGCGCTCGTGCGACCCGAGCAGCCGCTCGCAGCTGGCGACGCAGGCTTCGCAGATCGTCGTGGTCCGGTCGGAGGTGGACGTCGTCGACGTCGACGTGCGGCCGCAGTAGGAGCAGGTGCGCGGCGAGGTGACGGCGAGGTCCGACCGGGCGGTCACCACGCAGGCGCCGCAGATGAACCGCCGGCCCGGCGTGCCGAGGAGCCGCACCGCCTCGGTGCGCGCCGCCCCGCAGAACGCGCAGCGGTCGACAGGTGGACCGCCGGCGGTGCCCCGGTCGGGTGCGACGGGCGTTCGCCCACGGGCGACGGCGGGGACGGCGGCGGGGCGTTCGTCGCCGGCACCCGCCGGCGAACCCGCCGCCGGCGCCGTGTGGTCGTCGGTGGCGACGGAGATCGGGAGGGTGACGACGTCGCGCGCCGTGGCCTGGATCTCGATGATCGCGTCCTCACCGATGATCTGGTGGACGCGCTGGTGGCTCATCCCGAGCGCGGTGGCGATCTCGCGCATCGATCCGCCGGCGGCGTGGAGGCGCCGGATCGAGTGGTGGAAGGCGTTGCGGGCCTCGTACACCGACGCCTCGAGGTGCTCCAGGCGCTGGCGCGCCTCCTCGACTTCGCTGAGCACCGCGTCGTCGAGGGCCACGTGTCCAGTGATATGGACGCGAGGGCTCGGTGTCAAGCGCGACTAGACGGACGCCCCGGGTAATGTCGCCGCCGAACCCGGAAGGAGACCCGGCATGGCGGTTCGGTTCGTGATCCTCGGCGGGGGACCGGCGGGGAACGAGGCCGCCACCGTCGCCGCCCGCCTCGGCGCCCACGTCACGATGATCGAGCGCGACGTCGTCGGCGGCGCCGCCCACCTGTGGGACTGCATCCCGTCGAAGGCGATGATCGCCACCGGCGGCGCCATGGCCGAGACCCGCCGCGCCCCCCTGATGGGGCTGGCCCGGCTCGAGGCCGAGCTCGACGTCGACGCCCTGAAGGTGCGCATCGCGGCCATCGAGCAGCGGCTCAACGACAGCGTGCGAGACCTCCTCGAGAGCCAGGACGTGGAGATCCTGCGGGGCACCGGCCGGCTCACCGGCCCCCATCAGGTCACGGCCGACCTCGACGACGGGCGCACGGTCGAGGTCGACGCCGACGCCATCCTCATCTCGACGGGCAGCCGGCCGCGCATCCCCGACTGGGCGACCATCGACGGCGAGCGGGTGCTCACCACGCGCCAGGCCTACCCGCCGCCGACGATGCCCGAGCACCTGGTGGTGATCGGGTCCGGGGTCACCGGCGTCGAGTTCGTGCACATGTTCAAGAGCTTCGGCGCCGAGGTCACCCTCATCGTGAGCCGGCAGCACGTGCTCCCCAACAAGGATCCGGAGGTCGCGGCCGCGCTCGAGGAGGACTTCCTCGAACGGGGTGTGCGGCTGTTCAAGGGGGCGCGGGCCACCGCGATCGACCGCAAGGGCGACGAGGTCGTCGTCAGCTGCGACGACGGGCGGGTCGCCCGGGGGTCTCACGCCCTGCTCGCCATCGGCATGGTGCCCAACACCGAGATGCTCGACCTCGCCGCGGCCGGCGTGGCCTCCGATCGCGGCGGCTTCGTGCCGATCAACCAGCACTGCCAGACCAACGTCGCCCACATCTACGCCGCCGGCGACGTCTCGGGGAAGCTCCCGCTGTCGTCGGTCGCGTCGATGCAGGGGCGCAAGGTCGCCGAGCACGTCATGGGGCTGCACACGCGGGAGCACCGCCACCTCGACTACGAGAAGGCGGCGAGCGCGATCTTCACCGAGCCGGAGATCGCTGACGTCGGTCTGGCCGAGGTCGA
The DNA here is from genome assembly GCA_036261495.1 of Acidimicrobiales bacterium. GTDB lineage: Bacteria > Actinomycetota > Acidimicrobiia > Acidimicrobiales > CADCTF01 > DATAKR01. The sequence continues at coordinate 5,557 of DATAKR010000119.1, read as the reverse complement.
CGCGTTCGCGATCGGGCGGAAGATCCGCGTCACCAAGGTGCCGTTCGCGGCGGCGGCGAAGGCGCACATCGAGGGCGACACCCGCGGGTTCGTCAAGATCATCTCCGACCCCAACACCGGCGTCGTGCTCGGTGGCTCGATCGTCGGCCGCAACGCCGCCGAGCTCATCTCGGTGATCGCGCTCGCGGTCACCGCCGGGTTGAAGACCACGGATCTGGCCGAGAGCATGCTCGTGCACCCCGCGCTGGCCGAGGCCCTGGCCGAAGCCGCCGACTAGGCGGCTCGTGGGCCCCGCCCCTCGTTCTGGAGGCCCAGAGCCACGCACGGCGTGGCCGTGGCACTCCAGAACGCCGCGCCCCCGGGTGTGGGCTCGCCGCGTCGCCGTCGCCGCCGGCGCCGGCGTGCTGGCCACGATGGCCGCGGTCGCGGCGGGCTGCGGTGGTCCGTCCCGCACCGCGCGCGGCTCTGGGTCGCCGCCGACGACGAGGACGACGACCGCGGCGACCGCGACGACCACGTCGTCCACGCCGCCGACGGGCACTCCGGGCGCGACGGCGACGTCGACCACGCCAGCGGGGCCGGGCATCACCGTCGTCGCCGCCGGCGACATCGCCTGCGCCCCTGGAGCTCCGCCGTCGCCCTCGGAGTGCCAGCAGGCGGCCACGGCCGACCTGGCCGCGTCGCTGCACCCCGACGCCGTGATCGCCGCCGGCGACCTCCAGTACGACGCGGGAGCGCGCCGCGCGTTCGACGCGTCCTACGCCCCGTCGTGGGGACGGCTCCGGGACCTGACCCATCCGGCTGTCGGGAACCACGAGTACGGCACCTCCCACGCGGCCGGCTACTTCGGGTACTGGGGCGACCGGGCCGGCGCGCCGGGCAAGGGCTGGTACAGCTGGGACCTCGGCGGCTGGCACTTCGTGGCCCTCGACTCCGACTGCTCGATCGTGGGCTGCGGCGAAGGGTCCGCGCAGCTGGCGTGGCTCCGCGCCGACCTCGCCACGTCGAGCGCCACGTGCACGCTCGCCTACTGGCACCACCCGCGGTTCTCGTCCGGCCTCCACGGCGACGACGCGTCGGTCGATCCCCTGTGGCGCGCCCTGGTCGCGGCCCACGCCGACATCGTGGTGTCGGGCCACGACCACGACTACGAGCGGTTCGCCTCCAAGGACGGGCTGCGCCAGTTCGTCGTGGGCACGGGCGGACGCAACCTGTATCCGGTGCTGAAGCCGGAGGCGGGCTCGCAGGCGGTGGCGGAGCGGTTCGGCGTCCTCCGCCTGACGCTGTCGGCCGCGTCGTACGCCTGGGAGTTCCACGCCATCGGCGGCGACGTGCTCGATCGGGGCACGGCGCCGTGCGGGTGAGCGACCGCCCTCTTCGCCGGCGAGGCACAACTACTCCTGGACAAACCCCGAGAGTTGGCGTAGGCCCTGCGTGACCGCGTCGGATCCGGCGGGGTAGCAGACCGGTGGCGCCGAGGTCACCGACCGGGGCCGCCGCCCCGGCAGCCTTGCCGCCGCCACACCGCATGAGGAGGTTCGCCGTGCCTGACGACCAGACCCGAAGCACCAGCGAGAGCGAGAACCCGGCCATCCCGGCGCCGGCACCCGACACCGACGCCCGGCCCAGGACCAACCGTGACTGGTGGCCCAACCAGCTCGACCTCCACGTCCTCCATCAGCACACCCCGGTCGGAAACCCGATGGGCGCCGGCTACCGCTACGCCGAGGCGTTCGAGAGCCTTGACGTCGAGGCGCTCAAGCGCGACCTCGTCGAGCTGATGACGACCTCGCAGGACTGGTGGCCGGCCGACTACGGCCACTACGGCCCGCTGTTCATCCGCATGAGCTGGCACCAGGCCGGCACCTACCGCATCGCCGACGGGCGCGGCGGCGGTGGCGACGGCGCGCAGCGGTTCGCCCCGCTCAACAGCTGGCCCGACAACGCCAACCTCGACAAGGCCCGCCGCCTGCTGTGGCCGCTCAAGCAGAAGTACGGCCGCAAGATCTCCTGGGCCGACCTCCTCGTCTTCGCCGGCAACGTCGCCATGGAGTCGATGGGGTTCACCACGTTCGGCTTCGGGTTCGGGCGGGAGGACGTCTGGGAACCCGAGGAGATCTTCTGGGGCCCGGAGGACACCTGGCTCGGCGACGAGCGCTACAGCGGCGACCGCGAGCTGTCCGGCCCACTCGGGGCCGTGCAGATGGGCCTGATCTACGTGAACCCCGAGGGCCCCAACGGCAACCCCGACCCGATGGCCGCCGCCCGCGACGTCCGCGAGACGTTCGCCCGCATGGCCATGGACGACGAGGAGACCGTCGCGCTCATCGCCGGCGGCCACACCTTCGGCAAGTGCCACGGCGCCGGCGACCCGAGCCTCGTCGGACCCGAGCCCGAGGCGTGCCCGGTCGAGCACCAGGGCCTCGGGTGGAAGAACGCCTACGGCACCGGCAAGGGTGACGACACCATCACGAGCGGCCTCGAAGGGGCGTGGACGCCGACACCCACCACGTGGGACAACACCTACCTCGAGACGCTCTTCGGCTACGAGTGGGAGCTGACGACGAGCCCGGCCGGGGCCAAGCAGTGGAAGCCCAAGGGCGGCGCGGGCGCCGATGCCGTTCCCGATGCCCACGACCCCTCGGTGCGGCACGCCCCGATGATGCTCACCACCGACCTGGCCCTGCGCGTCGACCCGATCTACGAGCCCATCTCCCGGCGCTTCCTCGAGAACCCCGACGAGTTCGCCCTTGCCTTCGCCAAGGCCTGGTACAAGCTGCTGCACCGCGACATGGGACCGGTGTCGCGCTACCTCGGCCCGTGGGTGCCGGAGCCCCAGCTGTGGCAGGACCCCGTGCCCCCCGTCGACCACGACCTCGTCGACGATTCCGATGTGGCCGCGCTGAAGGCGAAGGTCCTCGAGTCGGGCCTCTCGGTCGCGGAGCTCGTGAGGACGGCGTGGGCGTCGGCGGCCAGCTTCCGCGGCACCGACATGCGCGGCGGCGCCAACGGGGCGCGCGTCCGGCTGGCGCCGCAGAAGGACTGGGACGTGAACGATCCGGCCGAGCTGGCGCGGGTGCTGGCGGCCCTGGAGGCGATCCAGCGTGAGTTCAACGCGTCGCAGACCGGCGCCACGCGCGTCTCCCTCGCTGACCTCATCGTGCTGGCCGGATGCGCGGCCGTCGAGCAGGCGGCGAAGGACGCCGGCCACGAGGTGACCGTGCCGTTCTCCCCGGGCCGCACCGACGCGTCGCAGGAGCAGACCGACGCCGACTCGTTCGCGCCGCTCGAGCCGGTCGCCGACGGCTTCCGCAACTACTACCGGGCCGGCGACAAGGTCCCGCCCGAGCAGCGTCTCCTCGACCGGGCCAACCTGCTCACCCTCACGGCGCCCGAGATGACGGTGCTCGTCGGCGGCATGCGGGCGCTGGGCGCCAACTCCGGTGGGTCGGACCTCGGCGTGCTCACCCGCCGCCCGGGCGTGCTCACCAACGACTTCTTCGTGAACCTCCTCGACATGGGCACGGAGTGGTCCACGTCGGCGACGGGCGAGCACCTCTACGAGGGCCGCGACCGGTCGTCCGGTGACGTGCGATGGACAGCCACGGCCGTCGACCTCGTCTTCGGCGCCAACTCGCAGCTGCGAGCGATCTCGGAGGTCTACGGGAGCGACGACGGAGAGGAGAAGCTCGTCCGCGACTTCGCCGCGGCCTGGGCCAAGGTCATGGACCTCGATCGGTTCGACCGGCGCGAATAGGGTCGGCGCCATGTCCGAAGCCGTCGATCGCTACACCCACCTCGCCGACGAGTTCGCCAAGCGAGTCGAGGCCACCCCCGACGACAGGTGGGACGCGCCGTCCCCCAACCCGGGTTGGACGGCGCGTGACGTCGTCGCCCACATCGTCGACTCCCAGCGCCGGCTCGTCGGCGCGCTCGACGGCACCGAGCCCGAGACCGGCATCGCCGCCGGCGTCGATCCCAAGGCGGCGTGGCGCGAGTCGTACGCCGCGGTGCGCGAGGCGCTGGCGCAGCCGGCGAACCTGGAGAAGCAGGTCCCGGGTCCGATGGGCCCGATGCCCGTCGACATGGCGGTCGGGCGCATCGCGTCGACGGACGTCCTCATCCACACGTGGGACCTGGCCCGTGCGACCGGCGGCGACGAGCAGCTCGACGCCGACGCGGTGGCCCACGCCTACGAGGGTCTGAAGCCGCTCGACGCCATGATCCGCCGCCCCGGCCTGTTCGGCGACAAGGTCGACGTGCCCGAGGGCGCCGACCTGCAGACCGAGTTCCTCTGCTTCGTCGGCCGCAAGCCCTGACGCCCGCTTCGCGGTCAGGCGCTCTTCGCCAGGAGCCGGTCGCGCACCGCCGGCGTGGTCGCCAGGTCGATGCACGTCCAGGCCATCGCGACGGCGCCGTCGTGCATCGCCTTGTCGGCCGTCGGCGTGGCGCAGAAGGCGGCGAACTCGGGCTGGTGGTTCGACACGGGGAAGCAGTCGAGGCCGAGCATCGGGTGGATGGTGGGCATCGCCAGCGAGATGTTGGCCATGTCGGTCGATCCTGACATCCGCTGTGCCAGATCTTCGCTGAGGTCGAGGAACGACCGGCCGAGCGCCTCGGCGTTGGCGCGGTACAGCGCCCGCATCTCCGCGTCGTCGCGCATCTCGGAGTAGACGGGGCTCTGCGGCTCGATGCGCATCTCGCAGCCGGTCGCGAGCGCGCCCGCTTCGAAGCAGCGCTCGACCCGCGGCTGCAGCTCGGCCAGCTGGGCCATGGTCTCCTCGCGGATGTACCACTTGCCGCTCGTGTGCGCCGGCACGATGTTGGGCGCCTCGCCGCCGTGGGTGACGATGCCGTGGACGCGCGCCTTGGGCGAGATGTGCTGGCGCAGCAGCCCGATCGCGGTCTGGGCGATGGTGAGGGCATCGGCGGCGTTGACCCCGAGCTCCGGGAACGCCGAGGCGTGGGCCTCCTTGCCCGTGTAGTGGACGTCGACGTGGGCCACCGCCAGACAGGGCATGTGGTCCATCTCGGACGGCGACGGGTGCACCATCATCGCCGCGTTCACGCCGGCGAAGGCACCCCGTTCGAGCATGAGGATCTTGCCGCCGCCGCCCTCCTCCGCTGGCGTGCCCATCACCTTGACGGTGATGCCGAGGTCGTCGGCGAGGCCCGCGAGCGCCATCCCGGCCCCGACCGCGGCGGAGGCGATCACGTTGTGCCCGCAGGCGTGGCCGATGCCCGGGAGCGCGTCGTACTCCGCGCAGATCGCGATCGTGAGCGGGCCGGAGCCGGCTGTCGCGACGAACGCCGTCGGCAGGTCGCACACGCCGGCGTCGACCGAGAACCCGGCGCCGGCCAGCGCCTCGGCGCACCACGCGGCGGCACGCTCCTCCTCGAAGCGGATCTCCGGGTGGGCGTGGATCCGGTGGCTCAGGCCGACGAGCTGGTCGGCGTGGCCGTCGACGAGGTCGCTCGCCGCCGTCTTCGCATCAGGGGACGCGGGCATGCGCGCACGTTAGCGCCGCGCCTCCACCTTGCTTTCTGAGGATCCGCG
>DATAKR010000110.1:0-11466 GCA_036261495.1 Acidimicrobiales bacterium | reverse complement strand
CTACGAGGCGGCCACCGGTCACCACGTCGACCCGGCCGCCCTCGAGCACTACCGCCTCACCTGGACGTTGTCGGACCTCGCCTACCTCCTCGACCTGTTCCGTTCGCCCCATGGCGAGATCGACGACGTCGACCGGAAGTGGGACGCGCTGCTGCGGCTGCTCGCCGGCGGCTCGAGCCGGCCCTACGCCGCCGTCGCGTAGGTCCACTCCCTCCCACGGCCGGCATCTGATCCGATCGGGCTATTGAGCGCGTGGTGCGCGCGTGTCGATACGACACCTGTGGCGAGATGGGATCGCGACCGGGCGCTCGTCGAGGCGCGCAACGTCGGCCTGCCGAGTGGGCACGCCACGCTGTCCGACGTCGACCGGCGACGACTGCAGCTGCTCGGGTTCGCGGTCGTGGTGTTGGCCGGCATCGTTCGCCTCGCGACGCTGCCCCCGCCCGCGGCCGCGTCGACGGTGCCCGTCGACGTCGTGCGGCCCTTGCTCGCCGCCCTCGGCGCCACCGTCGTGCTCTACGTCGCCGACCGCGAGCGCCGGCTTCGCCGCCTCACCCGCTGGCTCATCGAGGAGCGCGCCGAGTCGTCGGAGCGGCTGCTGCGCCTCGAAGAGGTCCACGCCGTGCTCGATGTCGTCAAGGCGGTGAACTCGGCGGCGCCGCTCGACGCCGTGTTCTCCCGTGTCGTGACCGCGGCCGCGGCGGCGGTGTCGGCCAAGGCGTCCGCACTCGAGCTGCTCGTCGACGACACGGTGCACGTGGCGGCGAGCACCGGGCCGGGTCCCGCCGCGGGGAGCTCCTTCCCGCTGTCGGGCCATCCGGCCGAGCGGGTCGCCACCACCTGGGAGGCGTCGGTGGGCGCGACCGACGCCGGCGACCGGGTGCTGCGCGTGCCCGTCCGGCACGTGACCGAGCTGCTGGGTGCGCTGATGGTGGAGGTCGACGGTACGCGCTGGCTGAGCGAGCACGACGTGCGCGCCGTCGAGGTGTTCGCCGAGTGCGCCGCCGCGGCGATCGCGCATGCGGGTCGGCTCGAGACGGCGCGCAAGGATCAGGACGATCGCGACGCGAAGGATGCCGCACGCGGCCGGTGGGCCGCGCGCGCCTCGGACGTCGTGCGCGACCCGGTGGCGTCGATGCTCGCCGCGACGAAGCTGCTGCAGCGGAAGCAGCTCGACGCCGAGTGCCTCGAGCTGACTCGCGTGATCGAGCGCCAGGCCCAGCGGGTGAAGGCGACCCTCGAGGAGCTCGTCGCCGGCGACACCTGACCGCCAGTTTCTGTACCATCTGGTACATGATCACCGACAGCAGCATCGAGATCGAGGCCGCGTCCTCTGTGGTCTGGGACGTGTTCACCGACGCCGAGCGATGGCCGGAGTGGACGGCCTCTGTCACCCGCGTCGTCGCGCTCGACGGGCCGGGCATCGCCGTAGGACGGCGGTTCGAGATCAAGCAGCCGCGAATGCCGAACCTGGTCTGGACCGTCACGGCGGTCGAGCCGGGCGCGTCGTGGACGTGGGAGCAGCGGTCGCCGGGCGGCCGGACGCTCGCGACCCACGAGGTCGTCGCCGTCGACGAGGCCCGCACACTGGTCCGGCAGCAGATCGACCAGCGCGGTCCCATCGGCACGCTCGTCGGGTTCGTGATGCGTTCGTTCACCACGCGCTATCTCGCGATGGAGGCCGAAGGGCTGAAGGCCCGCTGCGAGCACGCGGCGGCGCGCCGCCGAGATGCCTCGACCTCCTGACCCTGCCCGGCGCAAAGCGCTCCTCGACGCCGTCATCGAGGCCGTGGCCCGGGGCGGCATCGGCGGCCGCTCGCTCCGTGACCTCGCCGAAGAGGTCGGCACGAGCCACCGGATGCTCCTCCACCACTTCGGGTCGCGCGAGGAGCTGCTGCTGGCGGTCGTGGAGGAGGTCGAGCGGCGCCAGGCGCAGACGCTCGCGACGCTCCCGGCCGGCGCCGGCGAGGCCACCGACGCCATGTGGGCCGACCTCCGGCGACCCGAGCTGTGGCCGTTCGAGCGGCTGTTCTTCGAGTGCTACGCCCGGGGCGCGCAGGGTGAGGAGCCGTTCACACGCCTGATCCCGGCGGCCGTCGCCGGCTGGCTCGACCAGGTCGACGCCGTCACCGGAGGCACGGTCGATCGCAGCCTGGTGCGGCTCGGGCTCGCCGTGACGCGGGGCCTGCTGCTCGACCTCGTTGCCACCGGCGACGTCGAGGGGGTCGACGACGCGGCCGCCCGCTTCGCCGACCTCGTCCGGGCCGCCGCAGCCGGCGGCCCTCGGCGCGCTAGCCCAGGTGCGACGAAACCGTCGCCGCCGCCGCCGAGAGCTCCTCGCCGAGCTGATCGAGGACGCGGTGGCCGAGCCGGAAGTAGCGGCGCGTCCTGACGACTCGCCCCTCGGGGCGGAGCAGTGCGCACGTCGCGTAACCGGTGTGGGCCCACAGATCGACGGCCACCGGCACCCGGTGCCACCGCGAGAACCGCCGCATCGTGCCGTGGAGCGAGGCCGCACCCGGTGCCGCCGCGGGTGGGTCGAACCGCACGAGGCCCCGGCGGCGGTCGCGACCGGGGACCGGGTGGTGTGACCACTCCTCGACCACCCGCTCGAGGTCGCGGCCAGGCACGTCGTAGCAGCGGAAGAAGACACCGGTCCCGTTCCAGACCGGTGACGCCGGCGGTCCGCCGGCGGCGGTCGGCGAGGCGGGCTCCCGCGGCTCGGGCAGCGCCCGCACGAGCGCCGCCACCGTCCGGAGCGCGGGAGCGAGGGTCGGCCTCGGAGGCTCGGCCTGGGCGCGCCGGGCGGGCTCCTCGAGGTATCCGGGCAGGTCGTCGATGCAGTCGAGAGCTTCGTCGGGCGCGGGACTCCGGGTGGTCGCCACCGCCGCGATCGTCTCAGATCCGGCGCCCCGCGTGCACGAGCGCCATCGTCTCGAGGGCGATGGCGGCCGCCTCGTCGGTCGGGATCACCAACACGGCCACGAGCGCGCCGTCGGGTGAGATCCGGCGGGCCTCGCCCGAGCGCGCCTCGTTGCGCGAGGGGTCGACTTCGATGCCGAGGAAGCCGAGGCCGAGGGCGGTCTCGGCCCGCACGATCGCGTCGTTCTCGCCGATGCCGGCGGTGAAGGTGAGCGCGTCGAGGCCACCGAGGACGGCGGCGTACGCGCCGATGTACTTCTTCAGGCGATGCACGTAGACGTCGAGCGCGAGCCGCGCCCGCTCGTCGCCGCTCGCCACGAGAGCATGGATCTCGCGCATGTCGTTGTGGCCGGTGAGGCCACGCAGGCCCGAGCGCCGGTTGAACAGGTCGTCGATCTCGTCGACCGACATCCCGGCGGTTCGCGCCAGGTGGAAGGCGACCGCAGGATCGATGTCGCCCGTGCGGGTGCCCATGACGAGTCCCTCGAGGGGCGTGAGGCCCATCGACGTGTCGACAGCGGCGCGTCCGAGGATCGCGGAGGCCGATGCACCGTTGCCGAGGTGCAGCACGATCTGGCGCAGGTCGGAGAGGTCGCGGCCGAGGAAGTCGGCGGCCCGGCGCGACACGTACTGGTGCGACGTGCCGTGGAAGCCGTAGCGGCGGATGGCGTGGGCGGCTGCCACCTCGCGGTCGAGCGCGTAGGTGGCCGACGCCGCGGGCAGGTCGTGGAAGAACGCGGTGTCGAACACCGCGACGTGCGGGATGTCGGGGAGCAGCTCCCGGGCGACCCGGATGCCGGCGAGGTTCGGTGGGTTGTGGAGGGGCGCCAGCGGTGAGAGCCGCTCGATGGTGGCGACGACGTCCGCGTCGATCAGCGTCGGGCCGGAGAAGCGGTCACCGCCCATCACCACGCGGTGCCCGACGGCCACGAGACCGGCGCCGGCGAGGGGCGGCCCGACCTCGTCGAACAGCGCGAGGACGGCGCGGAGCGCCTCGTCGTGGGTGGCGAGAGGTGCGTCGCGCTTGGTGGTGGTGCCGAGATGGTGGTGCGCGACGTGCGCGCTGCCCTCGCCGATCCTCTCGACCAGACCCGAGGCGACCCGCACGCCGGCCGAGGGGTCGATCACCTCGTACTTGATCGACGACGACCCGGAGTTGAGGACGAGGACGGTCGGGGCGGGCGTGGCGGGCGCGCTCACGATCGGGCCTGGATGGCGGTGATCGCCACCGTGTTCACGATGTCGCGGACCGTCGCACCGCGCGACAGGTCGTTCACTGGCTGGCGGAGGCCTTGCAGCACGGGGCCGACCGCCACGGCGCCGGCCGAGCGCTGGACCGCCTTGTAGGTGTTGTTGCCGGTGTTGAGGTCGGGGAAGATGAACACCGTGGCCCGCCCGGCCACGTCGGATCCCGGCAGCTTGGTCCGGGCGACCGACGCGTCGACCGCGGCGTCGTACTGGATCGGTCCGTCCACGAAGAGGTCGGGGCGGCGCTTCCGGACGAGCTCGGTTGCGGCGCGGACCTTGTCGACGCCGGCACCCGCGCCCGATTCGCCGGTCGAGTAGGAGAGCATCGCGACGCGCGGCTCGATCCCGAAGCGCGCCGCCGTCGCCGCCGACGACACCGCGATGTCGGCGAGCTCTTCGACCGTCGGGTCGGGGATCACGGCGCAGTCGCCGTAGACGAGCACGCGATCGTCGAGGCACATGAAGAACACCGACGACACGATCTTCACGCCCGGCACGGTCTTGATGATCTCGAACGCCGGTGTGATGGTGTGCGCCGTCGAGTGCGCCGCTCCCGACACCATTCCGTCGGCGCGCCCGGTGTGCACCATCATCGTGCCGAAGTACGACACGTCGCGAACGATGTCGCGCGCCCGCTCGTAGGTCATGCCCCGGTGGGCGCGCAGGCGCGTGTACTCCCTAGCGAACGGCTCGACGAGCTCGGACGTGCGCGGGTCGATGATCGTCGCGCCGTCGAGACCGAGGCCGAGCGATGCCGCCGTGGCCCGCACCTGCGACTCGTTGCCGAGCAAGGTGATGTCGACCACCTGCCGCGACATCAAGGTGGACGCGGCGCGGAGGATGCGCTCGTCGTCGCCCTCGGCCAGCACGATGCGCCGGCGGTCGCCCCGCGCCTGCTCGAGGAGCATCGACTCGAACATCAGGGGGGTGACGACGGTGCTGCGCGGCACGTCGAGGCTGTGGAGCAGGGCCTCCGTGTCGACGTGCTTCGCGAACACGCCCAGCGCGGTGTCGACCTTGCGGGTGGTGCCCCGCGCCAGCAGCCCGCGGGTCGACGCGACGATCCGGGCCGCGTCGAACGAGTTGTGCTCCGTCAGGATCACCGGCAGGTGGTCGTCGAGGCCGCGCACGAGCCGGGCCACGAGGTCGCTCGGCCGGAACCCACCGTTGAGCACCACGCCGGCGAGGGTGGGGAAGTTGTCGGCGGCGTGGGCCGCGGCCAGGGCCACGAGCACCTCCGGCCGATCGCCGGCGGCGATGCACAGCTGGCCGTCGAGCAGCCGCTCGAGGACGTGCTCGACGTTCATCCCGCACACGAGCATGTGCTCGGCCTCGCGGTGGAGCAGGGCTTCGTCGCCGAAGAGCAGCTCGCCGTCGAGCGCGGCCATCAGGTCGGCGACGAGCGGCGCGGCGAGCAGCGGGATCTCAGGCAGCACCCAGACCGGGAGGGCGAGCGCCGCGAGCCTTTCGCGCACGTCGTCGAGCCGGGCGGGGTCGCACCGGTTGGCGAACACACCCACGGTGGTCGCGTGGGCGACGGCGAGCTCGGCGCGCGCGATCTCCGCGACCTGGCCCACCTCCTCGGGAGTGCGGTCGAACGCATTCACCACCAGCAGCACCGGGGCGCCGAGGTTCGTCGCGACGCGGGCGTTGAACGACAGCTCCGTGGGCCCGGCGACGTCGGTGTAGTCGCTGCCGATGATGACGACGGCATCACATCCGCGTTCGATTGCGCGGTAGCGCTCGACGATCGTGGCGAGTGCGGTGTCGGGGTCGGCGTGGACGTCGTCGTAGGTGACGCCCACGCAGGCGTCGTAGTCGAGGTCGACGCGGGCGTGCTGCAGGAGCATCCGCACCAGCTGATCCTCGGCACCCACCGAGCGGGTGACCGGCCGGAAGACGCCAACCTTGCGCACTTGCCGAGCGAGCAGCTCGAGCAGCCCGAGCGCGACGACCGACTTGCCGGTCTGACCCTCGGGCGAGGTGAGGTAGACGCTGTGCGCCGCCGGTTCGCTCACCGCCCGCGACCGCGCCCGCGACGCGAACCGCCGTCGGCCGTCGTGACGGTCAGCGTTCGATCTCGGGGCCGAGTCGGCCGCGCACGATGCCCGCGACCTCGCCCGGTTCGGCGTGCCGGCCGAGGCCGGCCTTCGAGAAGATGAGGTCGTCGTCGAGGGTGACCTCGAACCGCCCCTTCGACGACGGGACGAGCTCGATCGTCTCGAGAATCGGTGCCCATCCGCTCAGCAGCTCGTCCGTCAGACCGACGGCACGGGGAACGTAGTTTCAGGGGACACAGAACTCGATGCGAAGCCGGTGGCGGGGATCGAGCATCGGCACTCCTCCGGAGGATGGTGGCGGCTTGCGAGGGATCGTTCCCAGGGAACTCCCCGGAGTCTCGCAGACAACTCCGAAGGGCCGCCCCGGGTCCTGGGTGGCATGGCCGACGTCTCGTTCCCCGACCACCCGCCCCTGGAGCCCGCACCGGGTGAGGACGAGTCGCCGGCAGGAACGGCCGTTGATCGCTGGGCGGCGGCGCCCGCGCATCACGCGTACGGTTTGGCGCCATGCCCGCCGTCCTCGTCGAACGTGCTGTCGCCCCCGGTGTCACCACCCTCACCCTCAACCGGCCCGAGAAGCTCAACGCCATGACGGCCGAGCTCGTGGAGGAGCTGCACGATGCGCTCGACGAGGCCGGCGGCGACCGCGACTGCCGTGTCATCGTCCTCACCGGCGCCGGCCGCGGCTTCTGTGCGGGCCTCGATCTCGGCGGTTACGGCGAGGCGCCGACCCCGGGGGTGGGCGACGGGCGGGTGCAGCGCGGCTTCGCCACCCAGCAGCACATCGCCCGGCTGATCCCGCACCTTCGGTCGTTGCGCCAGCCGGTCATCGCCGCCGTGAACGGACCGGCGAGCGGCGGCGGGTTCGCGCTCGTGCTCGGCTCCGACGTCCGCATCGCCGCCGAGTCCGCTCGCTTCAACGCCGCGTTCGTCCGCATCGGCCTGTCCGCGTGCGACATCGGCACGAGCTGGCTCCTGCCCCGCCTCGTCGGCGCCGGACGGGCTCACGAGCTCATGCTCACCGGCCGAGTCTTCGACGCCGAGGAAGCGGCCCGCATCGGCCTGGTGCTGGAGGTCGTGCCCGACGACCGGCTCCTCGAGCGGGTGCTCGACGAGGCCGCCCTGATCGCGCGCAACGCGCCGTTCGGCATCTTCATGACGAAGGAGGTCATGTGGTCGGCGCTCGAGATCCCCGGGCAGCAGGCGGCGATCGATCTCGAGAACCGCACGCAGATCATGGCGAGCTTCACCGACGACCAGCGGGAGGCCATCGGGGCGTTCCTCGAGAAGCGCGACCCTGCGTTCGAGAACCGGTAGGCCCTCGCCCACGGTCGACCCCGCTCATCGCACCAGCGAGGTATCACCGGTAGAGTCCCTCGCATGAGCGAGGGATTTCGCCCGGGCCAGGTCGCAGAGCTTCTCGGTATCAGTGTCGACACCGTCCGGCGGTGGGCCGATGCCGGGACGCTCCGGACCACGCGGACGGCGGCCGGTCAGCGCGTGATCGATCGTGTCGACTTCGCCCGATTCCTGGCCGAGCACGCGGCGACACCCGACGAGGCACCCGTCGTGGCGCGGTCGGCCCGCAACCGCTTCCCCGGCATCGTCACCCGCGTCACCAAGGACAAGGTGATGGCGCAGGTCGAGGTGCAGGCCGGCCCGCACCGCATCGTGTCGCTCATCTCGCGCGAGGCCGCCGACGACCTCCGCCTCGAGCCGGGCGTCGCGGTCGTGGCGTCGGTGAAGTCGACCAACGTGGGCATCGACCTGACCGAGGAGCCGTGACCCGGTGACACCGCGCCCCGAAGTGCACCGGCGCGGCGCGGCGATCGGTGCCCTGGTCGCCGCCGCCGCCGCCCTTCTCGTTCTCGCCGCCGCGTGCTCGCAGGAGGGCTCGCCGGCGGTGAGCGGACCGTCCCCGTCGGGATCACGGCCGGGCGGCACGGTGAGCGTGTTCGCCGCCGCCTCGCTCACGGAAGTCTTCACGACGCTGGCCTCGGCGTTCGAGGCCCGGAACCCCGGGACCAAGGTGACGACGAGCTTCGGCGGTTCGTCGTCGCTCGCCGAGCAGATCCGCCAGGGCGCGCCGGCCGATGTCTTCGCCTCGGCCGACGAGGTGACGATGGCACCGCTCGTGTCGGCCGGGCTGGTCGAAGCGCCCACGGTCGTCGCCCGGAACCGGCTGACGCTCGTCGTCGAGCGCGGCGACCCGAAGGGGATCCGGTCGCTCGCCGATCTCGGCCGGCCGGGAACCGTGCTCGTGCTGTGCTCGGCCGCCGTGCCGTGCGGTCGCCTCGGCGCCGCGGCCCTCCAGCGGGCCGGCGTGACGGTGACGCCGGCGTCGCTCGAGGACAACGTGAAGTCGGTGGTCAACAAGGTGGCGCTCGGCGAGGCCGACGCGGGCATCGTCTACGTCACCGACGCGGCCGCCGCGGGGGGCAAGGTCGACCGTGTCGCCATCGACGGCGCCGACGATGCCGCGCTCGCCGCCGTCTACCCCATGGCGATCGTGAAGGACCACCGCAACGACGACGGGGCCAAGGCATGGATGACGTGCGTGACCGGCCCCGACGGCCGGCGCGTCCTCCGCGCCGCGGGCTTCCTCGCGCCCTGACGCCGTGACGCCCCGCCGCCGCCGTCCGCCCGTCGTCGCCCTCGTGCTGGGCGCCGCCGGTCTCGCACTCCTCGTGCTCCCGCTGGCGGGACTCGTGGGGCGGGCGCCGTGGGGGGCGGCCCTCGACGCGCTCCGCGAGCCGGCCGTCGCCACGGCGCTGCGGCTCTCGCTCGAGTGCTCGCTCTCGGCCACGGCGATCGCGGTGGTCCTCGGGGTGCCGCTCGCCTGGGTGCTCGCCCGGACCACCTTCCCCGGGCGCCGGCTGGTCCGCGCCGTCGTCCTCGTCCCTCTGGTGCTGCCACCGGTCGTGGGCGGCGTGGCCCTGTTGTTGGCCTTCGGCCGGCGCGGCCTCGTCGGCCAGCACCTCGACGCGTGGTTCGGCATTCGCCTCCCGTTCACCACCGCGGGGGCGGCGCTGGCGGAGGCGTTCGTGGCCATGCCGTTCCTCGTGGTCACCGCGGAGGCGGCGTTCCGCAACCTCGACCGCCGATTCGAGGATGCGGCGCGCACGCTCGGCGCCGGCCGGTGGCGGGTGTTCCGGACCGTCGTGCTCCCCTTGACGCGGCCGTCACTGGTCGCCGGCGCGGTCCTCGCCTGGGCGCGCGCCCTCGGCGAGTTCGGGGCGACGATCACCTTCGCCGGCAACACGCCCGGGCGGACGACCACGATCCCGCTCGAGGTGTACCTCCTGCTCGAGTCCGGCCGCGTCGATGGCGCCATCGTCCTCAGCCTGGTGCTCCTCGTGGTCTCGGTGGGGGTGCTCGTGGCGCTGCGCGATCGCTGGCTGGGCGGGCTGTGACCCCGACCGTCGAGCGCGGCCTCGACGCCTCCGTCGCCGTCGACCTCGGCGGGTTCCGGGTCGAGGTCGCGCTGCGGGTCGGCGCCGGCGAGACCGTCGCGCTTGTCGGGCCGAACGGCGCGGGCAAGACCACCATGCTCCGGGCGCTCGCCGGCCTCGTCCCACTCGCGCGGGGTCGGGTCGTCGTCGACGGCCGCGTGCTCGACGACGTCGCGGCCGGCGTGCACGTGCTGGCCGAGGAGCGCGAGGTCGCCGTGGTGTTCCAGGACCTGCTGCTCTTCCCGCACCTGTCCGCGCTCGACAACGTCGCCTATGGCTTGCGGTCGCGGAAGGTCGGCCGTGTCGAGTCGAGGGTGGCCGCCGCCACCTGGCTGGCACGCGTCGGGCTCGAGGGTCGAGGGGGAGCCCGGCCGGCTCAGCTCTCGGGCGGCGAGGCGCAGCGGGTGGCGCTCGCACGGGCCCTCGTCGTCGAGCCCCGGCTGCTCCTCCTCGACGAGCCGCTGTCGGCCCTCGACGCGTCGACCCGCCTCGCGACCCGCCACGACCTCCTCCGCCACCTCGACGAGCACGACGGCGCGCGCGTGCTCGTGACCCACGATCCGATCGACGCCATGGCGCTCGCGTCGCGCGTCGTCGTGCTCGAGGGCGGCCGGGTGGTGCAGGAGGGAACGCCGGCGGAGATCACGGCCCGTCCCCGGTCGCGGTACGTGGCCGACCTCGTCGGCGTCAACCTGTTCCACGGTCGGGCCGGGGCCGGACGGGTCGACGTCGGCGCGTTCCCGCTGGTCGTCCCCGACGCGCCCGAGGGCGACGTCGTCGTGGTGATCCACCCGCGCGCCGTGTCGCTCCACCTCTCGTCGCCGGAGGGGACGCCGAGGAACGTGTGGAAGGGCACCGTCGAGTCCGTCGAACCCGCGGGTGATCGCGCGCGGGTGCGCGTCGCGGGCCTCGTCCCGATCGTCGCCGAGGTGACGAGTGCCGCGGTGAGCGAGCTCGGCCTCGCCCGGGGCCGCGCCGTGTGGGCCGCGGTGAAGGCGACCGAGATCGCCGCGTTCCCGGAGTGACCGAGAGAGCGCGGCGCCCCCGCCCCGCCTGGTGACCAGGACAGGCGGGGCGGAGGCGCCACCCGGGAGCCGCTCTGCAGCGGCTCCCGCATGCATACATCGGGACCGGGGCCGCGGATCTGAGGAAACGCGACGGAGAAGTGAACGTCCGTCACGCGGTACGCGGGTGACCGTCGCAGCGGCGACAATGGAGCCGTGGCCGCACGCATCCTGACCGTCGAGGACGACGAGCGGATCCGTTCGGCCATGTCGCTCGCCCTCGAGGACGAGGGCTACACGGTCGTCGAGGCCGAGAGCGGCGAGGTGGCGCTCGACGGCTTCGCGGCGGCGGCACCCGACGTGGTGCTGATCGACGTGATGCTGCCCGGCATCGACGGGTTCGACCTGTGTCGCGCCATCCGGCGGACGAGCGACGTCCCGATCGTGATGGTGACGGCGCGGACCGACACCCATGACGTCGTCGCGGGGCTGGAGGCGGGCGCCGACGACTACGTGACGAAGCCGTTCGTCGCCAAGGAGCTGTCGGCGAGGATCCGGGCGTTGCTGCGACGGGCGCGCACGTCCGACCACGGGATGGCCGTGCTCCGGTTCGGCGACCTCGACGTCGAGCCCGAGTCGGGTGTGGTGCGGAGCAGCGGGGAGGAGGTGCACCTCACGAAGACCGAGTTCCGCCTGCTGTGCGAACTCGCGGCGGCACCGGGCCGGATCTTCAGTCGCGAGGTGCTCCTGGAAAAGGTCTGGGGCTATGACTTCCTGGGT
>DATAKR010000101.1:0-21465 GCA_036261495.1 Acidimicrobiales bacterium | reverse complement strand
CGAGGAGGTCATCTCCGAGATCACCGAGGTGGTGGGGGACTGGAAGCGGTCGGGGCGGACCGAGGGATCCCGCGAGCACGTGCTACGGGCGCTCGCCCAGGTTCCCGGTGTGTACGTCCCGTCGATGTACGACGTGGAGTACGACGGCGAGAACCTCGTCGCGGTGACGCCGAGGTATGCCGACGTCCCCGAGCGCGTCGAGAAGCGCACCATCGCCGACCTCGCGGCGTGGCCCTACCCGAAGCAGCAGCTCGTCCCGCTCACCGAGGTCGTCCACGATCGCCTCAACGTCGAGGTGTTCCGCGGGTGCACGAGGGGCTGCCGCTTCTGCCAGGCCGGCATGATCACCCGTCCCGTTCGCGAGCGGCCGGCGGCCCAGGTTCGCCAGATGATCACCGACGGGCTCGCGCGCACGGGCTACGACGAGGTCGCCCTCACGTCGCTGAGCAGCGCCGACTACTCGGGGATCGACGAGGTCGTCCAGGGCGTCGTGAGCGACCCGGCGTGCAGCGGGAAGGTCGCGGTCAGCCTCCCGTCCCTCCGCGTCGACGCCTACACGGTCGGCATCGCCAGCGAGATCGCCAAGGTCCGGCGCACCGGCCTGACGTTCGCGCCCGAAGGCGGCACGTGGCGGATGCGGCAGGTGATCTCCAAGCTGATCCGCGAGGAGGACCTCTACGGGGCGGTGCACTCGGCGTTCTCCAGCGGGTGGCAGCGGGTGAAGCTCTACTTCCTCACCGGGCTGCCCACTGAGACCGACGAGGACACGCTGGGCATCGCCGAGCTGGCGAAGAACTGCGTCAAGATCGGCCGGGAGTACTCCAACCGCATCACGGTCAACACCTCGGTCGGCGGGTTCGTGCCGAAGGCCCACACGCCGTTCCAATGGTTCGGCCAGAACACCGTCCCGGAGCTCTACCGCAAGGTCAACCTGCTCAAGGACGCGACGCGTCACGCCAAGGGCGTCAACCTCAAGTGGCACGACCCGAAGGCGAGCCTCGCCGAAGCCATCGCCAGCCGGGGCGACCGCCGCATCGGTGCGGTGATCGAGGAGGTCTGGCGCAATGGCGGCGTCTTCCAGGAGTGGTCGGAGCACTTCGACCTTGGGCTCTGGGAGGACGCCATGGCGAAGCACGGCCTGTCGATCGACTGGTATGTGCATCGCCACCGCACCGAAGACGAGGTCCTGCCCTGGGACCACATCTCCGCCGGCCTCCACAAGGACTTCCTCTGGCAGGACTGGCAGGACGCCCTCGCCCAGCACGGCAACGAGGACTGCCGCTGGACACCGTGCTACGACTGCGGGGCCTGCACCGGCTACGGCATCGAGCACGTCGTCGCGTCGGCCACCCCGCCCGCCGGCGGTTCGCAGGGCACCGGCCAGGACCTCTCGACCGGCGGTTTCGTGCCCGTCCAGCTCCTCACCGGGGCCCGCCCGTGAGGGAGCGCCGGCGGTGAGGGTCCGGGTGCGATTCTCGAAGCTCGGCAAGATCCGGTGGACGAGCCATCGCGATCTCGCTCGCATGTGGGAGCGCGCCTTCCGGCGGGCGTCGCTGCCGCTCGCCTACACCGGCGGGTTCTCGCCCCGGCCGAAGGTCAGCTTCGGCCTCGCCTTGCCCACCGGCCACGAATCACTGGCCGAGTACCTCGACCTCGAGCTCGACGCCGACCGCGCCGACGGGCTCGAGGTCGCCGCGCTGCCCGACGTCTTGTCGGCGGCGCTCCCGGCGGGGGTCGACGTGACCGCCGCCGCCGTCATCGACGACCACGCAGCCTCTCTCCAGCACGAGGTCACCTCGTGCACGTGGGAGGTCGTCGCCGCCGGCACCACCGAACACCGGATGCGCGAGCTCGTGTCCTCGGTGCTGGCCGCGGAGCAGGTCGTCGTCAGCCGTGAACGCAAGGGGCAGGAGGTCACCGACGACATCCGGCCCGCACTTCTCGCCGTGACCGTCCTCGGTGCGTCCGAGGCGGCCCATCTCCTCGACGCGTCCACCGACGACGCCGTGACCCGCCCGGTCGCGCTCCGAGCCGAGCTGACCACTCAGCCTCGCTCGATCCGCCCTTCCGAGCTGCTCGCCGCCCTCGACGGATCACTCGAAGAGGTTCGTGTACGGCGAACCCACCAATGGATCTCGCGCGCCGACGGATCGCGGACCGAGCCCCTCGAGGCTCCGCCGCTCGACACCGGCTCCGGCGCGCCGCCACCTCTCGTCGAGGTGACGTCATGAGAAGGGACTTCCTCGATGTCGGAGACCTCGACCGGGCAGACGACGCCCGATCCTCAGCCCCGCCCGGATCGACCGGGCGGCGCCGACAGCTCCTCGTCCACGCCCGCCGAACCCCTCGACGCTGCTAGCACCACGGCGCCCGGCGACGCGCCGGCGTCGCCCGGTGACGGCGACGGCGGCGCCGCTGACGCGCCGGCGCGGAAGAAGCGCCGGCGCGGGTCGAGGGGTGGCCGCAACCGGCGCAAGCCGGCCACCGACGGCCGGCCGGCGGACGGGGAGGGCGACGGCGACGACGCCGGTCCCGTCGAGTCGCCGGCCGAGGAGTACGCCCGCCGCCCCGACGATCTCCCCGACCGTCCAGGCGAGGGGGAGCCGTCAGGGCCCGCCACCGTGACGGCCGAGGTTCCCTACCGGCCGAGGATCGGCGACACCCGCCCGGCGCCGGCGACGGCGTCCGCGTCCGCCGGCGGGCGTCGCACGCGCCCGACCGAGGGGACGGGCCGGCGCGGTCGAGGGGGCGGTCGTCGCTCGCCGGCCGCGGTCGAGGCGTCCGCCGGTGGCGACCGGACGGATGTCACCGACGATCTGGCTGCCGCCGACCGGGACGACTCGACGGCCGCGGGCGACGTGGGGGCCGCGCCTGCGTCGGACGGCGCCGAGACCAGGAAACGGCGCCGTCGGGGCGGGCGGGGCAAGGGGCGCAAGGGCGACGCAGACGTGCTCGAGAGCCCCCTCGAGCTCGACGAGGAGACGCTCGAGCGTCGCCGTGGCAAGGAGCGCAAGGGCCGCCCGGTGGGTCGGTACCTCATGTGCGTGAACGTCCGGTCGCACGCGACCCAGATCGCCGTCCTCGAGGGCCGGTCGTTGATCGAGCACTACGTGTCGCGGCCGCAGGACGACGCCACCCAGATCGACGGCAACATCTACCTCGCGCGGGTGCAGAACGTGCTCCCCGGAATGGAGGCGGCCTTCGTCGACATCGGGACGCCGAAGAACGCCGTGCTCTACCGCGGCGACGTGCGCTACGACGCCGACGACCTCCTCGAGAACGGCGGGAACGGCGGGGGCAAGGGCGGGCGCGACCTCCGCATCGAACAGATGCTCCGGCCCGGCCAGACCATCGTCTGCCAGGTCACCAAGAACCCGATCGGCACGAAGGGGGCCCGCCTCACCCAGGAGGTCTCGATCCCGGGACGGTTCGTCGTGCTGATCCCGAACTCCGACACCTACGGCATCTCGAAGCGGCTCTCCGACGACGAGCGCAAGCGGCTGCGCAAGATCCTCGACGAGGTCAAGCCGGAAGCGCACGGCCTCATCGTCCGCACCGCGGCCGAGGGGGCGACGGCCGAGGAGCTGCGCCGCGACGTCATCCGCCTCGTCCGGCAGTGGGACCAGATCGATTCCATGGCCAAGCGGTCGAAGGCGCCGGCGCTCCTCTACCGGGAGCCCGACATGGCGGTCAGGGTGATTCGAGAGGAGTTCAACAAGGACTACCGCGGTGTGGTGATCGACGACGAGAACCTCTTCCGGGAGGTTCGCGACTACGTCGAGAGCATCACGCCCGAGCTGGCCGACCGCGTCGAGTACTACGACCCCGCCGACGACACGCTGCCGATCTTCGAGCGTTTCCACGTCCACGAGCAGCTGCACAAGGCGCTCGACCGCAAGGTGTGGCTCCCGTCGGGCGGGTCGCTGATCATCGAGCGGACCGAGGCGCTCACCGTGATCGACGTCAACACCGGCAAGAACGTGGGCACGTCGAGCCTCGAGGAGACCGTGTTCCGCAACAACCTCGAGGCCGCCGAGGAGATCGCCCGCCAGCTGCGCCTTCGCGACATCGGCGGGATCATCGTGATCGACTTCATCGACATGGAGGTGCGGTCGAACCGTGAGCAGGTGATCGCGGCCTTCCGCGATGCGCTCGCCCGCGACAAGACCCGCACCCAGGTGTTCGACATCTCCGAGCTCGGCCTCGTCGAGATGACCCGCAAGCGGGTGAGCGAGGGCCTCGTCGAGTCGTTCAGCGAGACATGTCCCACCTGCGGCGGTCGCGGGTTCCTGTACGACGAGTCGCTGCTCTGAGAGCCGATTGGAGAGGAGACGAGATGCGAACGGCCCGCTGCTTCTGCCCCTTCGTCGGCGAGGCCGACGACCCCGACGAGCTCGTCCGCATCATGACGGCGCACTTCGCTGAGGCCCATCCCGAGGCCGGCATCGGCGAGGTGGCGGTGCGGAACTACGTCGAAGCCCAGGACCGCCTCCATCCCGCCGGCGACCGGGTGCCGGCGATCGGCGCCGTCGAGGTCCACCAAGTGACGCCCGACCGGATCGACGACTGGCTCGCCTTCTTCGACCACGACGCCTTCGCGGGGAAGCCCGAGTGGGCGGCGTGCTACTGCCTGTTCCCGCACCGTTGGGATCCCACCGATCCGTCGAGCTGGGGGAACACCCCGTGGGAGGAGAACCGGGCGGAGATGATCGAGCGGCTGCGCCGCGGCGACACCACCGGCTACCTCGCCTACGTCGACGGGCGGCCCGTCGGCTGGGTGAACGCCTCGCCGGTGTCGACGTACCCGGCCTTCCGCCGCGAGGGCGCTGAGCGAGTGGCCGGCGTCGCCTGCTTCGTCATCGCGCCGGCCTACCGGCGCCACGGCGTGGCCCGTCGCCTGCTCGATGCCGCCATCGAGGGCGCGGCCCGCGACGGGTTCGAGGCGATCGAGGGCCGGCCCCGCAAGGGAGCCTCCGACGAAGCCGACAACTTCCCCGGGCCCATCGAGCTGTACCTCGCAGCCGGCTTCGAGGCGGTCGAGCAGACCGACGCGTGGACGTTGATGCGAAAGCCCACGATTTCGGGATAGGCCCTCGATCTCGTACACTTATCGGCCTATGTATGCAGTCATCCGCACCGGCGGGAAGCAGGAGCGCGTCGCCGAGGGCCAGCGCGTCAATGTCGAGCGTCTCGGCGCGAACGAGGGCGACGAGGTGACGTTCACGCCCGTGCTGCTCGTCGACGGCGAGACCGTGCTCGCCACCCCCGGCGACCTCTCGGGCGCGCAGGTCGCGGCCCGGGTCGTGGGCGAGACCAAGGGCCCGAAGATCACGGGCTTCACCTACAAGAACAAGACCAACCAGCGGAAGCGCTGGGGTCATCGTCAGAAGTACACGACGATCGAGATCACCGGGATCACGAGGGGCTAGCGATGTCGAAGACCAAGGGTGGCGGCTCGACCCGAAACGGCCGCGATTCCGAGGCGAAGCGACTCGGTGTGAAGGTGTTCGACGGCCAGACGGTCACCGCCGGGTCGATCATCGTGCGCCAGCGCGGCACCCGTTTCCACCCGGGTGAGAACGTCGGCCGAGGCGGTGACGACACGCTGTTCGCCCTGATCCCCGGCAAGGTGAAGTTCGGTGCCCGAAAGGGCCGCAAGGTCGTCAACGTCTTCGACGGCGAGGCCTGAACCGGCGCCGTCCGGCGTCACCGCGCCAGGTTCCCGAAGCGCGACGTGGTCGCCTCGGCGCCCGTCGACGACGCCGCGCCGAGCGTGAAGGCGAACGTCGAGCCCCGACCTGGCTCCGACGTCACCCACACCGCCCCACCCATCTGCTCCACGAACGACCGCACGACCGCGAGGCCGATCCCGGTGCCGCGGGTGTGGCTGGTCGCGTCGCCCCGCCAGAAGCGCTCGAACACCCGCTCGAGCTCCTCGTCGGGGATCCCGGCCCCTTCGTCGGCCACGGTGACGGTGCACGAACCCGCGTCGACCGTCGCCCCGATCGCGATCCGGGAGCCTTCCGGCGAGAACTTGGCGGCGTTCGAGACGAGGTTGCGGACGATGTGGTGCAGCGCCTGCGCGTCGGCGAGCACCTCGAGGTCGTAGGGGATGTCGATGGCGATCACCCGATCTCCGATCGCCGGCAGCATGTGCTCGACGATCGACGTGACCTCGTTCCGTAGCGCGACATGGCCCAGCACCACCTGCGGGCCGCCGGCGTCGGCTCTCGTGAACGACAGGATCTCCTCGACGAGACTGCGGAGCTCCGACGCGTTCCACGAGGCGCGTGAGAGGAGCCGGCGCTTCTCGTCGTCGGCGATCCGGTCCCAGTGCATCAGCAGCGTGTCGACGAACCCGACGATGGAGGTGAGGGGCGTGCGCAGCTCGTGGCTGACCGTCCCGACGAAGTCCGACTTCAGGCGGTCGGCCTCGGCCAGCCGCGCGGCCGCTTCGCGCTCGCGCTCGAACGCCAGCGACCGGGCGAGGGTCAACCCCGCCTGCCGCGCGTAGGCGACGAGGAGCGTGACGTCGGCACGGTCGAACGCGTGGGGCGGACCGTAGGAGTTGAGGACGCCGAGCGGCTCTACGCCCGCGACCAGCGGCACGGAGATCATGGAACCGAACCCGTAGCTGTGGGCGACGCCGGCCCACTCCGCGTACCGCGTGTCAGTGGCGAAGTCCACGACGAGCACGGGTTCGCCGCTGGCGAGCGCAACCGCGGACGGGCTGGTGTCGGGCGCGGCAAGGGCTTGCCGCGTGAGCTCCACTCCCACGGAAGAGTCGACGTCGTGACGCGTCGTCGCGCTCTGCTCCAGGTGGTCGCCCTCGCGGAGGAGGACGACAGAGAACATCGCCTCGGTCGCCTTGGTCGCCGCGGCGGCGATCGACGCGAGGGTCGACGGCAGATCCGGGTCGGCCGTGAGCTCCTCGACCGCGGCGTACAGCCGAGCCAGGTGGGCCGCCTGACGCCGGCGCTCCACGCTCAGGCCGTCGATCATCACCGTGAACGCGATGAGGGCGACGCCGTACACACCGAGGGTGAGCGCTCCCGGCTCGCTTCCTGACGCGACCACGCCAGCACCCACCGCGAGTGCGAACGTCTCGGCGCTCAGGGCCAGCCCGAGCAGGCGCCCGGCCACTGCGGTGTGGAACGCGATCGGCAGCATGGCGACGATCATCACGGCGACGCGCAACGAGGGGAAGGCGAACGCGAAGCTGAAGATCGCGAGCACGTCGACGGCGATGCTCGCCAGGCGGATGCGCGGGAACCGCACGATCGCTGCGTCGACGACGACGGCGTAGAGCGCGAAGCCGAGGAGCATCGCGGTGAGACGGAGACGCCCGCTCGTGGGCTCACCCGGCACGATCCATGCGACCACGGCGACCACCAGGCTGCAGCCGACCTGCAGGCGAACGCCCAGTGTCTGCATGGCTCGATAGGCCCCGGTGCGCGCCTCGGGAGGTGACGTCCGCTCGCGAGAGCGCGGCGCTCGCATGGGAACCAGCGTGCCGAGCCCGTGCCGTTGATGCCATGTCCAATCGTCGTCATTCAGAGTGGTCAGGATGACCTAGTCCGCGTGGGCGACACCTACGCTGGGAGAGTGTCGGGCTTCGTCGATGAGGCACAGATCCATGTGAAGGCCGGCAACGGCGGCGCAGGGTCGGTGTCGTTCCGCCGCGAGGCGCACGTACCCAAAGGTGGGCCCGACGGCGGCGACGGTGGCGACGGTGGCGATGTGTGGCTCGTCGCCGACACCAACGTGTCGTCGCTGCTCGCCTTCAAGGACCACCCTCACCGCGCCGGCACCAACGGGGTCCACGGACAGGGGAAGGCACGGCACGGCGCGCGAGGCGTCGACGCGGTGGTGCCCGTTCCCGAGGGGACGCTCGTGCGCGACCAGCAAGGCCGCGTCGTCGCCGACCTCGTCCATGCCGGCGACCGCTACCTCGCGGCGAAGGGCGGCCAGGGCGGCCGCGGCAACGCCAGGTTCCTCTCGAACCGCCGCCGCGCCCCCTCCTTCGCCGAACAGGGAGAGGTCGGCGAGGAGCACTACCTGAACCTCGAGCTGAAGCTGATGGCCGATGTCGCGCTGGTGGGGTTCCCGAACGCCGGCAAGAGCACGCTGATCTCGCGGGTGTCGGCCGCCAAGCCGAAGATCGCCGACTACCCGTTCACCACGCTCGAGCCCCACCTCGGCGTCGTCCGGCTCGACGACCGTGAGTTCGTGATGGCCGACGTCCCGGGGCTCATCGAGGGTGCGAGCGAGGGGCGGGGGCTCGGCCACCAGTTCCTCCGCCACGTCGAGCGGGCCCGCGTGCTGCTCGTGCTCGTCGATCTCGCCCCCATCGACGAGCGCCCCCCGGAAGAGCAGGAACGGGTGCTGCTCGACGAGCTCGCCCGCTACCGCCCCGAGCTCCTGCAACGACCCCGCCTGACCGTGGGCTCCAAGGCCGACGCCGCGTTCGTCGAGTGGGGCGGGCCGAGCATCTCGGCGATCACCGGCGACGGGCTGCGTCCGCTCGTCGGCCGGTTGGCCGACCTTGTCGACGAGGCCCGGGCGTCGGTGGTCACCGCCGAGACGTTCGTGGTCCACCGACCCGAACCGGAAGGTGTCAAGGTCGAGCGATCCGACGACGGCGCGTTCGTGGTGTCGGGGCGGTCGGCGCAACGCGCCGTGGCACTGAACGACCTCACCAACGCGGAGGCGCTCGCCTACGTGCAGGAGCGGCTCGCGAGAGCCGGCGTCGACAAGGCGCTCGTGCGGGCCGGCGCGCGCGACGGCGATGTGGTGCGGATCGGGACGTTCGAGTTCGAGTGGTCGGAGGACTGAGTCCACCGTGAGCACGGTCGTCGTCAAGGTGGGCACGTCCTCGATCACCTCGGGGATAGGTGAGATCGAGGTCGCGGCGATCGAGAAGCTGTGCCGGGAGGTGGCGGCGTTGCGCGCCGGCGGCCATCGCGTCGTCCTCGTGACCTCGGGCGCCATCGCCGCCGGGCTGCCGGCACTCGGGCTGCGGTCGCGTCCGGCCGACCTCGCGATCCTCCAGGCCGTCTCCGCCGTGGGCCAGAGCCGTCTCATGCGCGTGTACGACGACGTGTTCGCCGGCCTCGACCTCGTGAGCGGTCAGGTGCTCCTCGCCCCGCTCGACTTCGTGCACCGGTCGCAGTACCTGCACGCCCGCCAGACGCTCGACCGACTCCTCGACCTCGGTGTCGTCCCGATCGTCAACGAGAACGACGCCATCGCCGACGACGAGATCCGCTTCGGCGACAACGATCGGCTGGCGGCGCTCGTCGCCCAGCTGGTCGGCGCGTCGACCCTCGTCCTTCTCACCGACACGCCGGGCATGTTCACCGCCGACCCGCGGCTCGACGAGGAGGCGTCGCTGATCGAGGAGATCGTCGAGATCGACCACGAGCTCGAGCGCCTCGCCGGCGGCACGGGCACCGACCGCGGCAGCGGTGGGATGGCCTCGAAGCTGGCGGCGGCCAAGATCGCCGCGTGGTCCGGCGTGCGGGCCGTCATCGCCGGCGCGGCGCGCCCGGCGGTGCTGGCCGACGCGGTGGCCGGTGCACCGGGTGTGGGCACTGTGGTGCGGCCCCGCGAGCGGCGGCTGCCCGCGAGGAAGGTGTGGATCGCCTTCGCCGTCGGTGCGGCGGGAACCGTCGTCGTCGACGACGGCGCCCGCACCGCGCTCGTCGAGCGGCACACGTCGCTGCTGCCGGCCGGCGTCGTCGACGTCGCCGGGGCCTTCGATGCCGACGACGCGGTGGAGATCGCCGGTGCCGACGGGCGGGTGTTCGCCAAGGGGCTCGTGCGTCATCCCGCGGCCCGCGTGAAGGAGTGGGCGGGGCGCCGGACCTCCGATCTGCCGGCCGACGTGCCTCACGAGATCGTCCACCGGGACGACCTCGTGGTCCTGCCCTGAGATCGCAGGGCAGGGTCGAGCTATGCGGGCGGGGCACCCTCGGCGGCGCCGCCCTCGACCGCCTGGGGCTCCTCGGCCGGCGTCGCGGCGGCGGGCTCCTCGGCGGGCGCCGAGGCGATGCCGAGCTGCGACCGGATCTGCTCGAGGCGCGCCTGGGCCTCGGTGTCCATGGTCGCCTGCTCGACTTCCAGCATCCGCGATTCGACGGTCTGGCCCTGCAGCTCGGCCGACCCCAGCGCCCGGGCGTAACGCTGCTCGATCTTGTCGCGCACCTCCTCGAGCGTCGGGACGTCCTGCCCGACCGTCTCGGAGAGCTGCGACATCGCCGAGTTCATCTGCTCCTGCATCTTCGCCTGATCGAGCTGCGAGAGCAGCTTCTGGCGCTCCGACAGCTTCTGCTGCAGGACCATCGAGTTCTGCTGCACCATCGTCTTCGCCTTGTTGGCGGCGTCGGTCGACTGCAGCTGGAGCTGCTTGAGGCTCTCGACCTCCTTCTCGACGGAGATGAGCCGGTTGGCGAAGCCCTCGGCCGCGCGGGTGAGCTCCGAAGCGCGCGCCGCGTCGCCCTTCTTCTGCGCGTCGTCGGCCATCAACACGGCCTGGCGCGCCTTGGCGTTGAGCGACTCGAGCTCCTCCATCGAGCGGTTGAGCCGCATCTCCGTCTGCTTCTGGTTGGCGATGACGTTGGCCGCCTGCTCCTTGAGGCGCCGGTGCTGGTCCTGCGCCTCGATGATCGCCTGCTCGAGCTGCACCTTCGGGTCGGCCGCCTCGTTGAACTTCCCGGTCATCGAAGCCGTGAGGTACCGCCACCAGCGCCGGAAGAGCTTGAACATGACGCGGAGGTTAGGCCGTCCCGCCGGCCGTCGCGGGCGGTGTGTCCGAAGTCTCGCCCGGGGCCGGTGTCGACGTCTCCTCGAGGCCCTGCCGCAGGGCTTCGAGCTCGCCGACCACGCTGTCGACATCGTCGGAGAGCGGTGCGAGCGCATCGGCGTCCGCAGCACGCAGCGAGATCTCGACGGCACGCGCCACCGCCTCGTCCATCTGCGCGTTGAGGAGGCGCAGACGGTCGTGAGCGTCGGTCGCGACCTTCTGCAACCGCTGGTACGACGCGAGCTGCGCTTCGATCGCCTGCTGGGTGCGCTGGAGCGATGCATCGTCGGCGCGGCGGCGATCGTCGTACACCTGCTGGAGATCTCGCTGGATCTCCTTGACGTTCATCTGGGTGAGGCCCGCGTCGAGGGCGTCGCCCTGGCACGCGATCCGCCACGCCTCGCGAACCCCGTCGTCGATGCGGCCCCCGATCGTCACCAAGCGGTCCCGGATGGGGCCCGATCGCGAGCGTTTGACGACCTGGTCGAACTTCCGCTTCGAGCCGAGGGCATCCTGCACGAACCGGCGCCAGGGCTCGCCGACGCGGAAGGGGTCGATCTTGTCGCCGGCCGGGCGCCGCGGGATCGCCGCCACCACCCGTCCCGCCCAGGCCACCGCACCGAGGACGAGCGCGCCGAAGACACCACCGCCCACGAGGATCCCGATCGCCGCGCCGGCGCCGGCCAGGAGGATGCCCGACGGCGACATGATCGCCCGGGCCACGCGCGGCTGGAAGAAGCGGTCGCGGAAGGTGAGGGCCACTAGAAGTTCGACACCACCGCGGTGAACACGTTGTTGATCG
The DNA here is from genome assembly GCA_036261495.1 of Acidimicrobiales bacterium. Classification (GTDB taxonomy): domain Bacteria; phylum Actinomycetota; class Acidimicrobiia; order Acidimicrobiales; family CADCTF01; genus DATAKR01. The sequence goes on along the minus strand of DATAKR010000101.1, from coordinate 9,859 downwards.
TCGCCGGATCGGAGGCGTCGTAGGCCGCACCGTTCGTTGCCTCGGCCATCGACTTCAGCGTTGCCTTGTCGGCGTCCTTGCCGTAGGCGATCGTGAAGAGCCGCACCGGCGAGGACGACTCGCCCTCGGCGCCGGCGCGGAGCTTCGCGATCGTCGCGTTGAGGTCGTTGTAGGCGGCCTCGTTCTTTCCGTCAGTGAGGAGAACCACCGCGTTGATCCGCGCCGGGTCGTAGGCGTTCTTCAGGTCGTCGTACGACGCCTGGGTCACGGTGTAGAGCGGCGTCCCTTGCCGGGGGACGAGGGAGGCGAGCTTGGCCTTCATCTGCTCGCCGACGTCGACGCGCGTGCCGAACGGCACGAGGTCGAGGTAGTCGGTGTGGTCGCGGGGGCCGACGTTGGTCGAGAACATCCGCAACGAGAGCAGGTCGTCGGCCTTGAACTGGTCGATGGCGTCGCTCGCGGCTCGCTTGGCGAGGTCGAGCTTGGTCTGCCCGTCGGCGACCTCCTCGCCCATCGACCCCGAGACGTCGATGACGAGCATCACCTTGGCGCCCTTGCGCTGTTCGGCCCACTTGTCGAGGGCGGCGACGAGGACCGCCGGTTCGGGCACGCCGAGGGTCGTGGTCGGCTGATTGGGGTCGAGGCCCATCGACGCGTTGATCGGATCACCGATGGCGACCTGCGGATTGCCCGGACGGAACCCGTACTGCAGCACGCGCTTCTGGTTCTCGGGCTGACGCACGAACTCCTCGAAGCGCCGGGCTCCGTCCTTCTGGCGGGAGCTCACCCACGGCGCGTCGAGGATGAACAGCGGGTTGTCCGAGAAGAGGGTGCCGTCCTTCGGGTAGATGGCGACCAGCGGGATCCGCGGCGGCCGCGGTCGCTCGCCGGGGTCGAGGATGCCGTCGGGATTGCCCTGGTTGTAGACGACGACCGAGGTCTCCTCGATGGCCACCGCCGACACGTAGGTGAGACCTGCGCCGGCCCGGTCGTTGCGGTACAGGTTGTTGAGGAAGGTGAGCGTGGTGTCGCCGTAGTGCACGACGGCGGACTCGACGCCGCGCATGAACTTGTCGACGTCAGGGTTGTTGATGTCTTCGAGCGTCAGGCCGCTCTGCTTCCCGGTGGCCGCGTAGTACTGGGCGACGGTGCTCGAGAGGCCGCTGGTGGAGAAGTTCGGGTTCGTCTTCCCGAGCTTGAACGCCCCCCACTCGGGATGGCCCTTCGATGCCCAGCCGTTCGGGTCCTGGGCGAGGGTGAGGATGTCGTGCCACCCGATCGGCGTGTTGGGCCAACCGATCGCCTCCGCCATCGGCTTCGGCATGGCGATCACGAGCGGCGTCACCATGAACGACTTCGCGTCGGCGGGCGCCATCGCCGGCTGGCCCTTCGTGGAGAGGCGTTGGTTGAGGACGGCGCCCCACGACCGGGCCGCCGGCGACCAGATCACCGGTTGTGGACCGTTCTGGGCGTTGTTCCACCCCTCGGCGAGCAGCTGCGCGCCGGCGCCCGACGCCAGCTTCTGCACCTTCACGAACACGCAGCCGCCGCTCTTTGCCGCGCTCGACGAGTTGAAGCGCTGGGCGAGGTCGGTGAGGAGCGTCAGCTTCTCGGGTGACACGTCGGTCTGGACGGTCTCGCATCCCTTCGGGGCCTTGCCGCCCGACGCGTCGCCACCGCTACCGCCGCTGCCGCCGGTCGAGCAGGCGGCGGCGACCAGGGTGAGCAGCGCCGCCATGCCGACGAGGACGCGCTTCATCGAACCACCTGCTGCAGAGCGAGGAGCACGTCCGGGGAGGGTAGCCCCGTGTCGACCTTGGCGGCCCCGGGGTCCCATCCGGCCTTCGTCAGGAGCTCGCGCAGCTTCGTGCTGTCGAAGCGCCTCGACCCGGTGTCGGCGACGCCGGCTTCGACGTACACCTGCGGGCTCGGCACGACGATGTCGACGTCGCTCCCGACACGGCTGCCGCGCACCACGGCGTTGGCCTCGGCCTGAGTGGTGAGGAACACATCGGAGCTGGCCGGGAAGATCGAGATCCACGTGTCGAGGTCGGTGCTGCCGCGGTTCCGTGCGTCGTTGATTCGGTCCTCGAGGGTGCCGAGCCAGGTCGTGGCATCCGCGTTGTCGCGGACGTCGGCAATCGAGTCGGGCGGTGCGCCGAGAAAGCCCGAGACGGCGGCGACTCGCACGAGCAGGCCGATGCTCGTGCGGGCGTCGGGCGCCGCCACCGCGATCGCCGGTTGGGTCATCGACGCGTCGCCGATGCACTTCCACGTCACGGGCCGGCAGCTGAGCCGGCCCTTTCGGACGACGGCGACGAGTGGGGTGGAGGCGACCGCCGCCTCCCGACCGAACAGCGAGCTCTGCGACTGCACCTTGCGGGTCGCATCGACCATCGACGCCCACGGCCCCGCGGTGAGCCACGTCGCGAGCGGTGCCGCGCCTCTCACTGCGAGCAGCCGGTCGGCGGTATCGGTTGCCGCCTCCCTCGTTGCCGACGACGGACACGCGTCGCCGAGCGCGGCGTCACACACGACGGTGCCGTTGCCGGAGGACCCCGAGCCCCCGTTCGACCCACCATCGCCTGATGAGTCGATGCGGGCGCGCACGACGACGGCGGCGACGATCATGAGCACCGCGCCGAGCACGGCGAGCAGCCGGATCCGCACCCGTTACACCTCGACCGGAGCGACGATGTCGTCCGGGCGCAGCTCCATCAGCTGCTCGTTCGTCGGCTCCTTGATGGCCACGAGCCTCGTGGCCTGCCGGCCCATGGCCGCTTCGAAGAGGTTGCGCACGACGCGACCGTTGCCGAAGCCCTTGTCGCGAGCCAGCGAGTCGAGGTAGGTCCGGGCCGCGGCACGCGCGTCCGCAGAGAGCGAGTACGAGCTCTTCTTGCACATCGAGTCGAAGATGTCGAGCAGCTCGTCGGTGGAGTAGTCGGGGAACTGGATCGTCTTCGGGAAGCGCGAGCGCAGTCCCGGGTTCGACTCGATGAACTCGTGCATCTCGTCCGGGTAGCCGGCAGCGATGACGACCACGTCGTCGCGGTGGTCTTCGATGAGCTTCACGAGGGTGTCGATCGCCTCCTGTCCGAAGTCGTTCTCGCCGCCCCGCGCGAGCGCGTACGCCTCGTCGACGAGGAGCACACCGCCGAGGGCGGAGTCGAACACGTCGGTCACCTTGAGCGCCGTCTGGCCTACGAAGCCGGCGACCAGCCCGGCGCGATCGGTCTCGACGAGCTGGCCCTGGTCGACGACGTCGAGCGTCCGATAGATCTGCGCCAGCAGCCGGGCGACCGTCGTCTTCCCGGTACCCGGGTTGCCGGTGAAGACGAGATGGCGGCTGGCGTCGGCCACGGGAAGCCCGCGGGCCTTCCGCAGCTTCTGGATCTGCAGCAGGTTGGCGACGAGCTTCACCTCCTGCTTCACGGCTGCGAGCCCGACGAGGCCGTCGAGCTCCGCAAGAAGCTCCTCGAGCGGTCGCGCCGGCTCCTGCGGCGGCGCCGGCCGCCGGGCCGCGGCTGCGCCGCTCGCCGGTGCGCCGGCAGCGCCTCCGGGGCGAGGCAGCCCGGCCCGATCGATGGTGCGGAGCAGCACGTTGCGGAAGCGCTCGAGGCCGGCCAGCTCGGTCTCCGAGGGGATGGCGTCAGCGGCGCACACGGTGTGGGCGAGCGTCATCGCCAGCTCGTAGTAGCGCCACGCGTTCGACGTGCCGTTGCGGCGGTCGGTCTCGACGAGGATCTCGAACAGCGTCGACGGCGCGGCCAGCCAGGCCTGCTTGCCGGTGACGAGCTCGGCCTTGCGCACGTCGGCGGGCGACGCGTACCCGAGCATGGTCTTCATGCGGGGGGCGAACGCCGCGATGAACGCGATCAGCTCGTCGTCGCTCTGCCGGTCGTCGAGGTCGATGAACGCGGCGACGAGGTTGTACGCCTCCATCGTCACGTCGGCGGCCGGCTTGTCGGCGCCTGCACCCGGGAGGATGTCGCCGGCGATGCGCGCCAGCACCGGCGCCATCTCGTCGACAAACCGTGCGACGGGTTCCTCCAGCAGGTCGCTCACCAAGTCCAGTCTGCCGTTTGACGCCGGTACGATCGGGCCATGGCGACCACCGACACGACGCTCGCCGAGCTGGGCGCTCGCGCCAGGGCCGCCGCCCGACCGCTCGCCCTCGCCTCGACGGAGGCGAAGGACATGGCCCTCCACCTGGCCGCCGACCTCCTCCAGGAGCGCAGCGAGCAGGTGCTCGAGGCCAACGCGGCCGACGTCATCCGCGCCGAGCGTGCCGGCACCACCGGCACCGTGATCGACCGCCTCCGGCTCGACGAGCGCCGCATCGGCTCGATGGCCGCGGGGTTGCGGGGCGTGGCGTCCCTCGCCGATCCCATCGGCGAAGTGGTCGAGGGCTGGACCCGGCCGAACGGCCTCCACATCGACAAGGTGCGCGTCCCCCTCGGCGTGGTCGGCATCATCTACGAGAACCGGCCGAACGTGACGAGCGACGCCGCCGGGCTGTGCATCAAGTCGGGCAACGTCGCGTTCCTACGCGGGTCGTCCGCGGCGATCACCTCCAATCAGGCGATCGCCTCGGTGCTGCGCGAGGGGTTCTCCAAAGCCGGACTCCCCGACGACGCGCTCGTCCTGGTCGACGACACGTCCAGGGAGTCGGCCACCGAGTTCATGCGTCTTCGGGGCGTCATCGACTGCCTCATCCCCCGAGGGGGGCCCTCACTGATCCAGGCGATCCTCGAGAACGCGTTGGTCCCCTACGTGATCGACGGCGACGGGAACTGCCACGTCTACGTCGATGAATCGGCAGATCTCGAGATGGCGCTGTCGATCGTGCACAACGCCAAGACCTCACGCCCGTCGGTGTGCAACGCCGCCGAGTCGCTGGTCGTGCACGAGGCGATCGCGGGTCGCTTCCTGCCGATGGCGATCCAAGCGCTCGACGGCGTCGATCTCGTGGGCGACGCCCGTGCCCGGGCCATCTGCCCGTCGGCGATCGGCGAGGCGACCGACGACGACTTCGGCCGCGAGTTCCTCGACCTGAAGATGAGCGTCGCCGTCGTGCCGTCGCTCGACGCCGCCATCGATCACGTCAACCGCTACGGCACCGGTCACAGCGAGGCGATCGTCACCCGCGACCTTCGGTCGGCCGAGCGATTCACCCGCGAAGTGGATGCAGCCGCCGTGCTCGTGAACGCCTCGACGCGGTTCGTCGACGGCGGCGAGTTCGGCTTCGGCGCCGAGATCGGGATCTCCACCCAGAAGCTCCACGCGCGAGGTCCGATGGGGCTGCGCGAGCTCACCACCACGAAGTACGTCGTGCACGGCGACGGCCAGATACGGGTCTGAGCCCCGGGCGGCGCACCGTTAATTGACCGAGCGGTCAAGTAGGCGGATAGGCTGTGCGGATGGCCTACCGCTTCGAGTCCGTGCCGGCCGTTCGCGATTCGCTCCGCAAGGTCGACTACCTCGCCGACGAGGGCATCGCGGGCATCGTCTACCTCGCCGACCGGCTCGAGAAGCCCATCCTCGTGGAGGGTCCGGCGGGCACCGGCAAGACCCAGCTCGCCAAGTCGGTCGCCGACATGACGGGCTCGCGACTCATCCGGCTGCAGTGCTACGAGGGCCTCGACGAATCGAAGGCGCTCTACGAGTGGAACTACAAGAAGCAGCTCCTCCGGATCCAGGCTCAGCGGGTCGTCCAGGAGGCCGCCGAGGAGAGCGGCACCAAGTGGACCGACATCGAAGAGGACATCTTCAGTGACGAGTTCCTCCTCACGCGGCCGCTGCTCGAAGCGATCCGTTCGCAGGAGCCGGTGGTGCTCCTGATCGACGAGGTCGACCGGGTGGAGATCGAGACCGAGGCGCTGCTGCTCGAGATCCTCTCCGACTACCAGGTGTCGATCCCGGAGCTCGGCACCGTCGAGGCGACGCAGATCCCGCTCGTGTTCCTCACGTCGAACAACACCCGCGAGCTGTCGGAGGCCCTGAAGCGGCGGTGCCTGTTCCTCCACCTCGACTACCCGACGCTCGAGCGCGAGAAGGAGATCGTCGAGGTCCGCGTGCCCGACATCAGCGACCACCTCGCCGACCAGGTGGTGCGCATCGTCCGCTCGATCCGCAGCCTCGAGCTGAAGAAGGCGCCCTCGGTCTCCGAGACGCTCGACTGGGCGCGGACGCTCGTGCTGCTCGGCGTCGAGAACATCGATGCCGACCAGGCCAAGGAGACGCTCAACATCCTCCTCAAGTACCAGTCCGACATCCAGAAGGCCGAGAAGGAGCTGTCCACCAACGGCGTGGCCGCGAAGTAGCGCGGCCGCATCCGGAGGGGGAGCCGTCTGATGCTCGATCTGCTTGCAGGGTTCATCCAGGAGCTCCGGCGCGCCGGGCTGCCGGTCAGCCTCACCGAGAACCTCGACGCCATGGAAGCGGTGAAGCACATGCCGCTCGAGGACCGGGAGGCGTTCAAGTTCGCCCTCGCGGCGACGCTGGTGAAGAACGCCTCGCACTGGAAGACCTTCGAGACGGTGTTCGACGTGTACTTCTCGATCCGGGGTGCGGAGTACAAGATCACCGACCTCACCGACGACGAGCAGAAGATCGCCGAGATGATCGAGCAGATGCTCGGCCAGCCTCGAGAGGGCGGTGGCGGGCTCGAGGGGATGACCCCCGAGGAGCTGGCCGAGCTGCTCTACAAGGCGCTGATGAACGCCGACGAAGCGATGATGCGGGCCATCGCCAAGCAGGCGGTGCAGCGGTTCTCGGGGATGGAGCCGGGGCGGCCTGTCGGCGGCACGTACTACCTGTATCGCACCCTGCGGAACCTCAACCTCGACGGCATCCTCGAGCGCCTCCTCGAACAGGCGCAGCAGGATGCCGATGGCGGCATGACCGATCTCGAGGAGCGCCTCGTCCGCGACGAGTACGAAGAGCGCATCGACCAGATGAAGAAGGAGGTCGAGGCGGAGATCCGGCGGCGTCTCGTCGCCGACCGTGGCGCGGAGGCGATGGCGAAGACGCTCCGCAAGCCGCTTCCCGAAGAGGTCGACTTCATGCACGCGACGCGCGACGAGCTGTCGCAGCTGCGGAAGGCGATCTACCCGCTCACCCGGCGCCTCGCGGTGCGGCTGGCGCGCAAGCGGCGCCACGGCCGCAAGGGCCCGCTCGACTTCCGCAACACGATGCGCCACTCGCTGTCATACGGCGGCGTGCCGGCCGAGCCGAAGTTCAAGTACCCCCGCCCGTCGAAGCCCGAGCTCATGGTGGTTGCCGACATCTCGGGCTCGGTGGCCGCGTTCGCCCGCTTCACGCTGCTGCTCGTCTACGCGCTGAACACCCAGTTCTCGAAGGTGCGCTCGTTCGTGTTCATCGACGGCATCGACGAGGTGACCGAGTACTTCCGCGGCATCGAAGACATCCAAGACGCGATCCACCGCGTCAACACCGAGGCCGACGTCATCTGGGTCGACGGCCACTCCGACTACGGGCATGCGTTCGAGACGTTCTGGGAGCGCTGGGGCAAGGAGATCACCCAGAAGACGTCGGTCGTGCTCCTCGGCGACGCGCGGAACAACTACCACGCGTCGCAGGCGTGGGTGGTCAAGGAGATCGAGAAGCGGGCCCGCCACGTCTTCTGGCTCAACCCCGAGCCGAAGGCCTACTGGGACACGGGCGACTCGATCGTGAGCGAGTACGGCGTGCACTGCGACGGCGTGTTCGAGTGCCGCAACCTGAAGCAGCTCGAACGGTTCGTCGATCACCTGGCCTGATGCGTCCGGCAGGCGGCTGAGATGGCAGGCAACGCGCCGCCGGCGGTGACCCGGCTCGCGCTGATCCGCCACGGCCAGGCGCAGACCTACGTCGATCAGGTCATCGGCGGCCATCGGGGGTGCACCGGCCTCTCCGACCTTGGACGCAGGCAGGCGGCTGCACTGCGCGACCGGCTCGCCCGGACCGGCGAGCTGGCATCGGCGACCGCGCTCTACTCGTCGATCCTGCCGCGCGCGGTGGAGACGGCCGACATCATCGCCCCGGTCATCGGCGGCGCCGGCACCCCGATCGTGCGGGACCGGCAGTGCGACCTCTGCGAGCAGCACGTCGGCGACGAGATCGACGGGCTGACCTGGCAGGAGCTGCGCGATCGCTACGGCCCGCCGGTGGAGAACGGCTACGAACCCTGGGCACCGGGAGCGGAGAGCTGGGCCGAGTTCGTCGCCCGCGTGGGCCGCATGCTCCTCCGCCTCGGGCGTGATCACGCGGGCGAGACCGTCGTGGTCGCGTGCCACGGCGGCGTGGTGGACGCGTCGTTCTCGGTGCTCGGCGGGTTGGCGGCGTCGCGGCGGGTCCAGCTCCGAACGGCCTACACCGAGAACACGTCGATCACCGAGTGGGTGGACGACGGGCAGGGCTGGGCGCTCGCCCGGTACAACGACGTCGCCCACCTCGCCGGGCTCTGAGAGCGGGCGTTGGGTCGAGGGCCCCAGAACGCGGTGCCTGACGCGTTCCTTTCGTGCATGGCCGGTGCGAACCGGGGGTAGGGGCTAGGTCGGCCTCTCGGACGGCGGAGCAGGAGACCCTCGTGGCGCGAATCTTGGTGTTGGGGCGGCAGGGCGCCGGCAAGGGAACCCAGTCGACGCGGGTCGCACACCGCTTGGGCGTCCCGCACGTCTCGACGGGCGATTGCTTCCGAGCGGCAGTCGCGTCGGGCTCGGCACTCGGGCGGTCGGTGAAGAGCTATCTCGATCGCGGCGACCTCGTCCCCGACGACGTCGTGTGCGAGATCGTGTCGGCGCGGCTCGGCGAGCCCGACGCGTCGGCGGGGTTCGTGCTCGACGGCTTCCCGCGTACCCGGCCGCAGGCGGAGGCGCTGATCGATCTGCTCCTGCCGGCGTCGCTCGACGCCGCCGTCGAGCTCGACGTCCCCGTCGGTGACGTGATGGAGCGCATGCTCCGTCGCCGCGTGTGTCGCTCGTGTGGCGCGGCGGCGGTCGCGCCGAAGCCGGGTGCCGCGGCGATCGACTGCGCGTGCGGCGGCGAGGCCGTGGCCCGCGACGACGACACCGCGGAGGCGATCCGTCACCGGCTGGCGCTCCATGACCGCGAGACGGGGCCCGTGCTGCGCTTGTGGGCGGACCGGGGCCTGCTCGTCCGCGTCGACGGGCGGGGACCGGCCGACGACGTCGAGGCACGTCTCGTCGCGGCCATCGGCGCTCGGCTGCGAGCCGGCGCCCTCGTGACGACCTGACGATCGCGGCGACGTGACGACCTGACCCGCCGCACCCGGGCAACCGGACGGGCGCGATGTTTGCGTGCAGTTGCCCCGGCTTGATCGGCCCGACAGGCGCGTCTCGGCCGGGTAAGTGCACACGAATCGGCGAGTGTGTGCTTCTCGGGGGGTCGGCGGGTCGGGTGCGGGTGCCGGCGGGCGTGGCCGGGTGGCGGCGGTGGGGTCAGCGGTCGCGGACGGCTTGGAGCTGGCGGGCTTCGAAGTTGGGGATGCGGTCGGTGCTGGTGACGGTCAGCGGCGCCGGTGAGGTTTGGCCGGCGACGGTCCAGGTGGCGTTCCAGGTTTGGGTGATGGTGATGGTGTAGGTGCCGGCGGTGGTGTAGGTGTGGCGGGCGGGGCCGTCGGGCCAGGGTCCGCCGGGGGAAAGGTAGGGGCCGGGGTCGCGGCCGGTGCGGTCGCCCCAGTCGACGGTGAAGGTGGTGGCCTGGAGGGTGATGGTGAGGGGGCCGAGGATGGTGTCGAAGGTCTGGGTGGCGGTGGTGGTGGCCTGTTCGAGGTAGGCGGGTTTGCCGGTGATGGCGTGGCCGGGGGCGATGGAGGGGCTGGTGCTGGGCGGGGTCA
>DATAKR010000100.1:0-30272 GCA_036261495.1 Acidimicrobiales bacterium | reverse complement strand
CACCCGCTCCTCACCGATCGGTCCGGGCTCCGACACGATCTCTGCCGCCCTCGCGGCCCACACCACCGAGACGCCCCGAACCACCAATGCGCGCCTGAGGAAGCGGGGCCAGTTCGGGCCGACGAAGCACAAGATCGGACGAATCGGCTCAGCGGTCGGGCCGAGAGCCGTGCGCACCTCGTTGATCTGCCAGACGACGCCCTCGATGAGCTTCGTCCGGTCTCGACCTGCGACCACGAGCCGCTCGTCGGGGCGTAGCCAACCGCCGGCCTGACGCTTCTCCACCAGGCCGTCGTAGTTCTTGGCGTCGACGACGAAGATCCCCGACGGACCGATCACGAGGTGGTCGATGTTCGCCTTCGATCGCGGGATGCGACGGTCGTGCAGGGAGACGACTCCATCACACCCGTCGAGCACCGCACCGAGGCGCTCCCCGGCCGCGCCCTCGGCCCACGCGCGCGTCGATTGGGTCTCGGGACGAACCACCGCACGCGGGGTCACGGCCGACGCGACGCGCCCGAGCACCGGGTGCCTGACTACAACCTCCTGGCGCCATGCGGCGTCCGCTTCGAGACGTTGCTCGTTCCGCCGGCGCTCACGCTCCGAGCGCTTCTCGTACTCGCGTCTCGCCGATCCGCCGGCAGTTCCTCGGTAGGGCGCGGGCTCGACGCCGGGACGCGCGCAGTCGAGGCACCGGGCCGTCTTCGTCTCCGAGTCCCACTCGACCTCGGCTCCCGCCGGGACGTCACGAGCACATGCAGAACACGCCGCAGGCCACCGAAGCCGAATCGTCCTTGCCGCCACGAGTCTTGTTCTCGGCACATCATGACGATGGCTGAGGGCTGGCGGAATCAACAGATGGTCGCGGAGTGGCTCGAGTGCGGTACCGAACACCGGCAACGGCTTCCTTGGCACTGAGGACACGACGTGGCCGTCCGTCGACAGCAGCGGCGGGCGCTCGTGCTCACCGCGAGCGGCAAGCACGAGTACATCGCCGACCTCGACATCTGGTGTTCGACCGGGGCAGCCGCCTGTCACCGCACTGCACGTTCAGCCCGCCTCGTTGGCTACAGGCCCGTGGTGCCGACCCCATACTCGGCCTGATCAGGCGAAAATCCCTCGAACTCAAGCTGCTCGATGAGGCTGCTCCGCGAGAAGGAGGACATCTCCAAGTAGCTCTTCGCCTTCTTCGCCGCCTGCGTGTTCCAGTCGACGTTCAGGGAATCGACGCCGAATGTCGCGTCATCGCTCGCAAACCCCTCGAACATGAGCTGCTCGATCAGGCCCTTACGTGAGAAGGACGTCATTTGAAGGTAGCTCTGGGCCTTTCGCTGAGCGTTCTTCTGGCTCACCGTCAGGGAGGGAGCGGGCGCCGCGGTCGTCGTGGGCATTGCCGTCGTAGTCGGCTGCTTCGCCGTCGTCGTTGGCTCGGCCGTAGTTGTCGTCGGCTTTGCCGTGGTCGTCGTCGCGGGCTTCTCCGTCGTTGTCGGCTTCGGCGCCTCGGTCTTCGGCGCCTCCGCTGTCGTCGTCGCTTCCCGCGTAGCGGAGGCGTCCAACGCCGTGTTCTTTGCAGGTGGGCCGACGGCCGCACCGATCATCGCGAGCACGATGATCACCCCGACGAACGCACCGACGCTGATGAGGAACCACTTGCCGACGCCATGCTTCTTCCGCGGCGGCGTCGCGGGAGCGACAGGGGGCGGGATGACCGTGGGTAGCGCGTGGCTCTGCGGTGGGTAGTACTTGCCGTCTGAAGCTAGCCACCAGCCGTCGCCCAACGGTGTGTCTGACATTTTTGCTCCTGTTTGCGTGTTCCTCACTCTCGTTCGGCCTGAATCGCCGTGGTCTGAGGGAAGTGTCCTGGTCTCGTCACTCGACCGTGCCGACGAGGGCCGCCCGCGGCGTCACGGGGCACAGTGTTGAATCGGTTCAGGGTTGCCGCCATGCGCCGCAGCAGCAGGATCCGCTCTCTTGGACTATGGCTGTGCGAACCTGGAGCGAGGCAACTGATTCACGCGATCAGCGCGGCTGCGAGCGGCGCCTACGTCGGCTCCGACGATGCTCTGACCGGCACCTCACCGACGACCTCGAGCGTGATCGGCGAGCACGGGACCTGACGCACCATCGGCAGCTGTGCCAAACAAGGCCAGAACGAAGCTCGGGCGGTGGACACGGAGCGCATTCAGCAACTCGGGATTCGATAACCGGTGGTTAGGGGCCGTCAGGAGCGCGTCGTACGCGATCTGGATCATGCGAGCCTCGACGTGCTCGCCTCCGGGAGACCTGGCGGTAGCAACGGTCACGGCCCGTAGCAGAAAACGCCAATATGCGTTTGCCTTCAGTCGCGGGCCCAATGTGTCAATTGTCTGACCGGCCTCGACGCGCTGCGCGAGAAGCGAGTAGAGGCGCGCCTCGAGCTCGTCAGCGCGAACCGGCCCCTTGGGCTCCCACGCAACCGCTTCCGGCGAGGACCACAAGGCCTCACCCAGTTGCCAGGCGTCGTGCGCTGCCGGGCCCTCGACGGCGACGCCCGTCTCATAGTTGCCAACGAGGCCGAACGTCAGGTTCGCCGAGCCGATCACGCCGCTGTAGGTGTTGCCGCGTCGAGCGAGGTACATCTTCGGATGGAACGTCGTCGCGCCCGTCGGGTTGAACAGTCGTACGTCGCCGCGCATCCCCTCCGCGAGTGCCATCGCCGCGTCAGTCCGCGATTGGCCGCGGTCGAACTGGCTTGTGGCCAGCAAACGGATCGTCGGCACCGTCCGGAGCTCTCGCTCAATCAGATGCAGGCCTCGCGTGTCGACGAAGGCGACAGCGAGCAGCGCCTCGTCGGCGCCGTCGAGCACCACCTGCGCCGCCGGCAACAGCGTCTGGTGCGGTCTGGCCGACACAATCCGGCAACTGTCGTCCGCACGAGACCGCGCGGTGGCGACCGGGCGATCTTCCAGTAGCGCCTTGAACCGGCGCTCGCTGCCCGGAGCCATCGCTCGTCGTCTCAGTTCGCGCTACCCGGCGAGGACGCGGGCGCTCGTGAAGAAGTCCGCCGGCATTGGTACGTGGAGCCGCCACGTGATGGCGATGGGGCGGCTGCCTTCGTGCGAGACGTAGTCGGCCTCGCCGAGGAAGAGGAACGGTCGGGCGCCGAGCTCGTCGTCGTTCGTCTCGCGCGCGAACAGCAGCACGTGGGTTCCTCGCTCGCGGTGCTCCAGGTAGCGCCGGCCGGTCGGCGACTCAACGGACGTCGTGCTCTGCGACTCCCAATGGACGAGGTCCGGCGAGAGGGCGTAGTCGCGGTACATCGTCGTCGGCGAGTAGTCCCTCTCGGCCTTCTGGAGCGTGAAGGTGAAGGCGTCGCTCTTGATCGCCTCGACGTATCGCACGCCCTGCATGTCGCTCGACGGCTTCCGGGTCAGGCTGGCATGGCCCGTCGCCGCCAACAGCTCCTCACGCGTGTAGCGACCGTGCACCGCCAGCGGGACGTCGACGAAGTCCGGGCCGTCGAGCGCTACCGGCATGTGGTCGATGGCGTCCTCCGCGAGCGCGAGCACCTCGAGCGCCTCCGCTCGCACCGCTGGGTGCCGCCACAGCACCGACAGTCCGGCGGCCGCAGACTCGAAGCCGCCACCGTTCGGCCACAGCGTGAAGAAGAGCATGTCGGCCAAGCGGCGCGCGCGAACCGACAGCACATCAACATCGACCGGCGCCGGCGATGCGAGCCAGCGAGACCATGTCGTCGTCCGCTCCTTGTCATCGACGCGCACGAGGCGATGCATTCGCTTGAGCAACGCGTCCTCGTCAGGGCCCGCCGGCTCGGTGCGGAGCCCAGCCGCGCGACGGAGCGCGGTCCACGTCGACCGGCGGTACACGTCCGTGACTGCACGATCTGTCCGATCGAGGTACTGCGCCAGTGTCACGTCGCCCTCGCGACGCAACTCCTCGGTGAGCTCCTTGTTCCGAACGCGGAGCTGCACTCGAAGGTTGTCGAGCACCGCCTTCTGCGCGACGCGGTCGAGCTCGACGACGCAACCCGTTGGGAGGAACGGGAACCCCTCCTCCAACGTCCTCTCGAGGCTACGGCGAGGAACGCCGGTAAGCGCGCTGTAGCGGAGGTCGAAGCGGAACCGCTGGTTCTGGTAGCCGATGAAGTCGAGAACAGTGAGGCACGCCTTGCCCGGCGCGTGCCGGAGGCCGCGGCCGAGTTGCTGCAGGAAGACCGTCGAGCTTTCGGTCGGACGAAGGAACAGCACGGTATCGACATTGGGAACGTCGAGACCCTCGTTGAACACATCGACCGAGAAGATGGCCTTGAGGTCACCCTGCGCCAACCGTGCTCGCTGCTCGAGACGCACCGGCATCGGCGTGTCCGCGTCGATCGCCACCGCCTCGATGCCCGCGTCGGTGAAGACGCGGGCCATGTAGGCCGCGTGAGCCTTTGACACGCAGAACCCGAGCGCCCGCATCTGACGGACGTCGGGAACCTTCTCGTGGACCTGCGTCAGCACGACGCGGGCGCGTGCGTCGTTGCCCGTGTACAGGTTGTCGAGCTCCCCGATGTCGTAGCCGCCGCGTCGCCAGTCGATTCCTCTCAGGTCGGTGTTGTCGGAGACGCCAAAGTAGTGAAACGGCGACAGCAGCTCTTGCTCGAGCGCCTCCCACAGCCGGAGTTCCGCGGCGATCCGGCCGCCGAACCACTGCGTCACGTCCTGGCCGTCAGCGCGCTCGGGGGTGGCAGTGAGCCCGAGCAGCACCCGTGGGCGCAGATGCTCTAGCAGGCGTCGGTAGGTCGACGCTTCGGCGTGATGGAACTCGTCGACGATCACGACATCGAAGTGGTCCGGCGCCAGACGCTCGACGCCGTACGACGTGAGCGACTGGATCGAGGCGAATACGTGCCGCCAGCGCTCCGGGCGCTCCCCCGACACGTACAGCTCACCGAACACCGCGTCGTTCAGAACGCTCGCGAACGTGAGCCGGCTCTGGTCGAGAATCTCCCGTCGGTGGGCGACGAACAGCAGGCTCAAGTCGCCGAGCTGCGCGAGCAGACGCTTGAAGTCGAGCGCGGCGATGACCGTCTTCCCCGTGCCCGTCGCGGCCACGACGAGGTTGCGCCACCGGTCGTGCACGTGGCGCTCGACGTCGAGGCGGTCGAGGATCTCCTGCTGATACGGGAACGGGCGTACCTCGAGCCCGGCCAGCCGCAAGGGCTCCCGACGGAACGCGCGGCCGAGCGCTTCGTCGAGTCGGGCGCCGTCGCGCTCGGGGTCGTACGACTCGAAGTGCGGGTCCTGCCAGTAGGAGTCGAACGTCGCTTCGAACTTGTCGAGCAACGGCGCGTTCTGTGCTCTCGACAGGCGCACGTTCCATTCGAGGCCATCGACGAGCGCCGAGCGGGAGAGGTTCGACGAACCCACGTACGCCGTGTCCGCGCCCGACAAGCGCCGGAACAACCACGCCTTGGCATGCAGCCGCGTGCGCTGCGTCTCGTAGCTGATCTTCACTTCGGCGCCGAGCTCGACCAGGGCATCGACCGCTCGCCGCTCCGTGGCGCCGACGTACGTGGTCGTGATGACCCGCACCGGAACCCCACGCCGCACAAGCTCGCGGAGCGGTTCGATCAGCAGGCGAAGCCCCTGCCACTTGATGAAGGCGCACAGCAGGTCGACGCAGTCGGCGGACGTGATCTCCGCCGCCAGCTCGTGGGCGAGCACCGGCTCGCCCCGCGCGTTGACCAGCAGGTCGCTCTGTCGCAGCGGGATCTGCGGCCGTCGGTATGTGACCCCCGTCTGGTCGCCGGCCGGCGCGACCTCACGCAGCTCGTAGGGCCCCGCAGCCACACGGAGGCCAGGCGCGAGCCCGGAGGACCCCACCTGCTGCAGGTAGTCGAGGAGGTCGTTCGCCGCCGCCACGCGCTCGTCGGCCGGGAGCGCCTGCAACACGGCCGTGACCGCCGCACCGACATGGGACGCCAACACGTCGGGGACCACGGCGGTGTCGACCCGTTCATCGATGACGCCTCGGCCCTCCGCGCGCAACGCCTCGATCCGCGCGAGAACGTCCTCGGTGATCAGCCGTTCGTAGAGCCCCGCCGCGAGCTCCTCCATGGCGGGTGAGCTTCCCACAGCGCCGCCGCCGGCGGCCCGTTTCACGCCGCCGCCGGCCGCTCCCCTACACTGATCCCTCGCTCTGTCGGGCCAACGACGTCCCGGGCAGGCAGTACTCGTTCTCACCCGAAAGGGACGTCATTGACGCGCGATCTCCCTGAGCCCCAGGGTCTGTACAGCCCCGCGTTCGAGCACGACGCGTGCGGCGTGTCGTTCGTCGTCGACATGCACGGCCGCAAGAGCCACCGCATCGTCGAGCGGGGCCTGACCGCCCTGTGCAACCTCGAGCACCGGGGCGCCGCCGGCGCCGAGCAGAACACAGGCGACGGCGCCGGGATCCTCATCCAGATGCCCGACCGGTTCCTGCGCGAGGTCGTCGGGTTCGAGCTGCCGGAGGCCGGCGCCTACGCCTCGGGCATCGCCTTCCTGCCGGCCGACGACGCCGACGGCGCGGCCCGGCTCATCGAGAAGGTCGTCGCCAGCGAGGGGCTCACGCTTCTCGGATGGCGCGACGTCCCGACCAACGACGAGATGCTCGGCAGCGCGGCGCGAGCGGTGGAGCCGGTGTTCCGCCAGCTGTTCGTGGCCGGCGCCGACGCCGCCAACGGCAACGCCCCGTACACGGGCATGGACCTCGAGCGGCGCGCCTTCATCCTGCGCAAGCGGATCGAGCACGAGGTGCCGCCGGTCTACTTCCCGTCCCTCAGCACGCGGACGCTGATCTACAAGGGCATGCTCACCACCCCGCAGCTGCCCGAGTTCTACGCCGACCTCGGCGACGAGCGCGTGGAATCGGCCCTCGCGCTGGTGCACAGCCGCTTCAGCACCAACACGTTTCCGTCGTGGCCGCTGGCCCACCCCTACCGCTACATCGCCCACAACGGCGAGATCAACACGGTGCAGGGCAACCAGAACTGGATGCGGGCCCGGGAGGCGCTGCTCCAGAGCGACCTGCTCCCCGGCGACCTCGAGCGCATCTTCCCCATCTGCACGCCCGGCGGCAGCGACACCGCCCGCTTCGACGAGGCCCTCGAGCTGCTGCACCTCGGCGGCCGCAGCCTCCCCCACGCGGTGCTGATGATGATCCCCGAGGCGTGGGAGAACCACGCGTCGATGCCGCCCGAGAAGCGGGCGTTCTACCAGTTCCACGCGTCGCTGATGGAGCCGTGGGACGGCCCCGCGAGCGTCGCCTTCACCGACGGCACGGTGGTCGGCGCGGTGCTCGACCGCAACGGCCTGCGCCCCAGCCGCTACTGGGTCACCGACGACGGCCTCGTGATCATGGCGAGCGAGGTCGGCGTACTCGACGTCGAGCCCTCCTCGGTCGTCGAGAAGGGCCGGCTGCAGCCGGGCCGCATGTTTCTCGTCGACACGTCGCAGGGCCGCATCATCGGCGACGACGAGATCAAGCGCGAGCTGGCCGCCGAGCACCCCTACGGCGAGTGGCTCCACGACAACCTCGTCCACCTCGAGGACCTGCCGCCGCGCGACTTTCTCACGCCGCAGCACTCGAGCGTCGTGCAGCACCAGCGCCTGTTCGGCTACACGATCGAGGAGCAGAAGCTGATCCTCGGCCCCATGGCCCGCAACGGCGCCGAGCCCATCGGCTCCATGGGCACCGACACGCCCATCGCCGTGCTCAGCGACCGCAGCCGGCTGCTGTTCGACTACTTCAGCCAGCTGTTCGCCCAGGTCACCAACCCGCCGCTCGACGCCATCCGCGAGGAGCTGGTCACCAGCCTGGGCCAGCGGGTCGGCCCCGAGGGCAACCTGCTCGAGGCCACGCCGCAAAGCTGCCACCAGATCTCGCTGCCGTTCCCGATCCTGGCCAACGACGAGCTGGCCAAGCTGCTCTACCTGCACGAGGAGCCGGCCACGCCGGGCTTCCGCACCTTCGCCATCGACGGCCTCTACCCGGTGGCCGAGGGCGGCGAGGGCATGCGCAAGGCGCTCGAGGAGATCCGCGGCAAGGTCAGCCAGGCCATCGCCGACGGCGCCAACGTCATCGTGCTCTCCGACCGCTACAGCTCGACCGAGCTCGCCCCCATCCCAAGCCTCCTCCTCACGAGTGCGGTCCACCACCACCTCATCCGGGAGAAGACCCGCACCCGCGTCGGCCTCATCGTCGAGGCCGGCGACGCCCGCGAGGTGCACCACATGGCGCTCCTCATCGGGTACGGCGCCGCCGCCGTCAACCCTTACCTCGCCTTCGAGACCATCGAGGACATGATCAAGAGCGGCCTGCTCGAGGGCGTCACGCCCCGCAAGGCCGTGCGCAACTACATCAAGGCCGCCGGCAAGGGCGTCTTGAAGGTCATGTCGAAGATGGGCATCTCGACGGTGGCGTCGTACACCGGCGCCCAGGTGTTCGAGGCCATCGGCCTCGCCCAGGACCTCGTCGACGAGTACTTCACCGGCACCGTCAGCCGGCTCGGCGGCGTCGGCCTCGACGTCCTCGCCGAGGAGGTCGCCAAGCGCCACCACAAGGCGTGGCCCGAGCGGCCGACCGAGCTGGCCCACCGCGAGCTCGAGGTCGGCGGCGAGTACCAGTGGCGCCGCGAGGGCGAGTACCACCTCTTCAACCCCGAGACGGTGTTCCGCCTGCAGCACTCGACGCGCACGAAGAAGTACTCGATCTTCAAGGAGTACACGGCGCTCGTCGACAGCCAGGCGCAGAAGCTGGCGACGCTGCGCGGCCTGTTCAAGCTCAAGACCGGTGAGCGCCCGCCGGTGGCGATCGACGAGGTCGAGCCGGTCAGCGAGATCGTCAAGCGGTTCTCGACCGGCGCCATGTCGTATGGGTCGATCTCGATGGAGGCCCACCAGACCCTCGCCATCGCCATGAACCGCCTCGGCGCCCGGTCGAACACCGGTGAGGGCGGCGAGGACCCCGAGCGCCTCTACGACCCCGAGCGCCGCTCGGCCATCAAGCAGGTGGCGTCGGGCCGCTTCGGCGTGACGAGCGAGTACCTCGTCAACGCCACCGACCTGCAGATCAAGATGGCCCAGGGCGCCAAGCCCGGCGAGGGCGGCCAGCTGCCGGGCCACAAGGTCTACCCCTGGATCGCCCGCACGCGGCACTCCACGCCGGGCGTCGGCCTCATCAGCCCGCCGCCGCACCACGACATCTACTCGATCGAGGACCTGGCCCAGCTCATCCACGACCTCAAGAACTCGAACCCCGAGTCGCGCGTGCACGTGAAGCTGGTGGCCGAGGTCGGCGTCGGGACAGTGGCAGCAGGTGTGTCAAAAGCCCACGCCGACGTCGTGCTGATCTCCGGGCACGACGGCGGGACCGGCGCGTCGCCCCTGACGTCGCTCAAGCACGCCGGCGCCCCGTGGGAGCTCGGCCTGGCCGAGACGCAGCAGACGCTCCTCCTCAACGGCCTGCGCGACCGCATCGTGGTGCAGGTCGACGGCCAGCTGAAGACGGGGCGCGACGTCGTCATCGCCGCCCTGCTCGGCGCCGAGGAGTTCGGCTTCGCCACCGCTCCCCTCGTGGTGAGCGGCTGCATCATGATGCGCGTCTGCCACCTCGACACCTGCCCGGTCGGCATCGCCACCCAGAACCCGCTGCTGCGCGAGCGCTTCAGCGGCAAGGCCGACTACGTCGTCACCTTCTTCGAGTACATCGCCGAGGAAGTGCGCGAGATCCTGGCGTCGCTGGGCTTCCGGTCGGTCGAGGAGGCCATCGGGCACGCCGACGTGATCGACACCACCGACGCCATCGCCCACTGGAAGGCCGCCGGCCTCGACCTGACGCCGATCCTGCACGTGCCGGAGTCGCCATTCCCGCAGACGCCCTACTGCACCAAGGAGCAGTACCACGCCCTCGACCGGGCGTTGGACAACACGCTCATCGAGCTGGCCCAGCCGGCGCTCGAGCGGGGTGAGAAGGTCGACGCGACCCTCGAGATCCGCAACGTCAACCGCACCGTCGGCACCATGCTCGGCTACGAGCTGACCAAGCGCTACCGCGGCGACGGCCTGCCCGACGACACCATCACCTTCCGGTTCCACGGCAGCGCCGGCCAGTCGTTCGGCGCCTTCGTGCCCCGCGGCATCACGCTGCGCCTCGAGGGCGACGCCAACGACTACTTCGGCAAGGGCCTGTCGGGCGGCCGCCTCGTCGTGCGACCGCCGCTCGACGTCGCCCCCGGCTTCGTCGCCGAGGAGAACCTCATCGCCGGCAACGTCATCCTCTACGGCGCCACCGGCGGCGAGGCGTTCCTGCGGGGCGTCGTCGGCGAGCGGTTCTGCGTCCGCAACTCGGGCGCCACCGCCGTGGTGGAGGGCGTCGGCGACCACGGCTGTGAGTACATGACCGGCGGACGGGTCGTCGTCCTCGGCCCGACCGGGCGCAACTTCGGCGCCGGCATGTCGGGCGGCGTCGCCTACGTGTACGACCGGTCGCTCACCTTCGCCCAGCGGCTCAACACCGAGATGGTCGACCTCGACCCGCTCGAGGAGGACGACCTCGAGTGGCTGCGGTCGATCGTCGGCAAGCACCGGGCCGAGACCGGCTCCGCCGTCGCCGACCGCATCCTCAAGCGGTGGCACGAGGAGAACCGCTGGTTCGTGAAGGTGATGCCCAAGGACTACAAGCGGGTGCTCGAAGCCATCCGCATCGCAGAGGAGAGAGGCGAGTCGGTGGACGAGGCGATCATGGCGGCGTCCCATGGCTGACGTCACGGGGTTCCTGAAGCACGGGCGGGAGACGCCGAAGCGCCGGCCGGTGCCGGTGCGGGTGCACGACTGGCAGGAGGTCTACCTCGAGTTCCCGGCCGATCGGCTGCGGACGCAGGCCAGCCGGTGCATGGACTGCGGCATCCCCTTCTGCAACAACGGCTGCCCGCTCGGCAACCTCATCCCCGACTGGAACGACCTCGTGTGGCGCGACCACTGGCGCGACGCCATGGAGCGGCTGCACGCCACCAACAACTTCCCCGAGTTCACCGGGCGGCTGTGCCCGGCGCCGTGCGAGTCGGCCTGCGTGCTCGGCATCAACCAGGACCCGGTCACGATCAAGCAGGTCGAGGTCGAGATCGTCGAGCGGGCGTGGGCCGAGGGCTGGGTGGCGCCGGTGCCGCCGGCGGTCAAGACCGGCAAGCGGGTCGCGGTGGTCGGGTCGGGGCCGTCGGGGCTGGCGGCCGCGCAGCAGCTGACCCGAGCCGGCCACGACGTGGTCGTGTTCGAGCGCGCCGATCGCATCGGGGGCCTGCTCCGCTACGGCATCCCCGAGTTCAAGATGGAGAAGCGGGTGCTGGAGCGCCGGCTGGCGCAGATGGAGGCGGAGGGGACGTCGTTCGTCACCAACGCCAACGTCGGCTCCGACGACCTGCCGGTGGCGGGGCTGCGCGAGGCGTTCGACGCGGTGGTGCTCGCCGGCGGCGCGACGGCATGGCGCGACCTGCCGATCCCCGGGCGCGAGCTCGAGGGGATCCACCAGGCGATGGAGTACCTGCCGTGGTCGAACCGGGCCCAGGAGGGCGACCTCGACGTCGACGACGTGCCCATCACCGCCCACGGCAAGAACGTGGTGATCATCGGCGGCGGCGACACCGGCGCCGACTGCCTCGGCACCGCCCACCGCCAGGGCGCGGCGTCGGTCCACCAGTTCGAGATCCTGCCCCGGCCGCCGGACCACCGGGCCGACTCGACGCCGTGGCCGCTGTGGCCGCTCATGTTCCGCACGTCGTCGGCCCACGAGGAGGGCGGCGAGCGGGTGTTCTCGGTCAACACCGAGTGCTTCCTTCCCGACGCGTCCGGTCAGCGGGTGCGGGCGCTGCGGGCGCACGAGGTGGCGATGGTCGACGGCAAGTTCGAGAAGGTCGAGGGCACCGACTTCGAGCTGCCGTGCGAGCTGGTGTTGCTGGCGATGGGCTTCGTCGGCCCGCAGCGGGGCGGGCTGCTCGAGAAGCTGGGCGTGGAGATGACGCCGCGCGGCAACGTCCGCCGCGACGAGAACTGGATGTCGTCGGTGCCCGGCGTGTTCGTCGCCGGCGACATGGGCCGCGGCCAGTCGCTCATCGTGTGGGCCATCGCCGAGGGACGCTCGTGCGCGGCGTCCGTCGACCGCTGGCTCATGGGCACGACCGA
Source organism: Acidimicrobiales bacterium (assembly GCA_036261495.1). Classification (GTDB taxonomy): domain Bacteria; phylum Actinomycetota; class Acidimicrobiia; order Acidimicrobiales; family CADCTF01; genus DATAKR01. The sequence continues at coordinate 18,072 of DATAKR010000100.1, read as the reverse complement.
CCTGCCGGCGGCGGTGCCGGCGACGTCGGCGTAGCTGTCTTCAGGCTTTCTGAGGATTCGCGTCGCGGGGACGACGCGGATCCTCAGAAAGCGGGGTCACGGTGGGGCCCCGCGCGCCCGTTCCCAGACGAGCGCCGCGATAGCGAGGATCTCGCTCGACGACGTCCTCGACGTCACCGGCCAGACGTCCCACCCCGCCCGCTTCAGCGCCCGCCACTTGGCCCGGTCCTCGTGCCCGGCCCAGTCGTCACCGTGGTACTGCTGCGAGTCCCACTCGTAGCCGGCGCAGATGTCGGGCCACGCGATGTCGACCTCACGCGGGCCGAGGTCGGTCATCACCTTGAGGTTCAGGACCGGCTTCGGATATCCCGCCCTGACGACGAGCTCGGCGATGTCGGCCTCCGGGTCGGTGTCGCCGGCGTCGTAGCCGGGGATGCGCGCCGCGAGCACCTCGCGGATCGGGGCGCACTTTCGGCGTCCGGGGACGGGCGTCTCGTCGACGGTGCGAACGAGCGCCGGAAGCGTGAAGAGACCGCGGCGGACACCGTCCTTCGTCGCCCGTGCGAGCTGCCGGGACGGAACGAGCCCGCACGAGTCGACCAGCGTCCGCGCCGGCGAGGTGACGGGGAGCCGCCCGACCCGCCGGCGGTGGGTGCGCGGCAGCGCTGTGGTGCTGTGGCCCCGCACGCCCTCGGTCTGCGGCGCTCGGCGGCCCTCGACGACGAGGTCGATGGCGCCGGGTTCGACCTGGCCCGCGAGCCCACACGCCTCCCACGCGGTGAGGTGCGACAGACATGAGCCCGGCACGGCGAGCGCGGCGGCGAGCAGCATCACAAGCCGCGTCTGCGGTGCGCCCTTGACGAGGAACACGCTGGGGCGCACCCGCGCCAGCGGTCCGCCCGGCTGCGCCGCGTGGCGGATCGCGGCATCGCTCCACCCGAGCGAACGCAGCTGGGCGGCGGTGACGAGGCCGAGCTGGCGTTCCGTGAACCGGGTGTAGTCCGTCCTCATGGACGAGCGAGGTTCGCAGGAGGGTGTGACAACAACCCCGTCCCGCCCTCACCGCTCCCGCCCTTTCTGAGGATCTCCGTCGCTGGAGCGACGCGAATCCTCAGAAAGCTCCTGGGGGGGCCGGGGTTTGGGGCCGGGGGCGGGCGGTTCAGTGGGAGAGGACGGCGGCGACGCCGCGGAGGTCGCCGTCCTCGTCGTGCCATGACGTGACGTCGACGAAGCCGGCGCGGTCGAGGTCGGGCGCGAGGAGGGCGTCCTGATCGCCGCCGACCTCGAGGAGGAGGACGCCGCCGGCGTGGAGGACGTGGGCGGCGGCAGCGACCACGAGGCGGACGAGCTCGAGGCCGTCGGCGCCACCGTCGAGGGCGCGGCGCGGCTCGTGTTGCTGAACGTCACGAGGAAGGAAGCGGATGTCGTCGGTCGGCACGTAGGGCGCCACCGCGGTGACGACGTCGAACCCGGCGACGGGCGGCCGGGCGAACGGGAGGGCGGCGACGTCGGCCACCACCGCCGGCACGCCGTTGCGGCGGGCGCAGGCCACCGCCCGCGGGTCGAGGTCGACGCCCACGACGGCCGAGCCGGGGACCGACGCCAGCAGGTGGGCCGCCACCGCGCCGCTGCCCGTGCAGAGGTCGAGGGCCCGGGGGCCGGCCGCGGACGCCGCCAGCACCGCCGCCGCCCGGCGAGCGAGCTCCTCGGTCTGGAAGCGCGGCACGTACACGCCGGCGGCGACGAACACCGGGCGGCCGCAGAAGGTCGACGTCCCCGTGATCCACGCCAGCGGCTCGCCCTGCTCGCGCCGCGCGATCCACGCCTCGAGCGTGGGCCCGTCGCCGTGGGAGGCCGCCAGCATCTCGTCGGCCTCCTCGTCCGCGGCGACGCAACCCGCCGCCCACAGGCGGTCGATCAGCTCGGCGCGTCGCACGCCGGCAGTCTCGCCGACGACCGCCGCGTGTCCGATTCGCGCCGCCGGGGTGCACGCCGGCGGAAACCGGGTACATCGCGCCCGCAAACGGACACCGACGAGGGGGAACCCCAATGAACACGTGGGTCATCGTGGCGATCGTGGTGGTGGCGGTCATCGTCATCGCGGCCATCGCCTACGCCGCCTACCGAAAGCGCCAGAGCGACCGGCTCCAGGAGCGCTTCGGCAGCGAGTACGACCGCACACTGGAGCGCGAGGGCTCCAAGCGCGACGCCGAGCGACGCCTGCAGGAGCGGGCCGAGGAGCACGACAAGCTCGACATCCGCCCGCTGTCGCGCACCCAGGCCGACAGCTACGTGCGGCGCTGGCGCGACGTGCAGGCCGAGTTCCTCGACCATCCGACCGATGCGCTCGCGTCCGCCGACGCGCTCGTCGCCGACGTGATGGCCGCCCGCGGCTACCCGGTCGAGCAGCCGGCCGACGCCAGTGAGCACATCGACCTCGTCGCCATGGACCACGACGACGACGTGGTGAAGCGCTACCGCGAGGGCCGGCGCCTGTACGTGCGCTCGGTCACGGGCGATGCCACGACGGAGGATGCCCGCAACGCCATGCTCGCCTACCGCGAGGTGTTCGACGGTCTGGTGAGCGACACCCGCCAGGAGGCCTGAGCACCTGGTCCGAGCCCCATCACGGCGGTGACGACCGCGACCCCCGAACGCCGCCGCCGGCCGGCGAGCGCCTGGGCCTAGTTCCAGGTGATCGTCGGGTGGCGGCGGCGGGCGCGTCGCTTCCCCTTGCGCCGCCGCACCTGCCGCCGGCGGGCGGCGACCCCCACTGTGCCGAGGCCGAGCCCGCCGCCGACGGCGAGCAGGCCGGGGCTCGAGAACGGCCCGAACGGGCTGCCGGCCACGCTCGCCGGCGCCCGCGAGCGCGACCCCCGCGGCGAGTTCGAGCCCGACGACCCCGATCCGGAGGACCCGCCGGGCACGAAGCCCCGCACCACCGCGGCGTCATCGGACCGCACCCGCGTGGGGCCGAGGTCGTCGACGACCGGCGGGAGGACGTCGCCCGTGCCGGCGGCGTCGGCCGGCATGGCGAACCCGGCGTCGAGCAGCGCGGCCGACACGGGCAGCGGGTCACCGGGCGCGCCGAGGATCACGGCGAGCAACGTCCGGCCGTCGCGGGTGGCGGCGACGATGTGGCACTGCTTGGCCCGCCTCGTGTAGCCGGTCTTCACGCCGATGGCGCCGGCGTAGGAGTCGAGGAAGCGCCAGTTGTGGTTGCGCATCTTGTGGCCGACGCCGTCGGGCCCGGTGAAGGCCGTGGTGCGCGACGCCACGAGCGTCGCCAGCCGGGGTTGGGCGAGCAGGTTGCGGGCCGCGATGGCGAGGTCGCGGGCGCTGATCCGGTTGCCGCCGTCGACGGAGAAGATCGGATCGTCGAGGCCGGCCGGGTCGTGGATCACCGGCGAGTCGGCGAAGCCGAGGTGGCGACCGAGCTCCTCGGCGTCGCGCGAGTAGCCGTCGAGCGACCCGCCGGACGCTTCGGCGAGGGCGACGGCGGCGTCGTTGGCCGACGACACGAGCAGCGACGTGAGCGCGTCCTGCACCGGCCACACCTGCCCGGCCTTCATCCCGATGAAGAACGCCGGCGAGTTCGCGGCCCGGTCGCTCACCGGCACCGGGGCGTCGGGGGCAAGGCGGTCGAGGGCGACGAGCGCGGTGATCACCTTGGTGAGGCTCGCCGGCGGCAGCGGCTGGTGCTCGTTCGACGCCGAGAGCACCCGGCCGCTCGCGACGTCGACCAGGATCGAGGCCGCCGGCGGTGGCGGGGCGGTGGACGACGTCGGTGCGCGCGGCACCGTCGTCGTGGAGCGACGGGACCGGACGGTGGCGGCGCTCGCCGGCGCGGCCGCCGCCGCCACGGACCCGAGCACCACGAGCGCGGCAGCGAGCAGCGTCCCCACGAACCGCATCGGGCGAGTCTAAGACGCTAGAAACGCGGGTCATGGGCATCTGTGACGGACGGGTCGTGATCATCACCGGCGCCGGTCGGGGCATCGGCCGGGAAGAGGCGCTGCTCTACGCGGCGGAAGGCGCGAAGGTCGTGGTCAACGACCTGGGCGCCGAGGTCGACGGGGCGGGACGCTCGAGCGAGGTCGCCGAGAGCGTCGTCAAGGAGATCGAGGCCATGGGCGGCGAGGCCGTCTCCAACGGCGACGACATCAGCGACTGGGAGGGCGCGCAGCGGCTGATCAACCAGGCCATCGAGGCCTTCGGCGGCCTCGACGTCGTCGTCAACAACGCCGGCATCCTTCGCGACCGCATGATCTTCAACATGACCGAAGACGAGTGGGACGCGGTCATCAAGGTCCACCTCAAGGGCACCTTCTGCACGACGCGCTGGGCGGTCGCCTACTGGCGGGAGCGGGCCAAGGCCGGCGACACCAACGACGCCCGCATCATCAACACGTCGTCGGGCTCGGGCCTCTACGCCAACCCGGGCCAGGCCAACTACGGGGCAGCCAAGGCGGGCATCGCCGCGTTCACCCAGATCGTCGCCAAGGAGTGCGAGCGCTACGGCATCACCGCCAACGCCATCGCCCCCGGCGCCCGCACGCGCATGACGGAGAACCTGCGGCCGCGCGAGGACCTCGCGCCCGACCAGTTCGACATGCGCGACCCGGCGAACGTCGCCCCGCTCGTCGTGTGGCTCGGCTCGCCGGAGTCGCGCGACGTCACCGGCGAGGTGTTCAACGTGTTCGGGGGCACGGTCGGCCGGGCGACGCCGTGGGGACGCGGGCCGGCCAACGACAAGGGTGACCGCTGGCAGCCGGCCGAGCTCGGCCCGGTCGTCCGCGACCTGCTGGCGCAGGGCCGCGTGGGCTGAAGGCGCCGCGGACCCGCCCCATCCCGACCCCCGACCCGCAACACCCCGACCCCCGAGCCCCTTTTTGCGGATCCGCGTCGCCCTGACGACAGAGATCCGCAAAAAGCTGTGTGGGGGGCGCTGGGTTTACGTCGCCGGGGGGGAGCGGTGGCCCGTCGGGTCCTCGTCGGCGACGTACATCTCGCGCAGCTTGCGCCGGTAGAGCTTGCCGTTGTCGTGACGGGGCAGCTCGTCGATGAAGTCGATCGACCGCGGGCACTTGTAGTGCGCCAGCTTGTCGCGGCACCACTGCATCAGCTCGCCGGCCAGCTCGGGCGTGGCCTCGACGCCCTCGCGCACCTCGACCACCGACTTGACCTCCTCCCCCCACTCGGGGTTGGGGATGCCGATGGTGCCGGCGTCGCCGACGGCGGGGTGCATCAACAGCACCGCGTCGACCTCGGCCGGGTAGATGTTGACGCCGCCGGAGATGATGAGCTCCGCGCTGCGGCCGGTGAGGAACAGGTAGCCGTCGTCGTCGAGGTAGCCGTGGTCGCCGAGCGTGAAGTAGTCGCCCCGGTAGGAGCTCTCGGTCTTGGCGTCGTCCTTGAAGTAGCGGAACCGTCCCGTCGACGGCGCCTTCATGTAGACGGTGCCGACCTCGTTGGTGCCGACGGGCTCGCCGTCGGGGCCGAGGATGCGGATGAGGTCGTCGGTGACGGGCTTGCCGACGGTGCCCGGCTTCGTGAGCCACTCCTCCGAGCCGATCGCCGTGCCGCCGCCCTCGGTGGCCGCGTAGTACTCGTAGACCACCGGGCCCAGCCACTCGATCAGCGCCTTCTTCACCGCCACCGGGCAGGGGGCCGCGCCGTGCACGACGAAGCGCAGCGACGACGTGTCGTGCGCGGCCTTCACGTCGTCGGGCAGGGCGAGGAGGCGGTGGAACATCGTCGGCACCATGTGCGTGTGGGTCACACGGTGGGCGGCGATGAGACGGAGGGCCTCCTCGGCGTCCCACCCGTCCATCACCACCACGCCGACGCCGGCGGTGAGCGGGCCGGTGAGCGAGAAGGCGAGCGGGGCGGCGTGGTAGAGCGGGCCGGTGCACAGGTGCACGTCGGTGGCGCCGTCGTACTTCGAGGCGCGAGCGATGAGCGACGTGCTCGTGTTGTCGGCCGCCGGCGAGCCCGGCACCACGGCGGGGCGGTCGACGCCCTTGGGCCGCCCGGTGGTGCCCGACGTGTAGAGCATCGAGCGACCGAGGGCCGGATCCTCGATGTCGTCGGACGGCTCGCCCGCGAGGGCGTCGTCGTAGGCCTCGAACCCGTCGATCGCGCCGCCGATGGCGAGGCGGATGGTGGCGTTGGACGCGCCCTCGCCGCTGACCGCGGTGGCGACGGCGTCGGCGAACTTGGCGTCGCCGATCACGGCCTTGGCCTCGGAGTCCTCGATGATGTAGCGCATCTCGTCGCCGGTCAGGTGCCAGTTGATCGGCGTCATGCGCGCCCCGATGCGGTTGCACGCGCCGATCACCTCGGCGAACTCGGGCCGGTTGGAGCAGATGAGCGAGAGTGAGTCGCCGGCCTGGAAGCCGCGGGCGCGAAGGGCGCGGGCGAGCTGGTTGGCGCGGTCGTTGAGCTCACCGAAGGTGCGGTGGCCGGACGGCGAGGTGATCGCCATGCGGTCGGGCGCGACCCGCGCCCACAGCGCGAGCGTCATCCCGGCCTTGGCCGCCTCGATCCGCTCCTCGGCGCTGGGCGCGGGTGCGGGCGCGGGCGCGACACCTTCCTGCAGGCTGGTCATGGATCCCCCCTGAGACGACGAGCCGTTGCCGGCGACCCTACCCGCTCGACGGGAACCGCCCGGCCGGGCCGGCGCCGGCGCCGGCCTACGCGTCCGGCGAGACCTTCCAGCCGTCGGGTGACCCGACGAGGCCGGTGGAGGCCGACGGTCGCCACTCCCCCTCGACGTAGCGGCGCACGACCTTCGCCGGCGACCCGACCACGACCGAGAAGTCGGGGATCACGCCTCGCACCACGGAGCCGGCGCCGACGGTGACGTGGCGGCCGATGGTGGTTCCGGGCAGGATCACCACGTCGGTGCCGAGCCACGAGCCGGCACCGATGCGGACGGGGTCGACCGCCGGCCACTGCCGTCCGATCGGCGTGGTGACGTCGTCGTAGCGGTGGTTGTGGTCGGTGATGTAGACGTTCGGGCCGGTGTAGACGTCGTCCTCGATCTCGACGTCGAAGCGGGCGATGATCGACGACCCGCGCCCGATCACGCAGCGCGAGCCGATGCGCAGGATCGGGTCGAGGTCGGGGTCGATGGGCTCGCCCGGCGCCATGCCGACGGCGAGGCTGACGTTGGGCCCGACGAGGGTGTCGTCGCCGAGGGAGATCCAGTGCTCGCCGAACACCGCGCCCGGCGGGAACGCGATGCACGTCCCCTTGCCCATGGCGCGGTAGCGGCGGCCGGCGGCGTCGTCGGGCGACACCGCACCCACGGCGGTGGCGAAGGCCCACGTGCGGTGGACGATGGCGGCGGCGACGCGGCGCGTCCGGGTCGACAGCCGGGCAGGATCGAACACCGGTAGACGGTAACCGGGCGGCCTCACGCGAAGCGAGTACGCCCGCAACCGCGAGTCAGTCGAGGTCGAGCTCCGCGAAGGCGAGGTTGCGCTCGTGGCGCAGCGCGGTGCGCCGCTTCCAGAACGCCGACTTCCAGTGCCGGAACCGGCGGGAGTCGCTCACGCTCGGGCGGCCGTGCTCCCGGCGGTGGACCGGCGTGGGCAGGGCCACGTCGTCCGGGTCGGTGACGGCGAGCATCACGCGGGTCTCGTGCCGTACCCGGCGCGCTTCCCGACGGCGCTCCTCGAGCGGAAGGTCTTGCACCTGCGGATCGCGGTGTCGCCTGGACATCGTCCTCCTTCCGAGCGTCCCCTCTACGAGGGGGCGGTGCTGTGTGGTCAGGCTAACCCGGCGCCCCCGGCTGTGTCACTGACCATTCGTGTTGCGATTTCGAGAACTCCGTCACTATCCGATCGGACCATTCGCGCAGGTTCGGGTACCGCTCGGCCGGCGTGCGCCCGAGGCGAACGACGACCAGGTCGAGCGCCGGGCACACGATGATCCGCTGGCCCTCGTAGCCGCTCGCCCGGAACGTGCCGTGGGCGTCGCCGTGCACCCACCAGTGGGCGCCGTACAGCTGGCCGTCGTCAGGATCGACCGAGCGCACCCGCCGGCCATGGTCGATCCATCCCTCCGGCAGCAGCCGCCGGCCGTCCCACACGCCGTCGCGGAGGGCCAGCAGGCCGAACCGCGCGAAGTCCTGCGCGGTGGCGTGCACGTAGGACGACGCGATCCACGTGCCCGCGGTGTCGAAGGTCGCTCGTGCCGTCCGCATGCCGATGGGCTCGAACAACCGCGACCTGACGAACGCCTCGTAGGGCTCGCCGCCGCCGATGACGCGCGCGACGATGCCTGACACGATGTTGCTCGTGCCGCTCGAGTAGTTGAACCGCTCCCCCGGCGGCGCTGCGAGCGGGCGGTCGGCGGCGAAGTGGGCGACGTCGTCGACGCCCGATCCGAAGAGCATCTCGATGACGTCCGACGCACGGGCGTCGACGTAGTCCTCCGCGAAGTCGAGGCCGTCGCGCATGGCGAGGAGCTGCTCGAGCGTGATGGCACCGCGCGGGTCGCCCGGCGACGACCACTCCGGCACGGGCGCCGGCGCGTCGAGCTCGAGGGCCCCCTCGTCGACGAGCATCCCGACGACGCAGTGCAGCATCGACTTCGCCATCGACCACGAGAGCAGCGGGACGCCGACGGTGACCGGCGTGGGGTCCGACGTGAAGCTCGGGAGGGCGCCGCCGTAGCGCTCGGCGACGAGGCGCCCTCCGGAGATCACGACGACGGCATAGGTGTCGGACAGCGGTCCGGCGGGGTCCATGACCTCGTCGAGGAGGGGCTCGAGGTCGACGCCGGCGGGCACCGGGCCGGTCGGCCACTCGTCGGTCGGCCAGGGGACGCCTGCCGGCTGGGCGGGCAGGGGGACGAGGCGCTCCGACTCCGACGTGCTCACGCCCGGAGTCTGGCCCAGCTCAGACGCGGGCCGCGCTGCCGTCGCCGGCGACGGGAAGGAACACCTCGAAGCGTGAGCCCGCGCCCCGCTCCGACGACACGACGACCGACCCGCCCATGAGGTCGATGTAGCGGCGGACGATGCTCAGCCCGATGCCGCTGCCGCGGCCGACGAACGAGGCGCCCGGTCCCCGGTAGAAGCGCTCGAACACGCGGCTCGTCTCCTCCTCCGACATCCCGATGCCCCGGTCCTCGACGACGATTCGCACGGCCCCGTCGCCGTGCGCGGTGCCACCGTCCTCCCTCGACGCCGTGACCGTGATCGTCGACCCCTCGGGTGAGTACTTGGCCGCGTTCGACACGAGGTTGCGCAGGACGTGGCCGACCCCGTCGGCATCGGCCTGCACGGCGACGCCGGGCGCGATCTGCACGGAGAGCACGTGGCGGGTCACGGTCTCGCCCAGCGAGGAGATGGCCCCGTCGACCGCCGCCGCCACGTCGACCGGCGCGCTGCGCAGCACCACCTTTCCCGCCTCGAGCGCCGAGAAGTCGAGGACGTTGTCGACCATCGACCGCATCGAGGAGGCGCTGCCCGACAGCCGGGCCAGGACCTCGTCGCGCACGACGTCGTCGAGGTCGGTGCGCCGGAGCAGCTCGGCGAAGCCGAGGATGGCGGCGAGCGGCGTCCGCAGCTCGTGGCTGACCGTCGCGAGGAAGTCGTCCTTCATCTGGTCGAGCTCACGCAACCGCTCGGCGGTCTCCCGCTCACGCTCGAACGCCTCCTGCAGCTGGCGCTCGGCGGCCTTGCGCTCGGTGACGTCGTGCAAGGTGACGACGATGCCCCGGACCCCAGGGTCGTCGAGGCGGTTCACCGCCGTGGCCTCGAGCCACCGCCACAGCCCGGCGCCGGGCCGCGCCTCGAGCCGCACCTCGGTGCGCTCGGTGGCGCCCAGCGGGGCCGCCGACACCCTTTCGAGGAGGGCCATCACGGACGCGAGGTCGTCGGGATGGATGTCGTTCAGGGCGCTCATCCCGATGTTGGTGTCGGCCGGCGCGTCGATGATCTTGGCGATGCCGGGGCTGACGAACGTGACGTCGAAGCGCTCGTCGAGCACGACGATCACGTCGGTCAGGTTCTCGACGAGCGAGCGCAGCCGCGCCTCGCGCTCGACGGCCTCCTCTTCGACGCGGACGCGGTCGGTGACGTCGTGCAGGGTGACGACGACCCCCTCGACCGACGGGACGTGGAGCAGGTTCTCGGCGATGGCCTCCACGTAGTGCCACTCGCCGTCGGCGAAGAGGACTCGGACGTCGGCGCTCACCGCCGCCCCCGGCTCCTCGAGCACGTCGGCGAAGCCCTGGGCCACGGTCTGGGCGTCGTCGGGATGGATGAGGTCGAGCGCGAACCGCCCGTTCACCTCGCCGCCCGACAGGCCGGTCAGGCGGCCGGCGGCCGCGTTCGAGAAGCGGATGTGTCCCGACCGGTCGAGCACCGTGATGATGTCGCCGGTGTGCTCGAGCATGGCCTCGAGCCGCGCGAACAGCTCGTCCCCCGCCAGCCCGCCGGCCCGAAGATCGGCGTCGGCGTGGAGGACGAGCACACGATGCGCGCCGACGCGCGCGACCCACACCTCGCGCTCGACCACCCCGCGGTCGGTCGGGATCGCGACCACGAACGAGCCCATGCCGAGGGCGTCCGCACCGGCGCCGGCCGCGCCGGCCTCCGCCAGGCCTCGTTCGAGCGCGGCCGTGAGGTTGGCGCGAGCCGTGTCGAGTCGAGCGAGCCGCGAGAGCGCGGTGTTCGACCACACGATCCGGCCGCCGTCGTCGACGATGACGACCGCCATGGGAAGGCCCTCGAGCACGCCGCGTGGGTCGATGCCGTCGGGAACGTCGTCGCGCTCGCCCGGAGCCGTGATCGACTCGCGCGCGTCATCGGGGGTCCGCCGGTCCACGAGGGAGATTTGACCGCGTGCGAGCGATGACGTCCATAACCCGATCGAGTCATCCTGGGGCCGCCAACGGCCCGGTCTCCGCGAAAGGGCCGAGCCGGCGGGTCAGGTGCCGGTGTTCGGCGGCGTCGAGACGGGCGGCCCGCCGGCATCGAGATCGGCCAGCTCGCACAGGAGCTCGTCGATCGGCACGGTGCCGGGCTCGCGGCGCTCACGCGCCATCTGCCCCGCGACGCGCTGGAGGAGCGCGTTCACGGGCGTCGGGACGCCGTGCAGCCGGCCGAGCAGCACGATCTCGCCGTTGAGGTAGTCGGCCTCGATCGATCCGGTGGCGCGAGCGAGGCTCTGCCACGACGAGCTCCCGCTGCGCGCCCCGGGCGTCACCTGGAGCAGGTCGCCCCGCCGGGTGCGGTCCTCCTCGTCGGATGCGGCGTCGATGCCCGCCGCCGCGAAGCAGGCGCGGCCCTCCTCCCGGGCGCGGCGCCCGAGGTCGCTCTGGCGGGCCTCGCGGCCGCAGGCCGCGTCGAGGGAGTTGCCGAGGTTCATCAGGAGCTTGGTGTACTTGCGCCGCAGGATCGCGGGATCGGCGCGCGAGCTGAACGTGGCGCCTTCGAGATCGGCGGCGATCTGCTCGGCGGCGGGGTCGGCGCCGGAGGGGTAGCGGCCGAGGTCGAGGATGCCGGTGACCGGCGACGAGCTGGCCCGCACCACGCCGGGCTCGAGGTGGGTGGCGGGGAGCATGACGCACATCCCGTAGACGTGCTCGAACCGGCGCAGCGCCATCCGCTCGTTGGCGACGCCGTTCTGGGCGCACACGATCCGCAGGCCGGCGGTGGCGGTGGCGGTGGCGGTGGCGGTGAGCGACTCGAGCGCGGCGGCGGTGTCCTGGGTCTTCATGGCGAGGACGACGACGTCGCCGGGCTGCAGCCGCGCTTCCTCGGCGGAGCCGGCCGCCGGGATGCGCAAGGTCTCCGAGCCCGCGGGCGTCTCGAACGTCAGTCCCCCGGCACGCAGCGAGTCGAGGTGCGCGCCGCGGGCGATGAGCGTGACGTCGTGGCCGGCCTGGAAGAGCCGGGCGCCGATCGTCCCTCCGATGGCGCCGGCGCCGTAGATCACGTAGCGCACCCGGCCAGCATCCCACGACCGGTCGGGCGCAGCCGCCGCGTCGTCGAAGCCGCCGCGTCGTCGAAGCCGCCGTGTCGTCGAAGCTGTCGCCGTCGTCGAAGCTGTCGCCGCCGTCTGGTTCAATCGGAGGCGTGCGCGCTTCGCCCCGTTCGCTCCTCCGCCCCTCCCGCCTGACGGCCGCGTGCGTGGCTGCCCTTGCGCTGCTCGTCGGGTCGGCCGGGCTCGCCTCGGCGTCGACGCCCATCACGCCGACGAACCGCCCGCTGCCGATCGACGGCGCCACCAACGGGCGGCTGCCGGCGTCCGACCTCGTCGGCGTCGTGCCCGGGTGCCGCGCCGCCCGCGCCGCGGCGCCGTCGCTGCGGCTGCTGCTGGCCGACGCGCGAGGCGCCGGCGTCGACCTCGGCACCAACGAGTGCTACCGCGCGCTGGCCGGCCAGGTGGCGGCGTCGCAGAAGTGGACGGCGGCCGGCAACAGCGCCTGCGCGGCCACACCCCAGTACGACCCCAACGGTCAGGTCATCGGCACGTCGATGCACGGGTGGGGCAAGGCCGTCGACTTCGACGACACGAGCGGCGCCGACATGGGCTTCTCCTCGCCGGTCTACCGGTGGCTCAAGGCCAACGCGGCCCGCTACGGGTGGAACCATCCGGGCTGGGCCGAGCCGGGGGGCAGCGCGTGCCCGGAGGCGTGGCACTGGGAGTACGTCGGCGACGGCGGCGTGGAACATGGCGACCCGATCCGGGCCGACGTGGTCGGGATCATGAGCACACCGACGGGCGGCGGCTACTGGTCGATCACCGGGCTCGGCGACGTCCAGCCCTCCGGCGACGCCGTCGCCGCCGGCAACGCCCTGTCGGTGCCCATCAACTGGATCGTGGTCGGCGCGGCGCGCACGCCGAGCGCCAACGGGTACTGGTTGGTCGCGAGTGACGGCGGGGTGTTCTCCTTCGGCGACGCCCCGTTCGAGGGCTCGACCGGCGACCTCCGCTTGAACAAGCCCGTGGTGGGCATGGCGTCCACGCCGTCGGGGAACGGCTACTGGCTCGTCGCCAGCGACGGCGGCATCTTCTCCTTCGGCGACGCCGCGTTCTACGGCTCGACGGGAGGGATGCGCCTCAACCGACCCATCGTCGGGATGGCGGCCACCCCGACCGGCAACGGCTACTGGCTCGTCGCATCCGACGGGGGCATCTTCTCCTTCGGCGACGCCGGGTTCTTCGGCTCGACCGGCGACCTGCGCCTGAACAAGCCGATCGTCGGGATGGCGGGCACTCGCTCCGGCGACGGCTACTGGCTGGTCGCATCCGACGGCGGCGTCTTCACCTTCGGCGACGCGCCGTTCGTGGGGTCCGGCGCCGGCCGCACCCTGTCGCTGCCCGTCGTCGGCATGTCGAGCGACGATGCCGGCGGCTACAAGCTCGCCGCCGCCGACGGCACCGTGATCGAGTTCCGGGCGCCGCTCGCCCAGCCCTGACGACGCGCCCCGCCCATCCCACCTGGCGCCGGCGGGCTTTCTGAGGATGTTCGTCGTTCTGGCGCCGGCGGGCTTTCTGAGGATGTTCGTCGTTCTGGCGACGGAAATCCGCAGAAAGGGTCGGTGCCTCCCGGACCAACCCGTCCGTGACGCCGGCGCCGCCTGCCCGGGTCCGCACCATTCGTCCGAATTCCGCGGTTGACACCCCTCACCGGGCGGGTACATCCCGTTCGATGCTCGCTCTCCGCCGCGACACCGACCCGGTCGACCTGGCGCCACCGCTCCCGCAGGGCCGTCTGGTCGAGCTGCCGGGGCGGGGCACGACCTTCTACCGCCACGTCGAGGGCCCGCCGGATGCGCCCACCCTGCTGCTCCTGCACGGTCTGTCGGGCAGTGCCGACCTCAACTGGTTCCCCGCCTACGACGTGCTGGCGCGCGAGTTCAACGTCCTCGCCATCGACCACCGCGGCCACGGGCGGGGCATCCGATCACCGAGGCGCTTCCGCCTGGCCGACTGCGCCGACGACGCCATCGCGCTGGCCGACGTCGTCGGCGTCGACCGGGTGATCGCCGTCGGCTACTCCATGGGCGGGCCCATCGCCCAGCTGGCCTGGCAGCGCCACCGCGACCGCGTGGCCGGGCTGGTGCTCGCGGCCACGAGCCGCGACTTCCGCGGCCACCCGCGCGACCGGCTCATGTTCGCCGCCGTGCCCACCGTGTCGCTCGCGGCGCGCGTGCCGCCCCTGGCCCAGGTGCGGGGCGTCGTCGACCGCGCCCTCTTGCCCCGGCTGGCGCCCGACTGGCTCGTCGAGTGGGCCCACAAGGAGCTGCGGCGCAACGATCCGGTCAAGGTGCTGCAGGCGGCGCAGACGCTCGGCGCGTTCACCTCGCGCGACTGGATCGGCGAGGTCGACGTCCCCACCGCGGTCGTCGCGTGCACGAACGACCAGCTCGTCCCCCACCGGCGCCAGGTGAAGCTGGCCCGCTCCATCCCCGGCGCCACCGAGTACACCGTCGAGAGCGACCACTTCGCGATCACCAAGGAGCCCGAGCGGTTCGTGCCGGCGCTGGTCGAGGCGTGCCGTGACGTCGCCGGCCGGCCGCTCGGGACGGGTGCCGCGGCCGGCGGCCGACCCGGCGCGTAGCCGGCGGCGCCACTACGGTCACCTCCTCGACCGGGAGGGGGACCGTTGGCCGACACCGACCTGCAGCGCCGACGCGACGACGTCGCGCCCGTGCACGGCATCGCCGACGTCACCGCCGGCTGGCTGACCACCGCCCTCGCCGGCGTGCTCGGCGGCGGCCGCGCCGCGTCGGTGACGACGGCGCCCGTCGGCACCGGCAAGGTGGCCGACACGTTCCGGCTGACGGTCGACTACGACCCGCCCGGCTCCGGTCCGGCCACCCTCGTCGCCAAGGTGCCGTCGGCGCACGAGGTGAGCCGCGGGGCGGCCAAGGCGACGCGGACCTACGAGGTGGAGGCATCGTTCTACCGGGAGCTGGCGCCGACGGTCAGGGTGAACGCGCCCCGCTGCTACCACGCCGCCTACGACCCCGCGACCGACGCCTACGTGATCCTCCTCGACGACATGGCGCCGGCGGAGCAGGGTGATCAGATCGCGGGGTGCACCGCCGAGCAGGCCGACGCCGCGCTGGTCGAGCTGGCCGAGCTGCACGCCTCCCGGTGGGGAGATCCCACGCTCGAGGCCATCCCCTGGCTCAACCGGGGCGCGGCCGGGTCGGGCGGAGGGTCGGGTGCCGACGCCGGCGGGTTCCTCGCCATGTTCGTGCCGCCGTTCCTCGAGCGCTACGAGACCATGCTCGACGACGACACCGTGGCGCTGGTCCGCCGCTTCCCGTCGTTCGCCGGGGCCTACCTGTCGGAGCGCGAACGACCGTGGACCGTCGTCCACGGCGACTTCCGGCTCGACAACCTGCTGTTCGGCCGCGAACGGGTCGCGGTGGTCGACTGGCAGACCGTCACCGTCGGGCCGGCGCTCGCCGACGTGGCCTACTTCCTCGGCGCCAGCCTGCCGTCCGAGGTCCGGCGGGCGGAGGAAGAGCGGCTCGTTCGCGGCTACCACGAGCGGATGACCGCCGCCGGCGTCGACCTCTCGTGGGACGACTGCTGGAGCGGCTACCGGCGCCACGCCTTCTCCGGCCTGGTGATGGCGATCGCGGCGTCGATGCTCGTCCGACGCGACGACCACGGCGACGTCATGTTCACCACGATGGCGACGCGCCACTCGCGCCACGCCCTCGACCTCGACGCCGAGTCGCTCCTCGGCGTGTCCTCGTAGCCCCTTCCGAAGGAGTCGCCTCCGTCATGCCGCGCCTCACCGCCATGGACGAGCTGTTCGTCCACCAGATCCCCGAGCCCCTGCCCAACGTCGCCCTCCACCACGAGCACTGGCGGGAGAGCCTGTTCTTCGTGATGCAGCCCCGCGACCAGCTCGGCGACGTCGTCATCCTCACGCTCGCCCACTTCCCGGCGCGCGGCGAGATGGATGCGCTGCAGCTCGGCCGCGTCGGCGGCGCGCCGACGATGATGCGCCACGCCCGTCCCTACGACGGCGATCCGCACACCATGGCGGTGGGCCCGGTCACGATCGACATCGAGGAGCCGTTCCGCCGCATCCACCTCCGCGTCGAGGACGTGCCCGCCGCCCCGGTCGCCCTCGACCTCGTCTTCGAGGCGCGCACCCAGCCGGTGGCGCTGCGCCGGGGCACGATGCGCTGGTTCGACGAGGTCGTGTGGGACCAGAGCCACATGATCCAGTCCGGTTCGTACTCCGGGTGGTACCGCCACCAGGGCACGACCTACGAGGTCGACGGCTGGTGGGGTCAGCGCGACCACTCGTGGGGCATCCGCGACCACGCCCGCTGCCCCTTCTGGATGTGGCTGGCGCTCCAGCTCCCGGAGGGGATGATCGGTCTCTGGCACTGGGAGTACCCGAACGGGTCGCTCGTGTTCTCCGACGGCGCCTTCGCCCCCGCCGACGGCAGCGACCCGATCCCGATCGTGCGTGCCGACCACCAGCTCCACTGGATCGACGAGAGCGGCAAGGAGGTGTCGTACGGGCGCGATGGCACCGACGTCACCGGCGTGGCGGGACGGGTCGACCTCGTGCTCGAGGGCGGGCGCCGGCTGGGCTTCGAGGCGGAGGGACGGTGGGCGCAGCGGTACGGCCCGCTCGGCGGCGGACTCAACGAGGTGCGGCTGCGCACGGACGACGGCAGTGAGGGCACCGGGATCATCGAGCTCACCGGCGCCCACCACCACCGCTACTTCCCGGAGCCCCGCGCCACCCGCCTGCCGCCGAACGGCAAGTGATGCCGGCGTCGCCCGAACCGCCGGTCGACCCGGCTGCCGTCGACGCCGCTCTGGCGGTCACCGACGCCTTCCTCTCGACGTTCAACGCCGGCGACGCCGGCGGGCACGCCGACACGCTCGCCTACCCGCACGTCCGGCTGGCGAGCGCCACGGTGCGGATCTGGTCGTCACGCGAAGAGGCGGTGGACAACATGGCGCGCGCCATCCCGCTCCTGCGCGAGCGCGCCGGGTGGCATCACAGCGAGTGGGACCACCGGCGCCCGATCCACGCCACTGCCGCCAAGGTGCACCTCGACGTGCAGTTCACCCGCTACCGGGCCGACGGGTCGGTGATCGGCGTCTACCCCGCGGTCTACGTGATCGTGCGCGACGCCGAGGAGGGGCGCTGGGGCATCCAGTGCCGATCGAGCTTCGCCCCCTGAACGCCTCGCCCCGCCGGCGGTCACCAGCGAGACCGCGACTCCTCGGCGAAGCCCTGGAGCCCGTCGAAGGCGAACGACCGTCCGGTGTCGTCGACGAACGTGCCCGCCCACCGGCCGAACACCTGGTGCGTCTCGGTGCCGAGCACGCCGAGCTCGGTCCGCGAGTGCTTGTCGTACCGGGGTGACAACACGAGATCGAGCTGGCCACCGGGGTCGCGCACCTTCCACGGCCGCATGGGGTTCGACCACGCGTAATCCCACTCGAGCTCCCGCCCGATCTTGGTGAGCGCGCCGTCGATCAGCACGCCGTTCTCGGTGAAGCCGGTGCCCTCGGTCCACTTGCCGCCGAGCTGCAGGCCGACGACCTCGCCCGACGCCGCCCGACCGGCGCCGCCGCCCCAGTTCCACCGCGTGCGGTAGGGCCACCGGCCGCGTCCGACGGCGAGCACGCCCCACGCCTCGACGCCACCGTCGACGCCACCGTCGGAGCCACCGCCGGCGCCGAATGACCACGTGCGGTCACCCACCGACAGCGTCCCGCTCGCCGGTCGCGCCTGGTGCTTCGACGTGTACTGGAACCGCCGGTCGCTCCAGGGGATCACCACGTTGAGCGACTCGTGCGCCGGCGGCAGGGCGACGGCGATGTCGAGGCGGCCCGACCGGCCGTCACGCTCGCGCCACGACGCCTTCCACCGCGTCGTCCCGGCCGCGTCGTCGGTGATGTCGAGCTCGAAGTCGCGCCGAGCGATGCGCAGCGGCGCGGTGGCGGGCACGTCGGGCAGGGCGATGCCGCGGGCACCGGGCAGCATGAGCCCGCGCCCGCCGGTGGCGCCGGCGGCGAGGTCGACCCACCACACGTCGGCCAGACCGAG